>DATFRR010000123.1:0-32659 GCA_035263025.1 Micromonosporaceae bacterium
GAACGCGAGGCGGCCGACGAGCGGGCCGCACAGCGTGCCGCCGAGCGCGACGCCGCTGTCGAGTCCCGTCACCGGTTGCGGGTCGCGCCACCGCTGCCGGTCAGCGTCGCCCGCGCACCGTTCGTCGCGACGTTGCTGTTCGTCGTCGTCGCCGGCGTGGTGGGCATCCTGGTGCTTTCCACATTGATCAACGCCAACCAGTTCAAGCTCAACGAGCTGCAGAACAAGCAGGCCACGCTGAACCAGCAGCAGCAACAACTGCAGCAGAACCTGGTCCAGCAGGAGGCACCGGGCAGCGTGGTCGCCGACGCGAACCGGCTCGGCCTGGTGCCGGCCGGGCCGCTCGGGTATGTCCAACTGCCCAACGGCTCGGTCGTCGGGGTAGGCCACCCGTCCACCGATACCCCTAGCATTACCGCGCAGGTCGGCCACTAGCCATGGCCGAGCGGCGGGACGACGGCCGGGACCGCGACGCGTACGACGGCGATTCGCCGGGCGGCGCGCGGCGTCCCGGCCGTCGTACCCGTGAGGTCCTTTCGATCGGGCCGCTGTCCGCGCGCCGGCCGGGAGCCGCTGGCACCGGTCGTGGCGGAATCTCGGACGCGCGCGCCTACACACCACGTGGTCGGACCGTACGGGAGACCGGTCCCGACCGCCTGACGGATCCGCACCGGCCCGCTCTTCGACTCGTCGAGTCCGGGCCGGCGGATCTGTCGGGCCACGCTCGCTCCGATTCGTCTCGGACCGGGTCGGGCACAACCAGCCGATCAGCGACCGATGCGAGGTCGCGGACCGCGTCACCAAAGACGACGCGGGGCCGCTCCGCGACCGCGCCGACGTCTGCCCCGGACCGAAAGGCCCGCGGATCGCAGCGGCCGGACCGTGCCCTGGAACGGCCGCGACGCGAATCGGCGCCGACGAAGCGCGAATCGGCGCCGACGAGGCGCGAGTCGAACCGACCGAAGCGAGCCGGCGACCGAGCACGGCGGAAGCCGCCGCTTCGAACGTTCCGGCCCGGCAAGCGGCTGCGCCTCGCGACTGTGCTCGCGTTGGTCATCTTCACCGTGCTGGGCGGTCGGCTCGTGTTGCTCCAGCTCACCGACGGGCGCGCCTACGCGGCGGCCGGTCTGAAGGATCGGCTCACCACGACCGTGTTGGAAGCGAAGCGCGGCGCCATCCTCGACCGCTACGGCAACGTACTCGCCCAGAGTGTCGACGCACGCTATGTGTTCGCCGACCCGACCCGTGTCGTGAATCCGGCCTACGCCGCCTCGAAGCTGCGCGATCTGCTCGGCGTACCGGTTTCCGAGCTGTTGCCGAAGCTGTCGCACAAGACGCGCCCGGACGGCACGCCGGACGAGTTCGAATACCTCGCGCGCGGGCTCGACCCGACGACCGCGGCGTCCGTACAGGCGCTGGACCTGCCGGGCATCGGGATCGCGTACGACCAGCGTCGTGAGGATCCCGGCCACGACCTGGCCGCGAACCTGATCGGGTTCACCGGCAGCGACTCGGTCGGCCTCGGCGGGCTCGAGGAGGCCTTCAACAAGCAACTGCAGGGCGTCAACGGCTCGCACACGTACGAAGTCGGCGACGGCAGCCTGTCCACCGAGCTGCCGGGTGGCTACGACGAGTCGACGCCGGCCCGACCCGGTTCGACCATCGAGCTGACCATCGACCGGGATCTCCAGTACGAGATCCAGCAGATGCTCTTCGACCACATGTCAAAAGCGCATGCCGACTTCGCGGCCGCCGTGGTGATGGACGCGAAGACCGGCGAGGTGCTGGCGCAGGCGAGCTACCCGACGTACGACGCCGCGGCGTGGCAGAACTACCCGGCCGCCGACCGGGTGGACGCGGCGACCCAGAAGGCAGTGGATCCCGGCTCGGTGGCGAAGCTCATTACCATCGCCGGCGCGTTGAACGAGGGTGTGATCACGCCGGACACGGTGCTCACCGTCGGTCCGACGATCAGACGCGGTGGCGTCACGTACCACGACACCCATCCGTTCCCGACCGGCACCAAGCTCACCATCCCCGGCCTGCTGGCGTTCTCGTCGAACGTCGGCACCATCACCGTCGCGGGCCAGCTCGGTGCCGACAATCTCTATGCGTACCAGCGGAAGTTCGGCTTCGGGCAGGCGACCGGCGAAGGACTGCCGGCCGAGTCTCCGGGACTCGTCCAGCCGCCGGATCGATGGAGCGGGTCGAGCTTCGGTTCGATCCCGATCGGCCTCGGCATCTCCGTGACACCGCTGCAGATGACGGCGGCGTACGCGGCGATCGCCAACGGCGGCGTGTGGGTTCAGCCGCACGTGGTGAAGGCGACGATCGCGCCAAACGGGACGGTCACGCCCGCCGCGGCCCCGGCGCGCCACGAGGTCGTCACGCCACAGACCGCCGCGGAGATGCGTACCCTCCTTCAAGCGGTGACCACCGTGAAGGGTGCCACCGGCACCACCGCGGCGATCACCGGTTACCAGGTCGCCGGCAAGACCGGCACCGGCCTGCAGGTGTCCGACGGCAAATACGAGGCGGGCAACGTGGTGTCCTTCGTCGGCATGGCGCCGGCGGACAATCCGCGTTACGTGATCGGCGTGTTCGCGCACGTCCACGACGGGTCCAGCACGACCGTACCGGCGCCGACGTTCCACGACATGATGACCTTCACGTTGCAGCACTTCGGCGTGCCGCCGGATGGCGAGACAGCGCCGAAGTTCCAGACCACCGTTAAGTGATGCCGTTAAGAGATGCCGCATCCGACGGCTGACCGCGGCTGCGATGTCGGGGGGCCGGCCGAATCCGGTGTCAAGTACCGTTCGTCCCGTCCGGGCGGGTAGGGTCTGACGCCGTGCCCGGCTACCCGCGTCCCAGCGTGACGGCGCCGCGTTCGATCGCCGCGATCGCCGCGCGGCTCGGCGATGTGCGACTCGTCGACGGGCCGCCCGGGGGCGCCGCCGATGTCACGGTCACCGGCATCACGCACGCCAGCGACGAGGTCCGGCCGGGTGATCTGTTCGCCGCGCTGCCCGGCGCCCGTACGCATGGGTCGGCGTACGTCGCCGCGGCGGCCGCCGCCGGTGCGGTCGCCGTGCTGACCGACGCCGACGGTGTCTCGGCCGCCCAGGCGGTCGGACTGCCGGCGATTGTCGTGCCGGACGCGCGCGCCGCGCTCGGTCCCGCCGCAGCCGATGTGTACGGCGATCCGGCCGGCAGTCTTGTGCTGATCGGCCTCACGGGTACCGCCGGGAAGACGTCGACTGCCTACCTCGTGGAGTCCGGACTGCGAGCGGCCGGCCACGTGACCGGTCTGATCGGTACGGTCGAGACCCGGCTCGGCGACCTCGTCGTGGACAGCGTGCGCACCACCCCCGAAGCGAGCGACCTGCACGGCCTGTTCGCGGCGGCGATCGAGCGCGGCGTCACCGCGATGGTCATGGAGGTCTCCAGCCACGCGCTCGCCCTCGACCGGGTCGGCGGCACCCGCTTCGCGGTCGGCGGCTTCACCAACTTCGGGCTCGATCACCTCGACTTCCATCGGGACGCGGAGGACTACTTCGCGGCGAAGGCGAAGCTGTTCGACGGGCGGTGCGACACGGAGATCCTCAACGCCGACGACCCGGCGCTCCGGCCGCTCTACAAGCCGGACGCCATGACGAAGCCGGCCACCGTGACGTACTCGGCCGCTGGCGACACGTCCGCGACGTGGTACGCGCTGGACGTCGCGACGGACGGGTTCGGGCAGCGGTTCACCGCGTACGGTCCCGGTGGTGTCGGGCTGTCCGCTGGCGTACGCATGCCAGGCCGCCACAACATCGCCAACGCGCTGCTGGCGATCGCGTGCCTCGTCGCGGTCGGCGTGGCACCGGACGTTGCCGCCGAGGGTGTCGCGGCATGCGCCGGGGTACCCGGTCGGCTGGAGCGCGTGGCCGCGCCCGGCCCAGTCACCGGCGTGGTCGACTATGCCCACAAGCCGGACGCGATCGTGGCGGCGCTCGACGCGGTACGCCGCCTCGGTGCCGGCCGCGTCATCTGCCTGATCGGCGCGGGCGGTGACCGCGACCGCGGCAAGCGGCCGGTGATGGGTGCCGCCGCGGCCCGCGGGAGTGATCTGCTGATCGTTACCGACGACAACCCGCGTTCGGAGGACCCGTCGGTGATCCGCGCCGAGGTGTTGCGCGGGGCGACGGCCTCGGGGGCCGGTGCCGAGATCCTCGAGGTGGCCGGCAGGCGAGCGGCGATCGACGAAGCCGTACGCCGCGCCGCGCCCGGCGATGTGATCGCGGTGCTCGGCAAGGGACACGAGCGCGGCCAAGAGATCACCGGCGCGCTGCACCCCTTCGACGACCGGGTCGAGCTAGCGGCCGCGTTGCGAGCGCGCTTCGGCGACAGCGCGTCGTCGATACCCGTCGGCGGCCGTGGAGGCACGCCGTGATCGCGATGTCGCTCGCCGAGATCTCGTCGACGGTCGGTGGCGTGTTGGTCGACGCGAACCCGCAGATCCGGGTCACCGGCACGGTCGAGTACGACTCGCGCAAGGTGACGCCCGGCGGCCTGTTCGTGGCGTTCGCCGGCGAACACGTGGACGGACACGACTTCGCGCACGCGGCGGTCGCCGCCGGTGCGGTCGGCGTGCTCGGCCAGCGAGCCGTCGCCGGGGTGCCGTGCATCGTCGTCGACGACCCGCGGGCCGCTCTCGCGCGCCTCGCTCGCCACGTCGTCGACCGTCTGCCGCAGACCACCGTGATCGGCCTGACCGGATCCTCCGGCAAGACCACGACCAAGGACTTCATCGCTCAGCTTGTGTCGCGGGCCGGCCCGACCGTCGCCCCCGCCGGTTCGCTGAACAACGAGCTGGGTCACCCGTACACCGTGTTGCGGGCCACCGATGCCACGCGCTTTCTCGTGCTCGAGATCGGCGCTCGGGGCGGCGGGCACGTGCGCTATTTGTGCGAGGTCGCGCCGCCGCGGATCGGCGCCGTCCTGAATGTCGGCACGTCGCACATCGGGGAGTTCGGCTCCGTCGAGGCGATCGCGGCGGCCAAGGGCGAGCTGGTCGAGTCATTGCCGGCCGACGGAGTGGCGGTGCTCAACGCGGACGACCCACTGGTACGGGCGATGGCCAGCCGTACGGCGGCGCGCGTCGTGTACGCCGGCGAGGCGCCGGATGCCGAAGTTCGAGCCGACGAGGTCGTGGTCGACGATGCGGGTCGGGCGTCGTACACGCTCGTCACGCCGGACGGCACCGCTCGGGTATCCCTGCCAGTGCCCGGCCGGCACCAGGTCGGCAACACGCTCGTCGCGGCCGCCGTCGCGCTGGCCGCCGGCCTGCCGTTCCCGGACGTGGCCGACGGGCTGGCGGAGCTGCGGGTGGTTTCTGCACGAAGGATGGATGTCTTCGAGCGCGCCGACGGTGTCACCGTCATTGACGACTCGTACAACGCCAATCCGGCGTCGATGTCGGCGGCGCTGCACGCGCTCGCCGCCGTCGGCCGGGACCGGCGCCGCATCGCCGTGCTCGGCTACATGGCCGAACTCGGTGACTACGAGCGTGCCGGCCACGAGGGCGTCGGGCAGCTCGCCGCGGAGCTCGGCGTCGACCGCCTGATCGTGGTCGGCGACGGCGCCGAGCCGATCCACCACGGGGCCTTATCGGTGACCGGATGGAAGGGAACATCGGTGGCGGTAGCAGACCAGGACGCCGCGATCGGGGAGTTGCACGCCGATCTGCGCGTCGGCGACGTGGTGTTGGTGAAGGCATCGCGATACCGCACCTGGAAGGTCGCGGATTCGCTCAGGCAGAAGCTGGTCGAAGCGCCTGGACCTGCGGTCGGCGCGCCGGCTCGGCACGTGACATCGACGGGTGCCGACAGCCCAGCTTTGGGACAGGGCGCATGAGCGCAATCGGCTCGGTCATCGTCGCCGTCTGCGTCGCCTTCGTCTTCTCGCTGTTGCTCACGCCGCTGGCCATCAAGGCGCTCACGCGGCTGAAGGCCGGCCAGCCGATCCGCGACATCAACCCGTCCGGGCACGCCGTCAAGCGTGGTACGCCGACCATGGGCGGCCTGGTCTTCATGTCCGGGACACTGGTCGCCTACATCGCCGGTCACCTGATGCTCAAGACGTTGTCGAAGAAGTTCTCGGTGCCCTCCGGCCCGACCCTGACCGGCCTGTTCCTGCTGGGTCTGTTCATCTGCTGCGGTGCGATCGGGTTCGTCGACGACCTGCTGAAGGTGCGCAAGCGCAACAGCCTCGGAATCAGCGCCCGCTGGAAGCTCGCGTTGCAGTTGCTCGTCGGCGGCGTCTTCGGCGCGATCGCGCTCTACTTCCCGTCCAACGGCCAGACCGTGGCGAGTACGTTCGTGTCGTTCGTACGCGACCTGTCCTGGCTGGATGTCGGCAAGATTGCCGCGATCGCGGTGATGGTCGCCATCGTCATCGGCGCGACGAACGGCGTCAACATCACCGACGGCCTGGACGGCCTGGCGACCGGCGCGGCGACGATGGTGTTCGCCGGCTACATGATGATCGCGTTCTGGCAATTCCGGCACTGGTGCGGCGATCCGTCGGCGCCGAGTTTCACACACCTCTACTGCTATTCGGTGCGTGACCCGCTCGATGTCGCGCTCGTCGCCGGCGCCGCGGCCGGCGCGATGCTGGGCTTCCTGTGGTGGAACGCGTCGCCGGCCCGAGTGTTCATGGGCGATACCGGTTCGATGGCGATCGGCGGTCTGCTCGCCGCGCTCGCGGTCGCCACCCGGACCGAACTGCTGCTGCCCATCATGGGCCTGCTGTTCGTGATCACCACGATGTCCGTCATCATCCAGGTGATCTCATTCAAGACCACCGGCAAACGTGTGTTCCGCATGTCGCCGCTGCATCACCACTTCGAGCTGGCCGGATGGAGCGAAGTCAACATCGTGATCCGTTTCTGGATCATCGCCGGCATCGGCGTGGCGGTCGCGCTCGGCCTGTTCTACGGCGACTTCCTGAGAGCGATCAGTTGAGCGATCCGGCGGTGCACGCCACACGGCGCCACCTCGTGGTCGGCGCCGCCGTCGCCGCGGTGGCCGGCGCGGAGTGGTTTCTGGCCGCGGGCGATAGCGTCATCGTCACCGATCGCCGCCCCAGCGAGGCGTTGGATCGCCTGGCGTCGGCCGGCGCGACGGTCTTGGTCGCCGACCCGCCGCCGGTTGACCTATTGACCGACGTCGACGACGTCCTGGTGTCGCCGGGCGTACCCCCGCATGACGCTCTTGCCGCCGCGGCCGTGTCGGCCGGTCTGGACGTCTACTCCGAACCGGAGCTGGCGTGGCGAGACCGCGGCCCCGGCGCGCCGCCATGGCTCGCGGTCACCGGTACGAACGGCAAGTCCACGGTCGTGACGATGCTTGCCGCGATCCTCGCGGCCGCCGGCCGCCGGACCGCAGCGCTCGGCAATATCGGCGTGCCGCTGCTCGGCTCGGCCCGCGCGAGCGACGGCCTCGACGTGCTCGCCGTGGAGTTGTCGAGCTTCCAGCTCTACTGGTCGTCATCGCTCGCCCCGCAGGTCGGCGCGTTTCTCAACGCCGCCGACGATCACCTCGAGTGGCACCGGAGCTTCGGCGCGTACGTGGCCGCGAAGTTCGACATCTGGCGGGCCGCGACGCCCGAGGCGGGTGGCATCGCGATCGGTAACCTCGACGATCAGTTGGTCGCGGCCGGCCTGGCAGGCGTGCGCGGCCGTCGCGTCGGCTTCACGCTCGGCGAGCCGGCCGCCGGTCAGCTCGGCGTGGTGGACGGTGTGCTGGTCGACCGCGTGGACTGGCCGACCGGCGCGCTCGGCACCGCCACCGGCGAGCCGTACGCCGGCGTTGCGCTCGTGGACGCGGCGCTGATCCGGCCGCCGGGGCAGCACAATGTCGCGAACGCGCTGGCCGCGGCGGCAATGGCACGGGCGTACGGCGTGCCGCCGGAAGCGGTGCGCGACGGCCTAGCGGGCTACCAGCCGGAGCCGCACCGCAATGCGACCGTGGCGACCATCGACGGCGTGACGTACGTCGACGACAGCAAGGCGACCAACCCGCACGCGGCGGCCGCGTCACTGGCCGCGTACCCGTCGATCGTGTGGGTGGCCGGAGGCCAGCTCAAGGGTGTCGATGTCAACGAACTCGTCGCCTCGGTGGCCGGCCGGTTGCGCGGCGCGGTGCTGCTCGGGGTTGATCGAGCCGATGTTGCCGCGGCACTCGCGCGACACGCGCCGGATGTGCCTGTCGTCGACGTGCCGAGCACGGATGATAAGGCGATGGGCGAGGCGGTCGTGGCCGCGGCCGGCCTCGCCCACCCGGGCGACACGGTGCTGCTCGCCCCGGCAGCGGCGAGCAAAGACATGTACGCGAGCTTCGGGGCGCGCGGCGACGCGTTCGTGGCGGCGGTGCGGGCGTTGGATCGCAGCGCCGGCGGGACTGACATGACCGGGGTGTCGACGGCCTAGCGGCGCGGCAGCCGACCGGCCAGCGAGCGAGGAGGCGCGGGTGGACACCGACATTCGGGTGGCCGACCACGGCGCCGAGGCACGCGGATCTCGTCCGGCGCGGGGCGGCGACCCTGGCAGTCGTGCGGCACGGGGCGATCCGCTCGCCGCGCTGCGCGGCTTGCTCGCCCGGCCGCTGTCCTCCTACTACCTACTGCTCGCGAGCTCCGGCCTGCTGCTCGTGATCGGGCTCGTGATGGTCTTCTCGGCCACCAGCGTGCAGGCCTACGTGGCGAGCGGAAACGCGTACGCGCCGGTGACCCGGCAGTTGGTGTACGCGCTGATCGGTCTGGCCGCGTTCTGGATCGCGCAACGGCTGCCGGTCGGCACGTACCGCGCCGTTGCCCGGCCACTCATGGGATTCGCGTTGCTGCTGATCGGCGTACAGGATCTCGCGGTCGCGCTGGTCGGCGTACACGCCATCGGCGCCGCACGCATCGGGCCGTTCCGCGCCGACGAACTGTGGGTCTACCTCGGCCCGGTGCAGATGCAGCCGTCCGAACTCGGCAAGCTCGCGTTGTGCCTGTGGGGCGGCCAGGTGCTCGCCGCCGCGGACGGCACCGGGCGGCGGTTCCGGGACATCGCCGGAAGCCTGCTGCCCGGCGCCGTGTTCATGCTGCTGCTCGTCGGCTACGGCGACCTCGGCACGATGATCTGCATGGCGATCCTGCTGTTCGGGCTGATGTACGCCGCCGGCGTCCGGCTGCGGGTGTTCGCTTGGCTTGGTGCCGCCGGCCTCGCCGGGGTCCTCGGCCTTGTCCTCGTGCAGACCTACCGCATCCAGCGGCTCACCGGCTTCATCCATTCGCCGGCGACATGTCACGTCCAGGACGTGAACGACCCGTGCTACCAGGCGCTGGAAGGCCGCTACGCGATCGCCAACGGCGGCTGGTTCGGCGTCGGACTCGGGCAGGGACACCTCAAGTGGGGCCGGCTGCCCAACGCGCACAACGACTTCATCTTCGCGGTGGTCGCCGAGGAACTCGGGGTGGTCGGGTGCTTCGTGGTGCTCGCGCTGCTCGGCGTGCTCGCGTATAGCGGCTTCCGCATCGCGCGCCGGTCGGCCGACCCGTTCCGGCGGATCGTGGCGACTGGCATCACGGCGTGGCTCGTCGTGCAATCGGTGATCAACATCGGCGGCGTGGTCGGCCTGCTGCCCATCACCGGGTTGCCGTTGCCATTCATCTCGGACGGCGGCAGCGCGCTGGTCGTGGTGCTGGGCGCGGTCGGCGTGCTCGCGTCGTTCGCGCGCGCCGAGCCGGATGCGGCCCGCGCGCTGCACGCTCGACCACCGGACAAGTGGGTACGCATCCTGTGGGCGCCGCTGCCCGCGCTGCCGACGCCGGACGCCCGCGAACCACGGCCCCGACGGGGGAGCACCTAACGGCCGAGCCGGCCGGCCAGGCATGATGCCTGGGTAGGTTCGGCGAGCCCAGTGCCGGCTGGATCGTGCGACACCGGATTGATGCGAGACCGGATTGGTGCTAGGCCGGATCGGGTCGAAGCCGGATCGGTGCGAAGGGAGACGCGGATGGATGCGGTGCGTTCGGTGGTCCTCGCCGGCGGGGGCACGGGCGGACACATCTACCCGCTGCTGGCGTTCGCGGACTGCCTTCGCCGCCACGATCCCGACCTGCGCATCACGTGCCTCGGCACGCCGCGCGGCCTGGAAAACGAGATCATCCCGCCGCGCGGATACGACCTGCGGCTGGTGCCCGCGTTCCAGCTGCCGCGATCGCTGAACATGGACCTGGTGCGCACGCCAGACCGGATGATCCGGTCGTCGCGCGCGGCGCGCAAGGTTCTCGACGACGTGTCCGCCGACGTCCTGGTCGGCTTCGGCGGGTATGTGTCGGTGCCCGGCTACCTCGCGGCGTGGCGGCGACACACGCCGATGGTGATCCACGAGGTGAACGTCCCGCCCGGCGTGGCCAACCGGATGGGGATGCGGTTCACGCACAACGTCGCGGTCGGATTCCCGTACCAGGTCGAGCAGGTGCCGTCGCTGCGTACTGCGCGCGTGACCGGTGTGCCGCTGCGCACCGCGATCTCGACGCTGCACCGGCAGGCCCGCCAGCACGAGGCGCGCGCGCACTTCGGCCTCCAGCCCCACCTGCCGACGCTGTTCGTGTTCGGCGCGTCGCAGGGTGCCCGGGCGATCAATCTCGCGATGGCCGGCGCGGCGAAGGCGATCACCTCGGCCGGCATCCAGGTGCTACACGTGATCGGTGCCCGCAATGAGTGGGTGGACATCCCCGGCGACCTGCCGGTGCCGTACGTCACCGTGAAGTTCATCGAGCAGATGGAGCTCGGCTACGCCGCTGCCGACCTGACGTTGTGTCGGGGCGGTGCGATGACGTGCGCGGAGACCGCCGCCGTTGGCATGCCGGCGATCTACGTGCCGTTGCCCTACGGCAATGGGGAACAGCGCCGAAATGCGCTGCCGTTGGTGGAACGCGGTGGTGGAATCATCGTCGACAACAGCGACCTCACATCGGCGTGGATCGAGACGAACGTCATTCCATTGGCGCACGATCGGGTGGCGTTGGCGAAGATGAGTTCGGGCGCGGCGTCCTACGGCCGGCGCGACGGCGACGAGGCGCTCCGCGAGTACATGTACGAAGTTGTGGCTAGCGCAACGCGTTCGCGTTGATGCGCGGCCTACCGGGCGCGGTCAGAGCGATTGGGGCGCGGTCAGAGCGTTGAATGACGTGGGAAAGACGGCGAGATGACATGGGTGGGGGAATGACGGCGGCGGACGAGCTCACGGCGGAGGATCTCGGCACCGTTCACCTGATCGGCGTCGGCGGCGTCGGCATGTGCGGTCTCGCGCGCCTGATGCTCACCCGCGGCATCCCGGTCACCGGCAGCGAGTTGCGCGAGTGGCCGACGCTTGCCGGGTTGCGCGCGTTGGGTGGCACGATCCACATGACGCACCAACCGTCGAACCTGGACGGCGTCGACACGGTGGTGTATTCGACCGCGATTCCGACCGACCATCTCGAGCTCGTCGAGGCACGGGCGCGCGGTCTTCGCGTGCTCCACCGCTCGCAGGCGCTGGCCGCCGCGATGGCCGGCCGCCGGACTATCGCGGTCGCGGGTACCCATGGCAAGACGACCACGACATCGATGACCACGTGGGTGCTGCAGCACGCCGGGCTGGATCCGTCGTTCGTGATCGGCGGCGAGATCTCCGAGGCCGGCTCGAACGGCCATCACGGCACCGGCGAGCTGTTCGTGGTCGAGGCGGACGAGAGCGATCGTTCCTTCCTGCGCTACCGCCCCTACGTCGCGATCGTCACCAACATCGACGCCGACCACCTGAACACGTACGGCGACCTGGCCGGGCTCGCGGCCGCGTTCGGCGAGTTCGCCGCGCTCACCGCTCCGGACGGTTTCGTGGTCACGTGCGCCGACAACCCCGGTACGCGTGAGCTCGCGGCCACCGTCCGGGCCGCGGGCCGGGCGGTCTACACGTACGGCGAGGCGGACGACGCCGATCTGCGCCTGACCGAACTGGTCGCGGCCGGCACCGGTACGCGCTACCTCGCGACGCTCGACGGCCAGGCACTCGGCGAGGTCACCCTCCCGGTGCCCGGCCGCTACCTCGCACTGAACTCGGCGGCGGCCGTACTGACCACCGCGAAGCTCGGCGTGGACATCGACACGATCGTCGAGGCGCTCGCGTCGTTTCCGGGCGTACGCAGGCGCTTCGAGCTCAAGGGCACGGCCGCTGGGGTACGAGTCTTCGACGAGTACGCCTACCACCCGACGTCGATGAAGGCGGCACTCGAGACGCTCCGCGATGTGGCTGGCGATGGGCAGCTCATCGTCGTGTTCCAGCCCTACCGGATGTATCGCACGCGGGACTTCCAGGCCGAGATCGCCGCCGCGCTCGCGATCGCCGACCAGGCCGTGATTCTCGAGGTATTCGGGCCGGGCGAGCACCGTGGCCCGGGCGAGGGCGGTGTCGCGCTGACCGCGGCCGTCGATCTCGCGACGCGGCACAAGGCATTCGTTCCGTCCTGGGAGGACGTACCGGGCGAGGTGCTGCGGCGAGCCCGCCGTGGCGACGTGGTGGTGACGATGGGCGCGCCGCCGATCTCCTTGATGGGCGATCAGCTGGTGGACGCGCTGGCCGAGCGGTCCGGTGAGCCGGGCGGCGGATCGGGCGGCGGGTCCCTCGGCGGATCGGGCGGCGGGTCCCTCGACCGTGATGGGGTGGCCGAGGAGCCGGCGGCACCGTACGCGCCCCGCCATTCCGCGGACGAGTAACGGCGATGACCGGACCGGGTACGCGGCGCTGGCGTCTCGTACGGGCCACCGCGACCGCGATCCCGCCGTCATTGCGCCGCTTCAACTCGCGCGCCCGGGCCAGGCGGCTCCGCTCGGCCCGACCGTGGCTGATTCTCGCGGGCGTTGTCCTTCTCGCCGGCGCCGGCGCGTACGTCGCGCTGGGTACGTCCGTCCTCGGCGTGCAACGCGTGGACATCCGAGGCGCGGGCTACGTCGGTGCCGACGCGATCCGGACCGCCGCCGCGATCCCTGCCGACGCACCGCTGCTCGGCCTCGACACGGGTGCCGTGGCGCGACGCGTCGAGCGGCTCGCCCCGGTCGCACACGCTGACGTGTCGCGCCGTCTGCCGTCGACGGTGATCATCGACGTACGACTGCGGGTCGCGGTGGCCACCGTACCGATCGACAAGCACACGTACGTGCTGCTGGACGCCACCGGGGTGGCGTTTCGTACCGTGTCGGCGGCACCCGACGGGCTGCCCGTCGTCGAGGTCGCGAGGCCTGGTCCGGGCGACCCGAGCACGGTCGGCGCGCTCCGCGTGCTGGCCGCGCTGCCGTCCGATCTGCGCGACCAACTCGACCACATCACGGCGCGTACGCCCAGCGAGATCGACCTGCTGTTGACCGACGGCCGGGAGATCGTCTGGGGCGATGCGACCGACAATGCGACGAAGGCCCGCGTCGCCGTGTCACTGCTGGCCCATCCCGGAACGGTCATCGATGTAAGCGCGCCGAATCTGGTGACGGTGCGCTGAGCAGGTGAATGCGGTCCGCGACATTGGTCGGCCGGCGACACGCCGTACGAGGTCCTTGGTTACCGCCTCTGCGCCGCATACCTTGCCCAAAGGCGCAGTTGTTGACATCTGCCTAAGTCTCTAGTAGAGGGTGAGGGTTTGTCCGACCCTCGGCTCGGCAGGTCGACGCCGCACGGGGCGGCCGCTGACGCCTCTCAACTGGAAGGACGGCCATGACACCACCGCACAACTATTTGGCGGTCATCAAGGTCGTCGGCATCGGCGGCGGCGGCGTTAACGCGGTGAACCGGATGATCGAAGTCGGTCTGAAGGGCGTGGAGTTCATCGCCATCAACACCGACGCCCAAGCGCTGCTCATGAGCGACGCCGACGTCAAGCTCGACGTCGGGCGGGAGTTGACGCGTGGTCTCGGCGCGGGAGCGAATCCCGAGGTCGGGCACAACGCCGCGGAGGATCACCGCGACGAGATCGAAGAGGTGCTCAAGGGCGCCGACATGGTGTTCGTGACCTGCGGCGAAGGTGGCGGTACGGGCACCGGCGGCGCTCCGGTGGTCGGCAGCATCGCGCGCAAGATCGGCGCGCTGACGATCGGCGTGGTCACCCGGCCATTCGGGTTCGAGGGCAAGCGGCGCCAGGTGCAGGCCGAGGTCGGCATCGAGGAGCTGCGCAACGAGTGCGACACGCTCATCGTGATCCCGAACGACCGGCTGCTCGCGCTCGGCGATCGCAGCATCAGCATGATGGACGCGTTCCGGCAAGCGGACCAGGTGCTGCTGTCCGGCGTACAAGGGATCACCGATCTGATCACCACGCCCGGCCTTATCAACCTGGACTTCGCCGACGTAAAGAGCGTGATGAGCGGCGCCGGCAGCGCGCTGATGGGCATCGGCAGCGCCCGCGGCGACAACCGTGCGGTGGAGGCGGCCGAGTCCGCGATCTCCAGCCCGCTGCTCGAGCAGAGCATGGACGGCGCGCGCGGCGTGCTGCTGTCCATCGCCGGCGGCTCGGATCTCGGCCTGTTCGAGATCAACGACGCCGCCCAGCTCGTCACGGATGCGGCGCACCCGGACGCGAACATCATCTTCGGAGCGGTCATCGACGACGCGCTCGGCGACGAGGTACGCGTGACCGTGATCGCCGCGGGATTCGACGGTGGCGCACCGACATACAAGCCGGCGGACCTGTCGCGCAAGCACACGGTGCCGCTGGTGGTCGGCGAGAACGGCGCCAACGGCGCCGCGCCGCGCCAGGCCGCCGGCACGCCGAGCGCGCGCCGTGTGCTGTTCGACGATGTCGACGTGCCGGACTTCTTGAAGAACGGGTCGTGACGCGGCCCGGCGCGCCGGAGCGCAGTATCGACACGTGATACCGAACGCCGACGATCCGGCGCGCCGCGCGGAGATCGCGGATCGGCTAGCCCGGCTGCGCGACCGCATCGCCGCGGCGTGTGCCGCCGTCGACCGGGACCCGTCCGGCATCACGCTGGTGGCGGTCACCAAGACCTACCCGGCCGCGGACGTCGGGCACCTCGCCGCGCTCGGAGTTGGTGACATCGGCGAGAACCGTGATCAGGAGGCAGCACCGAAGGCGGCCGCGTGCGCGGCCGCCGGCATCGATGTGCGCTGGCACTACGTCGGGCAGCTGCAGCGCAACAAGGCCAGATCGGTGGCTGGCTACGCGACCGCGGTGCACTCGGTGGATCGATTGCGCTTGGTTGACGCGCTTGGCCGCGCGCGCATCGCTAGCGAGCGTGCACCGCTGGACGTGTTCATTCAGCTCAGCATCGACGGCGACGTAGCACGGGGCGGCGCGCTCGCCGCCGACGTTCCGGCGCTCGCGGACGCAGTGGCGGAACAGCCGGGGCTGCGCCTGCTCGGATTGATGGCGGTCGCACCGCTTGACATGCGGCCGCCGGACGCGTTCGGCAGATTGGCCGCGGTCTCCGCGCAGCTCCGCACGTCGCACCCGAGCGCGACCGCGATGTCGGCCGGCATGAGCGAGGATCTCGAACCGGCCATTGGATCCGGCGCGACACACGTGCGCGTCGGCAGTGCGTTACTCGGCATGCGCGCAATGCTGCGGTAGCCTCGACCGGCACACGAACTACACGACTGTTGTTTGCCGCGGAGCCATTGCATCGCCTCGCATTGACTCGTCGAACCTTGGCTCGTCGAACATTGGCCCGCCGAGCCTTCGGTCAGTTGGGCCGGCGGGACGTTTGTGGGCGGCTGGCGGTGCGTTTCTCGCAACTGGCTCAGCGAAAACGGGCGGACCACCGGACGCGGAACGCCGCCACAAATAACGGAGCCACAAATACGAATAACTCGGGGCATATCAAGGTACGTACACGTGCGTTGACAGGGTGGGGCATCGCGCGTTGGGGTCGTGGCGTCGTCGGAGGGCGGCGTGCCACACGGGGTGAAGGAGGCCGGCATGAGCGCATTGCGCAGGGCGGGGGTGTGGCTCGGCCTGATCGAAGACGAGGACGACAACGGGTACGGCTATGACGAGCGCGGATACGACGACGACTATTCGGACGACGAACGCTCCGATCCGTCCGCCGTCGTCCGCGCTCGGGTCGCCGACCGCCTCGCCGGTGCGCGTGCCGAACGGGAAGCCGCCCGCCTCGCGGGCGAACGTGCCGATCGCGGTCAGGTGCGCGATACCGAGTCGACGACGGTACGAGCCATCGCCCGGCCCGTGACCGCCTCCGCCGCCGCCCCGATGTCGTACCCGACTCGGGACAACCTCGCGCTCAAGCCGGAGCCGGACTCGATCCCGACGCCACGCAACGCCGCCGATCCGAGCGCAACGGATGACCGGCGCTACCAGATCACCACGCTGCACCCGACCACGTTCAACGAAGCCCGTACGATCGGCGAACAGTTCCGCGACGGCGTACCGGTGATCATCAACCTGACCGATCTGCCAGAAGCCGACGCGAAACGGTTGGTCGACTTCGCCGCCGGCCTCGCATTCGGCCTGCGGGGTAGCATGGAGCGCGTGACCAACCGGGTTTTCCTGCTCTCCCCGGCGAATATTCAGGTCACCGCCGAAGACAAAGCGAAGATCGCCGAGGGCGGCTTCTTCCACCGGAGTTGACGGCGCCACGATAGATCTGTCTGCTGTCCGACTTTTCCGACAGCAGGCGCCGAAGCCCGGAGGGTCCGACATCGAGCCATGAAGTCGATCATCGGTCAAGCCCTGTACCTGGTGCTGTACGTCCTCCTGCTTCTGCTGTTCATCCGGTTGACGCTGAGCTATGTCCTCCAGTACGCGAGACGGTGGCGACCCGGTCGCGGAGCGGCTGCGTCACTCGAATTGGTGTGGACCGTCACTGACCCACCCCTTCATGCGTTGAGGCGAGTGATCCCACCGTTGCGTATTGGTACGGTGAGCATTGACATAGCGTTCCTAGTGTTGCTGCTTATCCTGTACGTGTTGTTGAGAGTCGTGGCAGGCGTGCTGATCTAGCTGAATGCTCGCCGGAGGCCCAGTGCCGGCGATGGGATGAGTAGTTAGTTGTGCGGCACCCCCGCAACCGACCCGAGGAGTCTCGATGCCGCTGACCCCGGCCGACGTCCACAACGTCGCCTTTAAGAAGCCCCCGATCGGCAAGCGGGGCTACGACGAAGATGAGGTCGACGCGTTCCTGGACGAGGTCGAGCGCGAGTTGGCACGCCTCATCGAGGACAACAACGAGTTGCGTGGATCGGCCGGCGGAGCGCCACCGCGGCCGGGCGGTGATCCGCGCATGGCGCAAGAGAACAACGACCTGAAGGCTCAGCTCGACCGGCTGCAGCGCGACAAGGGCGCGGCCGAGCAGGCGGCCCGTTCGATGCAGGCCGAGCTGGAACAGCTTCGCTCGCAGGGCGGCGGCGGTGGCGGCGCGGGTCAGAGCGGCGATGGCGAGCAGCAGGCACTTCGGGTGCTGATGATGGCGCAACGCACCGCGGATGATCACGTCAGCGACGCCCGCCGCGAGGCAGACAAGTTGCTCTCCGACGCGCGTACCAAGTCGGAGGAGCTGGTCCGGGACGCGCGCGCAAAGTCAGAAGCGCTCGACCGGGACGCTCGCACGCGCCATGCCGAGGCGATGGGTGGTCTGGAGACGAAGCGCACCGCGCTGCAGAAGCACATCGAGGAGCTCAAGCAGTTCGAGCGCGAATACCGCACCCGCCTCAAGGCCTACCTGGAGAGCCAGCTCCGCGATCTGCACGGTCGCAGCGAAGGGCTGGAGTCCGAGGTGGCGCGTGGCGGCGAGGCGAGCCGCCCGGGCGGCGGCAACAGCGGCGGGCTCGCCGCGGCCGGCAGCGCACCGAACGCGTTCGGAGGTTCGGGCAACCGGTCCGGCAGCGACTGAACGCCCGCCTCCCTGGTGGGCGGTGACCGGTGATCGTCGGTAGCGTCTTTCTCATCGTGGTCGCCGTTGGGTTGTTGGTCGGCGGCGTAATCAACGGATCAAACGTGCTGATCCTGTCGTCCATGGGGTCGACGGTGCTCGCCGCGATCCTGCTCGTCGTCGGCGTTCGGCAGACCGCGGACGACGCCGACGCACCCCCCGGCGACAACACGCCGACGCAGGTGTTCCCATCAGTGCCCGGCGACGCGACGCGAGCGACGCGGTGGGACCGGCTCCGCGGCGGCACGGCCATCGCGACAAGCCCAGTCACGACGCGCCCGTCCAGTGCGGTTCCGGCCGCCGTCTCGGAGCAGGGCACCGCGGCCGGTGCGGCACGGGTGCCGGTGGCCCGCACGGCCGAATCGCCAGTCGGGCAGCCCGTCGCTGGCGCCGCAGATTCTGAGGTTTCCGTTATGGGTGCTGCCGACGCGGCCTCAGGTGCCGCGCAAGCGGGGAACCAGCACACTGACAGCGGATCGACAACCGGTCAGGCCGCCGCCGACGGACTGTCCGCAGTGGACCAGGCCGACGCAACGGCCGCCGACAGCACCGCGGAGGGTGCGGTGGACGACGAGTACGACGAGGTGCCGGCCGACGAGCCGGCCGTCGAGGCGAGCACGGCCGCCGAGTCCGCTCGCGCGCAGGCGCTGAACCCTGAGGTATTCGTGATCGACGGCCGGCCGCGTTATCACCTGCGCGGCTGCGTCCACCTGCTGGGTCGCCCGTCCGAGCCGCTGACTCTGCGGGAGGCGGCGGAGGAACTCGGCTTCACGCCGTGCGCGCTGTGTGAACCCAACCGAACGATGGTCGCCGAGGCGTCACAGAGCGATTCCGACTGACCTGTGCCGCCCAGGCGCCGCGGCCCAGACGTGACGGGCCGGGGCATCGCGTACCGGTCGCCCCGATGCGTTCGTCAGAATGGGTCATGGTCACGATCGCACTACGGGTGAAACCCGGCGCCACCCGAACCGCGGTGGGCGGCGGCCGTCCCGGCCCGTACGGGTACGCGCTCGTGGTTGCCGTACCCGCGCCTGCGGTGGATGGTCGTGCCACCGACGCGGCGCTGTCCGCGGTCGCCCGTGCGCTCGGCGTGCGCCGCCGTGATCTCGCCCTGCGGGCCGGCGCGACGAGTCGCGACAAGCTCGTCGACATATCCGATCCGCCGGCGGATCTGGACGAGCGGCTCGCCGCGTTGCGTGGACCGGCGTCGACGGCATGACGTACGCCGAGAACCTCGCCATCCTGCTGGGCGCCGCCGTGATCTTGTGCGGCGCGATCGCGGTGCGGCTGTCCACCCGCATCGGCCTGCCCAGCCTGCTCGTCTATCTCGGCTTCGGTCTCGCGCTGGGGGAGTCCGGTCTCGGCATCCGGTTCGACAACGCGGAACTCACGCGTCATCTCGGCCTCGCCGCGCTGATCGTGATCATTGCGGAGGGTGGCCTATCGTCGCGCTGGTCCGCGGTCCGGCCGGCGCTCGGCGCGGCGACGGCGCTCGCCACGGTCGGCGTGGTGGTCAGCGTCGCGGTGCTCGGTGGCCTGGTGCACTTCTTGTTCGAAATCGACTGGCGGCTCGCGCTTCTGTATGCCGCGGTGCTGTCTCCGACAGATGCGGCAGCCATCTTCTCGACGCTCCGAAGATTGCGCCTCAGACCGCGCACCGCCGCCACGCTCGAGGCCGAGTCGGGCATGAACGACGCGATCGTGGTGCTCATCGTGCTCGCACTCGCCGTGCCAGGCGCGCATTTCACCTGGCTCGAAGTGCCGCGCGCGCTCGGCGAACTCGCCGGCGGCGCGCTGGTTGGCGCCGCGGTCGGCTGGGCGGGCGCGGCCATGTTGAAGCGGGTCGCGTTGCCGGCCGCCGGCCTCTACCCGCTGGCGGTCGTTGGCCTGACGGTCCTGGCGTACGCGGTCGGCGCGCTCGCCCACCTGTCCGGCTTCATCGCCATCTATCTCGCCGGTGTCGTGCTCGGCAACGCACGGCTGCCGCACCGTCAGTCGATTCTGGGTTTCGCCGACGGTCTCGGGTGGCTCGCCCAAATTGGACTGTTCGTCCTGCTGGGCCTGCTGGCGTCGCCGCCGCGTCTGGTGCATGCCGTGGTGCCGGGGCTGGTTGTCGGCGCGGTGCTGTTGTTCATCGCCCGCCCGATCTCGGTCGCGGCGAGCGTGTCGCCGCTGGGCATCGGGCTTCGAGAACAGGTCTTTCTGTCGTGGGCGGGGTTACGCGGCGCTATCCCGATCGTGCTCGCGACCATCCCGCTCTCTGAGCACCTGTCCGGGGCCGAGGCGCTGTTCGATGTCGTGTTCGTGGTCGTGGTGATCTTCACGATCGTGCAGGGCACCACGCTGCCACCCGTCGCGGCATTCGCCGGTGTGACCGCGGCCGCGCAGCCGACGGATTTGCATGTGGAGATCGCACCGCTCGACCGCATGAACGCTGATCTGCTGGAACTCGACATTCCAGTCGGGTCCCGGCTGAACGGCGTTTATCTGGACGAGCTGCGGCTGCCGGTCGGCGCCGTGGTGACCATGGTGACGCGGGACGGTCAGGGGTTCGTACCGGATCGGGGCACTCGCCTCAAGGTCGGCGACTCTCTGCTCATCGTCGCGACCCAGGACGTACGGGACGCCACCGCCGATCGGCTGGCCGCGGTCAGCAAACGCGGCCTGCTGGCCAGGTGGCTGCCGGAATCCTCGACGACTCGTTTAAGGCGCCGCCGCCGGGGCATTTAAACAGTCGGAGCCAATATCGCCGCCGGAAACATGCGTTTACCAATATTCCGAGGTAGATGCGCAAGCTGACCCGAATTCTGGTTAGATCGTGTGGCATGTTTGTCGGACGGCAATAGGTTCCGTATTCTTGCCAGCCTCACCAGTGCGCGGCGCGAGCCGCGCCTGTCGTTTTCATTTGGGGGAATCTGATGGCCGAGAGGGCAGGCGTCCGCACCGCGACGCCGGCAAACGCCCGCGCGGCGCAGGGTGCCCAAGCCGGCCTCGAGCGGTCCGCCGGACGCGCCGCGCCGGCGAAATCGGTGGCGAACGGCAAGCGCGTGTCGTCGGCGGCGAGGTCCGCGCCGGCGAAGACCGCGCCGGCGAAGTCCGCGTCCGCCAGAGATAGCTCGGCGAAGTCCTCGCCGCAGGCGAAGCAGAGTTCCGCAAGGACGGGGGGCACGGCGGCCGCGACGACCGGCGCGAAGACCGGCGGCCGTAAGGCGACCGCGGCATCGACGACCGCCACCACGAACAAGAACACGAGCGCGGCCAGCAAGGCCGCGAGCATGACCGCGTCGAAGGCCACGGCGAGCACGCGCGCCACCGGTAAGGCGGCCGGTGCCTCGGCGGCGAACGCGAAGACGCCGGCGGCCAAGGCCGCGCAGAAGGCACCGGCAACGAAGGCACCGGCAACGAAGGCACCGGCAACGAAGGCGTCGAAGTCGGCCGCGAGGACAACCCCAGCGCCGACGAGCGCGAAGGCCGCGCCCGCCAAGGCCGGAGCGTCGAGCAAGGCAGCCGCCGCTACCAAGACAGCTACCACCACGAAGGCGACGCAGGCCAAGGCGACCGAGACGAAGGCTGCCGCAACGAAAACGAATGCCGCCAAGACGTCGGGCGCGAAGGCACCAGCGAAGACCTCGTCGCGCAACGCGCGAGAGCGCGTTGCACCATCGGAGACGGCCGTGCGAGTGCCGTCCGCCCGCGGCGGAAAGGCTCCGGCCAACGCGACTGTTTCCGAAGTGACCGGGCACGCGTCCGACGTCCGCAACGGCAGCACGCCGCCGCGGGCTCGGGGCCGGGCCGGCGCGCGGACGCTTGCCGCCACGCC
Source organism: Micromonosporaceae bacterium (assembly GCA_035263025.1). Classification (GTDB taxonomy): domain Bacteria; phylum Actinomycetota; class Actinomycetes; order Mycobacteriales; family Micromonosporaceae; genus DASQPR01. The sequence goes on from DATFRR010000123.1 coordinate 21,786, forward strand.
CAACGGCACCAAATCAACGACCGCCGCGAACGACGCGGCCGAGGGGGGACTCATGGCAAAGCCCGCGGATACCGGCACAACGTCCGCGACCTCGACTGCGGCGCGCGTACCGGTGTCGACGCGTACGTCGAGCAAAACGGCGACGAAGGTCGCCCCGCGTGCCGAGCGCAGCCCGGCGGAGACCGAAAAGATCCGCGTCGCCCTGCACGAGCGGCTTGCCGAACTCCGCGAGGAATACGACCTGACACTGTCGGAGATCAGTGAGTTGCAACGCGACCGGCTGACCGACTCGGCCGGCGACGATCAAGCCGACACCGGCACGAAGACGTTCGAGCGTGAGCAGGAGATCAGTCTCGCCAACGGCATCCTCGAGCGCGTCACCCAGGTGGAGCGCGCCCTCGAGCGGCTCGACGAGGGTGGCTACGGCTGGTGTGAGCGATGCGGCAATCCGATCCCCGTGGAGCGGCTGGCCGCGTTCCCGTCGGCTACCCTCTGCGTGACGTGTAAGCAGCTGGAGGAGCGGCGGTAGCACCGCGGTCCCAACCGGCGACGGAAGGAGTCCGGTGAGGCCCGTGGCCGAGCAACCAGCGCCCGAGCCCACCGACGACGGCCGGCGGACATCGGTGCGCTCCAGCGCCGAACCGGACGACACGAAGCCGGACAAGACGGAACCGGACCAAACGAAGCCGGACCAGACGGACGCCAACGAGCCAGCGGGCTCGCGGTGGCGCGCGGTCACGGTGGTCTTCATGGTGGCCGCGGTCGCGCTCGCCCTCGACATCGTCACCAAGCAGCTGGTGGTCGCGCACCTGCGCATCGGAGAGCCGGTGCGGATCATTCCCGGATTGCTCTACTTCAACTCAGACCGCAACGGCGGCGCCGCGTTCAGCATGGGTACCAGCATCACGTGGGTGTTCCCGACGATCGCGATCATCGTCAGTGGCACGATCGTCTATCTGGCTCGCAGCGTCCGCTCGGTGGCGTGGGCGATAGCGCTCGGCCTCGTGCTCGCCGGCGCGCTCGGCAATCTCGTCGATCGTCTGTTCCGCGCGCCCGGACCGTTCCGTGGCGAGGTGGTTGACTTCATCGCGTTGTTCAACGGCTCGGCGCACGGTTTCGCGATCTTCAACGTCGCAGACTCGTGTCTGACCATCGGCGTGATCCTCGCGGTGTTGTTGGAGCTGCTCGGCCGGCACCGCGACGGCTCCCGCACCAGGCACTGAGTTGATGCGCTCTCCGGATACCGGCGGCGACGGTCGGGCCGCACAGCCGGCTCCGGGCGCGGCCGGAGACCGTCGTTCGATGCCGATCCCGGACGGCCTGCACGGCACGCGCCTCGATCAGGCGATCTCGCGGCTCTTCGGATTGTCGCGGACGGCGGCCGCCGCGATCGTCGAGGCAGGTGACGCGTCGGTTGACGGTACGCCGCGATCGAAGTCCGAGAAGGTGACCGCGGGCGCCTGGCTCGAGGTCACGCTGCCGTTGCCGCAAGCCGCCGCACCGACCGTCGCTCCGGCAGAGGTCGCCGGACTGTCCGTGGTGTATAGCGACGAGGACATCGTTGTGGTCGACAAGCCGGTTGGCGTCGCGGCACACCCGAGCCCGGGGTGGACCGGTCCGACCGTGCTCGCCGGGCTGGCCGCGCTCGGTCAAACCGTCGCGACGTCCGGCGCCGCTGAGCGGCAGGGCATCGTGCATCGACTCGACGTTGGCACCACCGGTCTGATGGTGGTGGCCAAGAGCGAACCGGCCTATCGCGACCTGAAGCGCGCGTTCCGCGAGCGCGAGATCGACAAGCGCTACCACGCCGTCGTCCAGGGCCACCTCGACCCACTGCGGGGGACGGTCGATGCGCCGATTGACCGCCACCCGACGGCGGACTACAAGTGGGCTGTGGTCACCGCCGGTAAGCCGAGCGTCACGCATTACGACACGCTCGAAGCGTTCCCGTCCGCGAGCCTCGTGGACGTACGCCTCGAGACCGGTCGTACGCACCAGATACGCGTACACTTCGCAGCGCTGCGGCATCCCTGCGTCGGCGACCTGACCTATGGCGCGGATCCTAGCCTCGCCGCACGGCTGCATCTGCAACGGCAATGGCTGCACGCGCGGTCGCTATCGTTCGCTCACCCTCGAACGGGTGAAATCGTCACGTTCACGAGTCCCTACCCGGTCGACCTCGCCACCGCCCTCGACATCCTGCGTTCCGCGGCCTGAGCACATGACCACATCGTCGGAGCCGTCCGGGCGGGACCAGCGCCCATCACGGCGGGAGCCATATGGCCGTCCGACGTCGAAGTGGTCGGCGGCGACCGGCCGCATCAGTCGCCATGCCGGCCGGTTCTTTGGAGCGCGTCAACGACCCGCGGCGTCTGACGCGACGACGGCGGCCCGCCCGACCGCGCCGACCTTCGGTCAGCCTGGGCCGAGCGCGCCGACCTTTGGTCAGCCTGGGCCGACCGCGCCGAGCTTGGGTCAGCCCGGGCCGAGCGCGCCGCCGCTGAGCCCTTCGGTGCCCGTGCCACCACCGCCGATCGCCCCAGTGCCGATCGCCCCAGCGCACATGACTTCAGTGCCGAAGACTTCAGTGCCGAACATTCCAGTGCCTAACACTCCGGCGCCGCACGCAACTGCTGCGTCTGAGCCGGCCGTTAGCTCGCCAACGGGCGACGACCCGTCAGCCGCTGGAACGCGTACCGATGGGCTGATCGAAGCCGTGCCCGCCCCGCGCGAACCGTCCGCGGCCGGCGGACCGATCGCCGAACCGACCGCGAGCGGGATCACGACCGAGTTTCCCAAGCTGTCCGACGTCACGGTCCAGATGGCCCGGCCGGACGTCGGACCGCCAGCGCCCGGTGTCCGGCCCCCCGCCGACGTGCTGAACGAGCGCACCGTCAACCTTCGGCCGCCGCGTTCGTTGCGGCGCACCGTGCGGCGTCGATCCCACCGGGTCGCGCGGTTCCTGCGCACCGTCGACCGTCGCGCGCTGCCGCCGGTGGGCCGAGCGATGGCCAACCTCGGTCACCGGTCGATCTGGCGCGGGAGCATCGCCTCGGTCGGGGCGATCGCCGCGGTGGGGCTGCTGGTGCTCGCCGTCTATACGGCGACGCGACCGGCCGCGGTCGACGACGACGCCGCGGTGCCCGTACGGGTCGGCGTAAACACCGGAGACTCGGTCAAGACGTACATCTCAAGAAGCAACGCCGCCACGCACGACGCGGCGCAAAGTTCCAACGCGGCCGGAGCGCCAACGCGCTACGCGCTCGTGTCGCTGACGGACTACCTCACGCCGCAGGCGTTCACGGCTCGGTTGGCCGGTACGAAGGTCGTGCGAGTGTTCATGGCTAGCCACGCGCCGAGCCCACCCGCGGAGGTCTTCTACGCGAGCGTGGACAAGGTGCCGGATGACATCGTGGCGGCGATGATGACGGTCGCCATGGAGAAAAAGATCGACTATGCCGACGCGGCCCGTGCGCTGCAGATCCTCGACCACGCGAACGGGAAAACGCCGGACGACGCTGCCGTACACGATAGCTATGAGCAGGCGCAAAAAGCCGACGCGGCAGAGGAAAAGGCGTTTCGTTCGCAGTGCGCGTGCGTGTTCGCCGCGGTCGTGCACGGCTCGGTCGCGCAGCTTGCCACGCTGGTCTCCCGGCCGGGCGTACGGGTTGTCGACCTGGCACCCATGACCGGTCGCCCCGACCAGGATGTCTTCTCGCCGCTGCTGCCGGACCAGAGGCTGGTCGCCAAGCCGCCGCGGATAGTGGACGTGGCGGCCGGCGATTAGCAGCAACCAGATCGTGATGGCGCTTGTGCCGCCATATGCGAGAGTTAGACCAGCGTTGCCGGCTTCGCGACCCCCGATGCGTAGCGTTGCCGCGAGGTGGCGGCTTGGCGACTGGCGAACGATCTCGACGCCAGGCAGCCAAAAGTCGGCGCGAAACCGTACGCTGTTCGCGGGCGGTTGACAACGGGCGGGAGGTGGCGCGTGGATCGCACGGACGCGGCGAACCGCGCCGAGCCGGCACCGCGGTGGCGCTCGTTGCTGGATCGCGCCCGCGGGTCGGGGCGCGCACACGACGACGCCGACTCGATCGATCGCGACGACCACGGCGAGCCAGCCTGGGACGATCGGACGTGGGACGACCGCTCGGCAGCTCAGCGGCGTCGCGATGACCGCACCCGCGTGATCGATCCGTCCCGTGCGGCGCCGCCGAGCCAGGATGGTGAGCCCGCCCGGCCGATGCGGACCGTGCCACCGCGCCGTCGGCCGGCCGACCCGGACGGATATCCGCCGCCGCCGCCCGGCAGCCTGTTCGTGGATTCGTCCAGTCGCGGCGGTGCCAGCACCTCCGGACCGCCGGCTCGCGGTTCGGCGCGCGGTCAAGCTCGTGGTGGTGCCACGGTCAATGGTGGGTACGCCGCCGGCAGCGCGTATGCACCGGGCGGCTACGTTCCGGCTCCTAGTGCGCAACCGTCGCCGCCGATCCAACAATCCGGCCCGCCCGCCTCGGCGGCCTATCAGGTGCCGACTCAGGCGCGCGGCCGTGGTCGCGTGGCCGGCCGGCTGGAGTGGCAGGCGCCGCCGACCAACGCCGGGGTCGATCAGATCGTCGCCACGCTGCGCCGTGACCTCGGCGGCCCACGGGTGCTCGCGTTTGCGAACCCGAAGGGCGGCGTCCACAAGACGACCGCGACGGTGTTGGCCGCGGCGACCATCGGTGGGGCGCGCGGTCGCGGGGTCGTCGCGTGGGATGACAACGAGTTGCGCGGCACGCTCGGGTTGCGCGCCGGTTCGGCACGGCACGCTCGGACCATTCGCCATCTCGTCCGCGATCTCGACCACATCGAGGCGATCCTCGGCCCGAGCCTGCTCGAGGCTCTCGACGACTACCTGCGGCACGCGTCGGACGGCTCGTATGACGTGCTCGCGGGCGAGGAGAACCCGCGATTCGCCCAGCACCTCGACCCGCACACCGTGCGTCGGGTCCTCGAGCTGCTACGACGCACGCACGACGTGATCTGCGTCGACACCGGTAACAACGTGGAGAGCTCCAACTGGCGGACCGTGCTGCAGATGGCCGACCAGCTGGTGATCACCACGGTGCCGCGCGAGGATGCCGCGTTCACCGCGGACTGGATGCTCGACCTGCTCTACGACAACGGACTCGGCGATCTCGTCGCGAACGCGGTCACGCTGCTGTCGTGCCCGACTCCGAACCCGTCCGGACTGCTGCAGGACCTGGCGACGCATTTCGCCACGCGCACCCGCGCAGTTGCCGTCGTGCCGTATGACCCGATGCTCGAAAGCGGCTCGTCGATCGACCACACGCAGCTCGCACCCGCGACCCGGCGTGCCTGGCTGCAGGCCGCCGGCGTGTTCGTGGAACCGTTCGTGCGCTGACCGTGGAGCGACTCAAGATCGATGGCGCATGGTTGCTGGAGCCCCGCGTCCTTGCCGACCCTCGGGGGAGCTTTCACGAGTGGTTCCGCGCGCCTGAGTTTCGCGAGGATGTCGGCCATCCGTTGACCGTCGCGCAGGCGAACTGCTCGGTCTCGTCCCGCGGCACGCTCCGCGGCGTGCACTTCGCCGACGTACCGCCGAGCCAGGCCAAATACGTCAAGTGCGTGCGGGGCGCGATCATGGACGTAGTGGTCGACATCCGGACCGGCTCCCCGACGTTCGGCGCCTGGGAGTCTGTGCTGCTCGATGACGTCTCGCACCGGGCGGTCTACCTCGCCGAGGGTCTCGGTCACGCATTTCTGGCGCTGACCGACGACGCGACCGTGATCTACCTCTGCTCGGCCGGGTACGCCCCGGATCGCGAGCACGGCATCCACCCGCTGGATCCGGAGCTTGGCATCGTCTGGCCGGGCGACATCGAGCCATTGCTTTCGCACAAGGATGCCGCCGCCCCGACCCTCGCCGAGGCGCTCGAGCGCGGCCTGCTGCCGTCGTACCAGGATTGTCTGACCTTCACCGAGTCGATCGCGGACTGAACGCCGAACAGTCGGGCGGCGGTTACTGTGTTCCGCCGCGCGCCGCTCAACCGCGTTCCGCCGCGAGGAGCGCGGGGAACGCGTCGACCAGCGCGGTCTGCCAGTCCCGCATCGGCGCCATGCCGGCATTCCGCCAGCCGTCGTGCGCAAGCACGCTATACGCCGGCCGTGGCGCAGGCCGGACAAACGCCGCGCTGGTCGTCGGCCGAACCCGGTCGGGATCCGCTCCGAGCCGGCGGAACGTCTCGCGGGCGAGCTCGAACCACGTGCACGCGCCGCCGTTCGTGGCGTGGTAGACGCCGGGCCTGGCGGTCCGCGTCCGCGCCGCGTCGCCGAGCCGGATCACCTGGCCGGCAAGGTCGACCGTCCACGTCGGCTGGCCCAGCTGGTCGTCGACGACGTCGACGGTGTCCCGCGCCCCCTCCAGCCGGATCATGGTACGGACGAAGTTCGCGCCGTGCGCCCCGTAGAGCCACGCGGTGCGGACCACGTATCCGGTGTCCGGCAAGGTAGTCAGCACCGCGGTCTCACCGGCGAGCTTCGACCGGCCGTACGCGGTGCGTGGCCCGGTCTCGTCGTGCTCGGCGTACGGCGTGGACGCGTCGCCGCCGAATACGTAGTCGGTGGAGATGTGCAGCATGGTGGCGCCGATCTTGGCGCACGCCTCGGCCACGTTCGCGGCACCGTCGCCGTTGATCCAGGTCGCCTCCGTCTCGTGCGACTCGGCTTCGTCGACCGCGGTCCAGGCGGCACAGTTCACGACGACGGACGGTCGGTGGTCGTCGATCGCCGCGTGGACCGCGTGGCGATCGGTGATGTCCAGCGCTCGCCGATCGAGGGCGACCGACTTGGTGCCGGCGTCGCCAAGCATCCGCGTCAAATCGATGCCGAGCATGCCGGCGGCGCCGGTCACCAGCCAGCCGTCGGTCATCTCGCGCCCTCGCACAGCGCGCTCGCCGATCGGGGTTGGGTGTCGCGTCACAGCAGCGCGGCGCGCGCCTTCAACGGCTCCCACCACGCGCGGTTGGCCCGATACCAGTCGACCGTCTCGGCGAGTCCGGTCTCGAACGTCATGGCCGGCCGGTAGCCGAGCTCGGTGCGGATCTTCGTACAGTCCACCGAGTAGCGCCGGTCGTGGCCCTTGCGATCGGGCACGTACTCGACCATGTCCCAGCCCGCGCCGCAGGCGTCGAGCAGCCGCTCGGTGAGTTCCTTGTTGCTCAGCTCGGTGCCGCCGCCGATGTTGTAGATCTCGCCGGCGCGACCGCCCAGGCGCACCAGTTCGATGCCGGCCACGTGGTCGTCGATGTGCAGCCAGTCCCGCACGTTCAGTCCGTCGCCGTAGAGCGGGACCCGCTGGCCGTCCAGCAGGTTCGTGATGAACAGCGGGATGACCTTCTCCGGGAAGTGGTGGTGGCCGTAGTTGTTGGAACAGCGCGTCACGCGTACGTCCAGATCATGCGTACGGTGGTAGGACAGCGCGATGAGATCGCTCGCGGCCTTCGACGCGGAGTAGGGCGAGTTCGGCCGCACCGGATCCGTCTCCGGCCATGAGCCGGCCGCGATCGAGCCGTAGACCTCGTCCGTCGAGACGTGCACGAACGTACGGATGCCGTGGCGCAACGCGGCGTCGAGCAACGTCTGCGTGCCGACGACGTTGGTCTGCACGAACTCGGTTGCCCCGAGGATCGACCGGTCGACGTGCGACTCGGCGGCGAAGTGCACCACCTCGTCGTGCTCGCCGAGCAGCTTGTTGACGAGATCCGCGTCGCAGATGTCGCCGCGGACGAACTCCAGGCGGTCGCTGTCACGTACCTCGTCGAGGTTGGCGAGATTGCCCGCGTACGTGAGCTTGTCGAGCACCGTGATCTCGACGTCCGGTCGGGCGATCGCCGGTGCGTGCGCGCCGAGCAGCGACCGGACGTAGTGCGAGCCGATGAAGCCGGCACCGCCGGTGACCAGGATCCGCGTCATTTCGAGATCTGCACCTTACTGTGATCACCGAGCACGAACCGGTGGGCGGCGGGCACCGAGGGCGCCGGGGTTACGTCCACCTCGCGCCCGATGAGCGAGGCCTCGATTCGCCGTACCCCGCGGATTGAGGCGTTGCGAAGCACGATCGAAAACTCGATCTCGCTCGCCTCGATCCGGCAGCCGTCCGACACGGAGGTGAACGGGCCGACGTACGAGTCGGTGATCACACAGCCCGCGCCGATGATCGCTGGTCCGACGATGCGCGACCTGGTAACCGTGGCGCCCTTCTCGATCCGTACCCGCCCGATGATCTGGCTCGCCGCATCGACCGACCCGACGATCTCCGGCTCGGTCGATTCGAGTACGGCCCGGTTGACCTCGAGCATGTCGTCGACGTTGCCGGTGTCCTTCCAATAGCCGGTGATCGTGGTTGACCGTACGTGCAGCCGCTCGTCGATCAGCCACTGGATCGCATCGGTGATCTCCAGCTCGCCACGATCGGACGGCTGGATCTTGCGGACCGCCTCGTGGATGAGCGGGGAGAACAGGTAGACGCCGACGAGCGCGAGGTCGCTCTTCGGCGTGGACGGCTTCTCCTCGAGACCGATCACGCGACCGTTCCCGTCGAGCTCGGCGACCCCGAACGTGGTCGGATCGGGCACCCGCGTGAGCAGGATCTGGGCGTCCGGTCGCTGCTCACGGAACTCGTCGACGACGTGGTCGATGCCGCCGACGATGAAGTTGTCGCCGAGATACATGACGAAGTCGTCATCGGCCAGGAAGTCGCGAGCGATCAGTACGGCGTGGGCGAGGCCGAGCGGTCGCTCCTGCGGGATGTACGTCACCGACAGGCCGAACGCGGAGCCGTCGCCGACCGCGTCACGGATCTCCCCGGCCGTCTCGCCGACCACGACACCGACCTCGGTGATGCCGCACGCTGCGATGGCCTCGAGGCCATAGAACAGCACCGGCTTGTTCGCCACCGGGACGAGTTGCTTGGCCGACGTGTACGTGATCGGCCGAAGTCGGGTGCCGGCGCCTCCCGACAGTACGAGCGCCCTCATGGCCAGCCACTATACGCATTGCCACGAATTCGTACGGTGCGCCGAACCGGTACGCGACCGTTCGTTCATCCGGTGATCATCCATGTGGTCGTTCGGCGGATGGAGGGGCGAATCGCGGCGGGCGCCGGCAACCCGGAGAAGTGCCCGACACCCCGTCCGTCGCGCGTAGGTTCCGTCGGCCGCCCGGACTAATGTCGATCCCGCACGGCGGCGTGCCGGGTCGATGGTGTCCCGGTCGACGGTGTCCCGGTCGACGGTGCTGCGGTCGACGATGATGAGCGAGAGGGCGATGCGGGCATGGGTGAGCGTCGGCGAGCGAGTCGGACCGCTCCGGGCGGCGGCCAGCCCGGCGCGGCGAGGCAGGCACGCCGATGAGCGAGAAGCCGAGCAGCGACAAGTTCGTGCACCTGCATGTGCACTCCGAATACTCGATGCTCGATGGCGCTGCCCGCCTGGGGGACCTGTTCGCCGAGGCGACCCGTCTCGACATGCCGGCACTCGCGATCACCGACCATGGCAACCTCTATGGCGCGTACGACTTCTATAAGCAGGCCGTGGCGACCGGCGTGAAGCCGGTGATCGGCGTGGAGGCATACGTCACGCCCGGCACCGATCGGCGCGACAAGACGCGCGTGCGGTGGGCAGAGGGCGGCGAGAACGACGTCTCCGGCGGCGGCGCATACACCCACATGACGTTGCTGGCAACCGACGCCGAGGGACTTCGGAACCTGTTCCGGCTGTGTTCGCTCGCCAGCCTCGAGGGCTATTACTACAAACCGCGCGCCGACCGAGAATTGCTGGCCCGCTACGCGAAGGGTCTGATCGCGACGACCGGTTGCCCGGGCGGTGAGGTGCAGACCTGGCTACGAATCGGCGACTTCGACAAGGCCTGCGCGGCGGCAGCGGAGTTCCGCGACATCTTCGGCGCCGACAACTTCTACCTCGAACTCATGGATCACCGTCTCGACATCGAAAAGCGAGTCCGTGCCGATCTGTTGCGCATCGGCAAGCAACTCGGCCTCCGTCCGGTCGCGACGAACGATCTGCACTACACCTACGCGACCGATGCCGGCCCCCACGAGGTGCTGACCTGCATCCAGTCCGGCTCGACGATGGCCGATCCGCGGCGGTTCAAGCTCGAGGGACAGGACTACTACCTCAAATCGGCCGCCGAGATGCGCGCGATCTGGGACGGCGAAGTCCCGGGCGCGTGCGACGCGACGCTGGAGATCGCCGAACGGGTCGGCGACTACTCGGAGGTGTTCGCACCCCGCAACCTGATGCCGTCGTTCCCGGTGCCGCCGGGGGAGGACGAACAGTCCTTCTTGCGTGCCGAGGTGGAGCGTGGCCTGGCGCGCCGATACCCAGGCGGTGTGCCGGACGCGCACCTCGAGCGGGCCCACTACGAACTCGACGTCATCGACCAGATGGGCTTTCCTGGCTACTTCCTGGTCGTCGCCGACCTTGTCAGGCACGCCAAGGATGTGGGCATCCGGGTCGGCCCCGGCCGTGGCTCGGCGACCGGCGCCATCATCGCCTACGCGCTGGGCATCACCGAACTCGACCCGATAGAGCACGGCTTGCTCTTCGAGCGGTTTCTGAACCCCGAGCGCATCTCGATGCCGGATATCGATCTCGACTTCGACGAGCGCCGGCGCGGCGAGATGATCCGCTACGCGACCGAGAAATACGGCGAGGAGCGCGTTGCGCAGATCGTGACCTACGCAACGATCAAGGCGAAGGCTGGCATCAAGGACGCCGCCCGGGTGCTCGGCTACCCGTTCGCGCTCGGTGACAAGATCACCAAGGTCATGCCGCCGCCGGTGATGGGCAAGG
>DATFRR010000124.1:0-3129 GCA_035263025.1 Micromonosporaceae bacterium
TGAGGTGATCGCACGGTGCGTCGACACCGACGACGTGGTGGCCGCCGTACGGTTCGCGCGCGACGCCGGTGCACCGGTCTCGATCCGTAGCAGTGGGCACCACGCGTGTGGATTCTCGCTCGCTGAGGGCGGTGTCGTGATCGACGTCAACGGGATCAAGGACGTCAAGTTCGATCCGGCGAACCGCACCGTTAACGCCGGAGCGGGGTGCGGCTGGCGCGACGTCGACCAGGTGACGTACGTCGACTTCGCGGTGGGCGGGGACGGCGGGATGCCGCACGGGTACGCGTTGCCCGGCGGCGAGTGCCCGACGGTCGGGATCTCCGGATACAGCCTCGGTGGTGGGTACGGACTGCTGAGCCACCGCTACGGCCTCGCCTGTGACCATATTCTCGCCGCGACCACGGTCGACGCGGACGGACGTGTGCTGCGCGTGACCGAACAGGAGCATCCCGACCTGCTGTGGGCGCTCCGTGGCGCCGGTGGCGCGGGCCTCGGCGTCGTCACCAACCTCACCTATCGCCTGGACGCGGTGCCGAAGACGATCGTCGGCGGCGTCATAGCCTGGCCGATCGACCAGGCGGAGGACGTGCTGCGGGCCTACCGCGACATATATCTCGGCCACGACGACGATCGCCTGTCGTTCTTCATGGCCATGACGACCGATCCGTATCCAGAAGGCGACAAGATCCTCGTTATGTACGGCCTCTACATCGGTCCACCAGCGGAGGCGGAAGCAGCGCTCGCGCCGATCCGATCGCTGGGCACTCCGGTCTTCGATGGCATCCAGCCGATGTCCTATGTGGACCTGCAGCGCGCGCTAGGCGAAGAGATCCGCTACGGCCTGCAGCTGAAGTGGCGTGGCGGCTACTTCCGGAACGAGGGCTTCGACTCCGACGCGTTCGCCGTGATGGTCGACTACTTCCGGCGCATCCCATCCGGGTACGGGATGATTCGCTTCGACGTGCTCGGCGGCGGCGCGGTCGCGCGGGTGCCGGCCGACGCCACCGCGTTCGTGCATCGGTCCGGACTGTTCTACATCTCCGTGATCGGGCTGTGGCAGCACGATCACGAGACCGAGGCGAACGTCGCGTGGGTCGACGGTCTGACCGAGGCGATGCAGCCCTACCTGTCCGGCGAGGTGTACCAGAACTACGCCGACGCGGATCGAAGCGATTGGCCCAGCGCCTATTACGGGTCGAACTATCCACGGCTCCAACAGATCAAGGCACGCTACGACCCGACGGACTTCTTCCACCACGGTCAGAGCATCCGATTGCCGTAGGCATCCTGCCCACCGACCGGGTTCCCGCTACGCGAGGTGATGTTCGCGGGCATATTGCGCGGCTGCCATACGATCGCGCGAGCCCGTCTTCGCGAAGATGCGGTTGATATGGGTCTTCACCGTATGGCCGCTCAAGAACAGGCTGCTGGCGATCTCCGGGTTCGTCATGCCCCGCGCGATCATGCCGAGGATCTCCGCCTCGCGCTGTGTGAGACCGTCGGGCAGGTCAGATCGGATCGCGGGCTGTTGTTCGGCGCCGGCCGCCGCCGCATCCGGCGTTTCGGGGGCCGCTGCCGGGTCCGCGGTCGCCGCAAGAAGCCTTGCCTGTACGCCGGGATCCAGCACTGCCAGTCCTCGCGCGGCGGCGTGTAGTGCACCGGCGATGTCGGCCCGATCGGCATCCTTCGTCAAGTAGCTGCGCGCACCGGCACGCAGCGCGTCCAGCACGGAGCGATCGTCGGCGTACGTGGTCAGCACGACGATCGCCGTCGTCGGGTGCTCGGCGGTCAACCGCCGGGTGGCTTCGATGCCATCGAGCACCGGCATGTGCAGATCGAGCAGGATCGCGTCCGGCTTGTGCCGCTCGACCGCGGCGAGGGCTTCCTCGCCATTACCGGCCGTCGCCATCACTTCGATGTCAGGCAGGCCGCCGAGCAACAGTTCCAACCCTTGTCGCACACTCGCCTGATCGTCGGCGATCACGATTCGCAGCAGCCCGCCGCCGACTGCGCCGACACGGGCACCAGGCATGCTCGAGTCAGACGCGCTCAAGCGGCACCTCCGCGTCGACCGTCCACACATCACCGTGCTGTCCATCGTGCTGTGTACGGTGGCGCCCGACGTCCAGCGTGCCGCCGATCAGAAGCAGCCGTTCCTTCATGCCGGTGAGCCCGTAGCCGCTGTCCACGGTCGCCAACTCCGGGCCGCTGCCGTTGACGGCGGTTACCACTGGATTGCTGACGGTCAGGCGTACGGCATCCGGCGCGTACGCCACGCGCAGCATGATCGGCTGGTACGCGGCGTGCTTCGCGGCGTTGACCAATGCTTCCTGAGCGACGCGCAGCAGCGCCATGGTCGCGACCGGCGGCAGTTCCCGTGGCGTGCCGTCGACGGCGAAGTCGACGGTCGTCCGGTGCTGGCTGCCGTGCGTCGCGGCCAGGTTCCGCAACTCGTCATCGAGCGCGAGCGCGTCGGTCCGCAATGCGTGCACCGCTCGGCGGGTCTCGACGAGGCCGTCGGATGCCATTCGTTGCGCGTTGCCGAGCACCTCGAGCGCCTTGTCGATGTCACCGGCGTCGGTGAGCACGGCGCGGGCAGCCTGGATCTGGATGCCGAGTCCGCCAAGCGAATGCGCCAGCACGTCGTGGATCTCGCGTGCGATCCTGGTGCGCTCGTCGAGAACGTCCGCTCGGCGCTGCTGCACCTGCAGTTGGCTGGTTCGTGCGAGCAACTCGGCGGCCTGTTCCGCCTGCACGCGGTAGGCGTGGCGGTGCCGTCCGATGAACAGGCCGCTGAGGATCGTGACCGGGTAGCCGATTAGCTCGGCGACGTTCGTACCGAACGCGATGGCGCCGACCATTACACCGAGGATTCCGGTGCCGGCGACCGCCAACGCCGCACCGAACGCGGTGTCGCCGCCCGCGACCAGAGCTGCGATGCACGCCAAGAGCACGATAAGCCCGCCGTTGTGCGACATGCAGAGCACGCCGGACACCGCGGCGATGATGCCTAGCAGCCACGGTAGCCAACTGCCGCGTGGTCTGCCCGCCGGAGTGCGAGCATCCAACAGCGCCCACGTCAGCATCGCCACGCCGATCACCGCGTAGCCGACGATCTGCAGCGCG
>DATFRR010000125.1:0-5563 GCA_035263025.1 Micromonosporaceae bacterium
GATCTCGTCGCTCACGACGAACCGGCCGTCCAACATCGCGCTGAACGTGAGCCCGAAGTCCCGGCGGTTGATCTGCGTGGTCGCGCCGTATGCGATCCGGTGCCCCATCATCTGATCGTTGAACTCGCCGTACCTCGTGAAGTCGAGGGTCACCGGATGCGTGACACCCTTGATCGTCAGGTCACCGGTCACCGTGAAGCGGTCCGATCCCGCCGGTGCAACGCTCGTGCTGGCAAACGTCATCGTCGGAAACGCCTCGACGTCCATGAACTTCGCCGACCGGATGTCGTTGTCCCGGACATCGTGGTGGGTGCGGACGCTCGCCGTGTTGATGGTCACCTGGACCGAGGAGCTCTCCGGGTGGTCCGGATCGATGTCCGCCGTCGCACTCACGTCGGCAAAGTGTCCGCGTACCGTCATCATGCCCAGGTGCTTGGCGGAGAACTCGACCTGTGTGTGGTACGGATCGAGCTGCCAGTTTCCCATTCGAGGACCTCCGTTGGTGGGTGTGGCTGGCTGCCGCGGTCGGCCGCGGGGCCGAAGCAAATCTTAGTGCGAACGGCATCGAGGTTCGCGATTTGGTTGGACCACGTGGACCATCGCGGCGAGAATGCGCCGGTGGTGTCGTCGATCGAGGATCTCGTGCGGGACGCGTTCGCCAACGAGGAGTTGCGACATGTGGTGACCGCCGGTGACTGGTATCTCGTCGGGTCCCGGGCGACCGGATTCGACGATGAACTGTCCGACTGGGACACCATCGTGCTGAGCCGCGCCGACCCGTCCGCGGATGACCGTCGCACCACGAGCCGGTCGCGGTTGGACCAGATCTTCCGTGTGGATCGCCCATCCGACGCGCTGCCAAGTTATCTGGGCAGATTCCGCGCGGTCCGTCGCGCCCAGGGCGTCGAGATCAACGTGTACGGCCCGGCCGGGCGTACCCATCGCGACGGCGACGGGGCGGGCGACGTGATCTGGGCGTACGACCTGCGGCACGCCGTCGCGCTGTGCGTCGAGGCCGGCGTCGGCGAGCCCTACCGTCGACAGGTCGCGGCCGCCTTCGCACAGCGTTGTCGAGCGCTTCGCGACGCGGCGTACCTGCGATTCCGGATGGCCCGCAACGAAGTAGCGGCGACCCTGGCACGGTCCGACCGACTCGCGCAGGAACTGGCGGCTGCGCGCTGCGTGCGCAACGCCGCGCGGTTCTGGCTGCTCGCGCGCGAGGAGCCGTATCCCGCCGACAAGTGGCTGCCATCCGCACTGGCGCGCGATCCGGCCGCCGGAGAGCTCATGCCACTCATCCGCGTCGTGCTCGACGGCGGGGCGGATCCGTCGGCACGCTTCGACGCGACGTGGTCGCTGTGGCGCACCATCGACGACCGCGCCGTCGGCGTCGGCGCGGATCCCGAACTGTTGTCGGGATCGCCCTTCGTGTCATGAGGCCACCGGACACGCGCCATGATCCGGCGGTCGGCCGTCACGGCGGGTCGGGGTCCCGCCGGTAGGTGTGGCCGGTTGGTGATGTCCATACCAGTACGCCGGGTGCCGGTTGCGCAAGCTGCCAGCCGCCGTCGTGTTTGAGGCGGTGGTGGTGGCGGCATAGCACGGCGAGGTTGTGGTGGCTGGTGGGTCCGCCGTTGGCGTGGTCGACGGTGTGGTCGATGTCGGCGGCGTGTGCGGGTGCCCGGCAACCGGGTGCGCGGCAGGTGCGGTCGCGTGTGACGATCCAGCGCGCCAGGGCGGGGCCGGGTGTGCGGCGGGCCGGGTTGGCTTCGGCGGGTGGCCGCGGGATCGGCGCGGGGATGGTGGTGGTCGCCAGCAGCCGGCCATCCGTGGTGGTGAGGGTGTGTCGCCAGCGCAGGTTGCCGACCTCGGGCGACGGCGGCAGGTGGCGGGTGATGATGGCGCGGGCGGTATCGGCGTCGATGGGTCCGTGTCCGGCGAGCAGGCCGGGGTCGTCAGTGGCACCGGTGGCCGTGGTCCAGGGCAGGGTCAGTTCGATGATCCCGGCACGGTGTATCGGTGGGGTCGCCGTCTCGATGCCGGCGAGCAGGTCGAGGAAGGTGTCCGCGCGTAGCTGGTCGAGGGTGCGTTGGTCGCCGTCGCGTTTGCGGCCGCGGGCGTAGGCGTCGACGCGTTCGAACGCGGCGGCGGCCCGTGCGGCGGGTAGTCGTGTGCCGAACAGGCTGGCGGTTCCGTCGCGGTCTCGTTGACAGGCGACGTGCCGGCCGGCTTCGGACCTGAGCCTGCGTTTGGCGGCGTCGGGGTCGGCCTTGAGCACGGCGCGGCGTAGCCGGTCACGCAGTTGGCTTGTGGTCAGGCCGGGTGCGTGTGGCAGCACGGTGGCGGCGATGTCAACCGCGACCAGGTTGTCGACCAGCGTGAGCACGTCGGCGAACACCCAGGCCTTGCGGACGTCGATGTCACCGCGCGACAGCGCATCGAACACCGCCGGCAGGGTGTGCGTCAGGTAGCGGCCGAAGTCCACATGCGAGCGGGCCGCCGACTGGGTCCATGTCAGCGCGAACGCGACCTCGTCGGCGTCGAAGCCCGGCTTGGCCCCGTCGGCGACCACGACGACCGCGGCCAGCAGCCGCGCCGACGCCACCGCCGCGTCGCGGGCACAGTCACGAAGGTCGTCCACCGGATCCGTCATCGGATCGGCGACATCGACGGTCTCGTCGCGCAACACCTGCACAACATCGACGGTAGTGCTTGAGACTCGCCAGGGGAGGGGCCAGAAGAGGGGGCCATTCGCCGTTGGCCAGCACGCCGCCGCCCCGCGACACGACGAGGCAACCGCGACGGGCTCGACTGCGGCCACGACGGCGCCAAGCTCTCTCCGTCGACGCGGCGTGTGATCTGGCGCGGATCGGTACACCGGACGACACTCGATGCGTGTCGCGTCAAACCAGCGGGCGTCGGCTCATCATCACGGCGGCAGCCGCATGCTGTGCCGTGCTGCTGTCCGGATGCACCGGCGCGTCGCGCGATGCCAAATCGGACGCCGGCTCGCGACCAGGGTGCTCGTTGCCGAGAGTGGAGCTCGCCGGCCACCCGGCTTCGAATGGCACCCGCCCGGACGTACCGGTGTCGGTTGGCGTACCCATCGATCTGACCGCGACATACGCGGCGGTCGACGGCTCGCGGCTGGCGTCCGGGCTTCTCGTCCTGGCGCATCGCGACAGCACCACGACCACCGACCCGAACGACGACGCGCAGCCCGTCAGCGCGGTGCTCGCGCTCGTCGTCGCGCAGGCGACCGCGCACCCGGCCGACGCCGACGACGTCACGCTTGCCTTCACGCCGAGCGCACCCGGCACACTCGATATTTATTTCCTGGGTACGGCCGCCACGACGGACAACTGCAGCGCGACCGGCGCGCCCGGGTCCTCGGTGATGTTCACCGATTTGCTCGGCACGCTGACCGTGTCGTGAGGACGCGACGCAGTCAGCCTCGTGGCGGTATCTGTTGCAGCGCCCAGGTGTTGCCGTCCGGATCGCTGAACGTCACGAACGACCCCCACGGTTGTACGTCGACGTCGCTCGCGTCGACGCCGCGTCCGATCAGGTCGGCGCGGATCGCGGCTACGTCCTCGACGACCGCCTGCAGGCCTTTTTGGGAGCCGGGCGCCATCGTGGTGGTGCCCGTGCCGATGACGATCGAACACGCCGATCCGGGCGGCGTCAGCTGCACGAACCGGAGGTTCTCGTGCACTTGATAGTCATGATCGGCGTGGAACCCGACCTGGTCGACATAGAACGACTTGGCCCGGTCGACGTCCGTCACGGGCACCGCCACGAGCTCGATCTTCATGTCCATGCCGGCAGCGTACGCACCCTGCCGGACACTTTCGGCGCGATGTGAGCGAGCGGCTCGCGCGACCGCGAACGCGACGAAACGTCGACACGGCGCCCGCCCAGGACGAGCGCCGTGCTGACCCAGACTCCGGTTACGCCTTCACGATCTCGACCTGCAGCTCCGTGACGCCATCCTCGGGCTTGCTCGGGTCGTAGTCGACATACAGCTCACGGTGGTACCCGACAGGCCGGTACCCGTTGTCTTCGATCCACGTCGCGAGTCCCTGAAGGCTCTGCATCACGTCGTCCATCGGGCCGCGATGAATGAGCGTCGCCGCAGCGGTGACCGGTGCGAGGTCGACGACGTCGAACGCGTACCCGTCGCCGCCCGACACGTTGACCGGCATGCCGGCGTGTACGACGACGGCATCGCTCGTGTCGCCCGCCTCCGGCTCGTAATACGCGACCGCTGCACCGACCGGCGTGATGCCGGCCTCGCCGAGCGCGCACATCAGTGCGTCGTAGAGCGGTCCGATCGTCGGCGTGATGTGTTCCGGACCGTAGCCGCCCGCGACACCGGACATTTCGGCGATGCGGATTGGTGGGATCGGCTTGACGACGACATCAGCGGTAGGCATGTTGCCCTCCTTCTCGATGAGCCGGAGCCTCGCCGCGATCGACGCGAGCCGCGCGCTGTCGGCGTTGACCTGAGCCTCGAGCTGGGCACGCCGGAGCCGGAGCATGCCGGACAGTTCCAACGTGTCGATCTTGTCGTCGAGGATCGTGCCGACCTGATCGAGCGTGAACCCAAGGTCCTTGAGCGCGATGATGCGGTTCAGTCGATGGAGCTGGGCCGCCTCGTAGAAGCGGTATCCGCTGGCGGCATCCACAGCGGCCGGCCGTAACAGACCGATCGCGTCGTAGTGCCGCAGCATCCGGATCGACACCCGGCCCAACTTGGCGAAATCTCCGATAATGAACATGGCATCACCCACCTTGTGGCCTGACACGGTGTGAGGGTCAAGCAGCGTATTCCATGTAATTTTCCAACCCGGACCCACGGGTACGGCGCGGATGGCGCAGAGACCTCATCATGTGAGCCATGCGTTACCGCTACGTGGCGATGTTCGTGCTCTGTATGTCGGTGGCGGTTGCCGCCGTGATCGTCTCCGTGACCGTCACCATGGTCCGAACCGCCGACCGGAAGGCGGAGTGGGCGCATGGCGGGGATGGCGTGACGCTCGCCGCCGATCTCCGATTAACTGACCAGCGGTCATTCGCGGAGACGGTCGCCGCACTCGGCGGGCCGCCCAACCAGCAGACCGGGGATACGTCGGACCTGGTGGTACGCGTGCGGTGGAGCGGACCGGACAGTCGGGCGCACGACGGCTACTACGACTTCGTCGTCCTCAGCCGGTCCGGCGGGCCGACGCTGCAGCCCAGCGACTCGTGGGCCGCTGGTGTCGACCTCGGTGGATTCGGCTGGGCCGGCAGTTTCGACGTGCTGTCCGAGCATTACCCGTGGCTCGCCGGTACGAGCGACGTTCCAGTCGGCGACGGCAGCGTGACGAACAATTCGGCCGAGACGGGGGTAGCGGCGGCGGCCGCGGGCTCAGTCACGATCGTGTTCGCCGGTGAGGACCTCGCTGCGGATCCCGGTGCCATGAACCGCGTGGTCGTCGGCGTGTTCTATGTGCGCGACGGGGAGGTCCGCTGGGCCAAGCAGATCCCGGCCACCATGGTGTGAGCGGTTCAAACGCCCGCC
>DATFRR010000126.1:0-26350 GCA_035263025.1 Micromonosporaceae bacterium
CATCCACCGAGCCGCACATCCACCGAGCCGCACATCCGCCGAACTGCACATCTGCCGAGCCGCGACAGACATCGAGCGGAAGCAGCCGTCGACTAGCTCGGAGTCGATCATTTCGAGGTCGATCACCGGGGCGTCCGGGAGCTACTCTTCCGAGCATGACTCAGGTCCCGCCGCCGCCGGTGAGCGCACCCGTTTGTTACCGGCATCCGTCGCGCGAGACCTATGTCCGCTGCACCCGATGTGACCGACCGATCTGCCCGGACTGCATGCGGGCTGCCTCTGTCGGTCACCAGTGTCCGGAGTGCGTCGCGCAGGGTCGCCGGACGCAACGACCGGTCCGTACAGCGTTCGGCGCCACCCGTACCGGCGTCCATGGGTACGCGACGATCGGCCTGATCGTGGCGAACGTGGTGATGTTCATCGCGTCCGTGATCTCCGCGAAGAACGCCGGTGCGGCGCTCGGCGGCGGCAACCTCGGCGGACTGGTCGGACGGCCGACACCGCTCACGAACGACCTCAGCGTGGTCGGCGAGGTGGGTTGTCAGCGGGTGAGCAACGGTGTCGGCGTCGGTCCGATCCTGCACTGCGTGGCCGGCATCTCCGACGGCGAGTATTACCGGCTGTTCACCGCGATGTTCATGCACTACGGACTGCTGCACATCGCATTGAACATGTGGGCGCTGTGGGTGCTCGGGCGTCCGCTCGAGGCGATGTTCGGACCGTGGCGATTCCTTGCCGTCTACCTCGTGTGTGGCCTCGGCGGCAACGTCGCGGCGTACGTATTCGCCCCGGACGCCGCGGCGGCCGGCGCGTCCACGGCAATCTTCGGCCTGTTCGGCGTGTTCTTCTTTGTGCTACGAAAACTCAACTTGAGCGTGCAATCGCTCGTGCCCGTACTGATCCTGAACCTGGTGATCACGTTCGGTGCGTCGGCGTACATCTCGGTCGCCGGCCATATCGGTGGGCTCATCACCGGTGGTCTCATCGGCTATGGCTTCGCCCATGTGCCCCAGCAGCGACGAAATCAGTTGCAGAGCGCGATCCTGATCGGCCTGGTCATCGTCTGCGGGGTAGCGACGGTGCTGCAGACCCAGCACCTCACGAGCACGTTGCAGGTCATCAGCTGACCAGAGCTCTATGACTGCCGGCCGATCAGTACCGGCCGATCAGTGCTCGCCGCGCACTTCACGTACCAGCTCGAGCGCCTCGGCCGGCGGCATGCCAAGGTCGTAGCGGCTGAAGAAGTGCAGCGATTCGCCGGCATCCACTTCGAGGAGGGCCTGGCGCCCGCCGTAGCGTGAGCGCTCGTCGAGTCGCACGCGATCAATCTCGGACCACGCCAACCGCCGATGGCCAGCAAACCCCGCGATCACCGTCACGCCATCGGTGTCGGCGGCGAGCCGGACCGGCGCGAGGACATCGCGTGCACCGTAGACGATGAGCCCGGCACCGACGATCGCACCGACGATGAGGCCGGTCGCCGATGCGCGCGCCACGATGGGCGTACCGATGAAGATCAAGGCACCGATGAACTTGACCCACATGAATCTCTGGTCGCATCGGAACCGCACGTCGGTGGCCGGCGCGCGCGGCGGCTCGATCTCCGCGTCCCACTCGCGGGACCACGGCTCGGCATCATCACGCTCGGCGTCATCACGCTCGGCACCGTCGTTTGCCTTGTTCTCGGCGCGGTTGCGGTCGTCGTTCGGGTCAGGCCCATTGGAGGGTACGGACGGGCGGACGGCCACGGAGTCTCCCGGTCGGATCGCAGTATCCCCGGTCGCGTTGACCGAGTCGGCTCGCACGCCCACCGCGCGTGCGACGTCCGACTGAATCTACGGTGTGGGCCGCTGACCCGCCTTTCCAGGCTGGGCCGGCTACCCGCCCCGCGGGTAGCATCGGTGGCACAGTCGCGGCTACTGGCGGGTACTACCGCGGTGGCCTGCATCGCGAAGGCGTACCCGGGAGTAACCATGCGTGACGCGGTGATCGTCGGCGCAGCCCGGACTCCGGTCGGACGGCGCGGCGGTGGACTTTCGGGCATTCATCCGGTGGACCTCTCGGGCCAGTTGCTCGCGGCGTTTACGGAACGGGTCGGATTCGACCCGACGGACGTCGACGACGTGATCTGGGGCTGCGTCTCGCAGGTTGGCGAGCAGTCGTGGAATGTCGGTCGCAGTGCCGCACTCGCGGCCGGCTGGCCTGAGTCGGTGCCGGGTACGACGATCGACCGCCAATGTGGCTCGAGTCAGCAGGCGGTGCACTTCGCGGCCGCCGCGGTCATCTCCGGGCAGTGCGACTTCGTGATCGCTGGCGGCGTCGAGTCGATGTCACGCGTACCCATGGGCGCGAGCGGTCTGGGCGGTCCCGGGCTCGCGTTCGGCGAGAGCGTCCGGGCGCGTTACGCCGGCGTGAACGGGTTCGCGGATGGCTCGCCGGTGCCTTTCAACCAAGGCGTCGGCGCCGAGATGATGGCCGGCCGGTGGGGACTGTCCCGTCGGCAACTCGATGAATACTCGCTCGCCAGCCACGAGCGCGCGGCCGCCGCCCAGGACAACGGCGAGTTCGACGAGGAGATCGTCGCCATCGCCGGCATCAAGGCCGACGAGGGCGTGCGTCGCGATACCACGCTGGACAAACTGGCCGAACTCAAGACGCCGTTCAAGCCGGACGGCGTGGTGACCGCTGGCTCGGCATCGCAGATCTCCGACGGCGCCGCGGCGCTGGCCGTTACGACATCGGAGTGGGCCGTGTCGCACGGACTCAAACCGATTGCACGCGTCCACTCCGCGGTGATCGCCGCCGATGATCCGGTCATCATGCTCACCGCCCCGATCGCAGCAACTGCGAAAGTCCTTCGGCGTGCCGGCATCCGTATTGACCAAATTGGGGTGTATGAAGTTAACGAGGCATTTGCGCCAGTACCCCTCGCTTGGCTGGCCGAGTCGGGTGCCTCGCCGGAGCGTCTGAACGCCCGTGGGGGCGCGATCGCGCTCGGGCACCCGCTCGGCGGTTCCGGAGCCAGGATCATGACCACGATGGTGGCCCGGATGCGTGACACGAGGGAGCGCTATGGGCTGCAGACGATGTGCGAAGGCGGAGGCATGGCCAACGCCACGATCCTCGAACTCCTGTGACGGACACGAGCACGACACGCTAGACGACACGGCGCCTGCCGTCGAAGAGAGCACTAGCCGGGCCGATCTGGTCAACACCAAGCAGACTCGCGCCGGCTCGACGAATGAGCGACGGATCGAGGCAGTAGACGTCGGTCCGGTGAAGAAGCGGCGCAACGCGGGAGTCGACACCTCAGCAGTCGATACTGCTTCGATCGACGCCGCGCTGACGCGCAGCGGGGACATCGCCGTCTTTAAGCGGCGCTCGCCGCAGCGGCCGGCCAGATACTCCGGCGCGCACACGGCACAGACGGCACGGATAGCCCAACGGGAACCGGGATCCGCGCCGCCGATCGTGCAGGGCTCTCCGGATGGCCCGGCCAACCCGTCCGGCAACGCGCCGACGTCGGGAGACGTGACATCACCCGTTGATGGGACAGCGCCCGTTGAGGTCCCAGCCGGCACAGACCACGAGGACGGTCGGCAGCCGACTGGGACGGTGGACCAAACGTCGACGGCGAACGGCGACCCGTTCGACCGCACGTTGCGCACCGCGGTGGCGGAGGCCGGACTCCGGCTGGACGCGCTAGCGCGTCATGTGCCGGTGCTGCGGCGACTGGTCGGTGCCGGACAGTCCGTGCTCCTCGTGGCGCGCTGCGGGCCGCTCGACCAACCGAACCGCTCGGACCACCTCATGGTCGTCACGCGTGACCGCGTCGTGATCACGTCCGAGTCGCGGTCACTGCGGCGAGCGAGGGTCCATCTGAACGCGGCGGTGGCGGCGCTGCTCAACGTACGTTGGCGCGCGGACACCGAGACGGTGGAGTTCGCCGCGACGGCGATCGATGGCGTACGCGAACGGTTCCTGATCGAGGCACCCGACTCGGCGGCGGTGTCCCGCGTCGACGCGGTCCTCGGATATGTGTTCCGGCCGGCCGGCACACGCCGGTTCAATCCGGTCGAGCCGGTCATGCCGTCGTGGATGAACCCGGCCGGAGCCTACTGAGCCGCATCATCTTGGCCGGATAGGTCCGAGCCGGATCCCCACCGAACCAGCGCCCGATCCGTACAGAACCCGAACATCGCTGGGCCTGGCAGATTACCCACGATCGGCCATCATGAGCAGGTGGCAGACCCCACCAAGGGACTCGTCCTGGTCGTCGAGGACGAGCGGCCAATCGCCGATCTCGTGCGGATGTACCTGACGCGCGACAACTTCGGCGTGCATACCGAAACCGACGGCGCCGCCGGCCTTGCCGCCGCTCAGCGACTGCGACCGGTCGCGTGCGTGCTCGACATCGGCTTGCCCGGCATGGACGGCCTCGAGGTCTGCCGGCGGCTCCGCGACGGCGGTGACTGGACGCCGGTGGTGTTCCTGACCGCACGTGACGACGAGGTGGACCGGATCCTCGGCCTCGAGCTCGGTGCCGACGATTACATGACTAAACCGTTCAGCCCGCGTGAGCTCGTCGCGCGCGTGAAGGCAGTGCTGCGACGCACGGCCGGCGCGCCGGACGGCGCACGGGTCCGCCACGTCGGTCCGGTCACGATCGACTCGAACCGGCGACTGGTCCTGGTGGACGGCGCAGCCGTACCCATGACGCCGACCGAATTCGAACTACTCGGGCACCTGATGAACCGGCCGGGGCGGGTGTTCTCCCGCGAGGAGTTGCTGGCGTCGGTGTGGGGGTACGCGGCGCATGGCGGCACACGTACCGTCGACGTACACGTCGCACAGGTACGCGCGAAGCTAGGCGACGCAGGCACGATCATTCGTACCATCCGCGGAGTCGGCTATGCCGCCGACGCGTGACACCCAAGACGCGGACTGGCCGACTCCCCGCGCGATCGGCGCCGACGAGCACGCCTGGGCCGCAGCCAACCAAAACGCTGCCGCGCCAAACCTGGCCGTCCCGCTCGACGTGGACTGGCGCACCGCGGGCGGCACTCCGATCGCACCCGCCAAGACGGTTGAGCACGCCGCGAGTGGCGGAAACGCGATTCCCCCAAGCTCGGCGCCAGCGGGCCATGCAGCGCCCGGCAACCAGTCGCCGCCGTGGTCGGGCCCGCCCCGGCCGCCGCGGGTACGGACGCGATTTACGCGTACGCTGACCGCCCGCGCCGTTGTGTCCACGTGCATCGCGGCGCTCATCTCGGTGCTCGTCACCGCCGCCGTGGCATTTCCGCTCGCGCTACGGTCGGCCAACGACACGGTTCGGGCCGGGCTCACCGACAAGGCCTCACTCGCCGCATCGCTGATCAACCCGACGGGCGCCGCCGCCAACGCCGCGCCGATCCGAGCCGGCGTAGTCGGACGCCAGCTGCGCCGTCAGGGTGTCAACGCCTACGTCGTGCACAACGGCCGCTCGGACCCGGTCGGCCTCCCGGCCGGACTGATCGACCAGATCAGCGCCGGCCACGACATCATCGGCGCGACGCGCGTCATCGACGGTCGCCGGAATCTCGTCGAGGGTCGTGCCACCGGCGGCGGCGACGGCATCGTGCTGATCGCACGCGCAATTCCGGTCACCGCGGGCGCGGTCGTGGCGCGGATCGGCCTCGCCCTGCTTGCCGGCCTCCTCGCCGGCCTGCTGGTCGGTGCGTTGCTGGCACGCCGGCTGGCACGCCCAATCCGCGACGCCGCGACGGTCGCCGCCCGGCTCTCCGCCGGCGACCGGTCAGTAAGGCTCCGGCCCGAACCACCCGCCGAGGCGGAGGATCTGGCGCACGCCATCAACGCCCTCGCCGCCGCGCTCGCCAGCAGCGAGGGTCGTCAACGCGAGTTCCTGCTGTCCATTTCCCATGAGCTGCGTACCCCGCTGACATCGCTGAAGGGGTACGCCGAGGCGCTTTCTGACGGCGTGATCGGAGCGGACGGAGCACAGCGCGCCGGAGCGACCATGCTGGCTGAGGCGGGCAACCTCGAGCGTCTGATCAACGACCTGCTGGCGCTCGCGCGACTCGAAGCCGCCGACTTCCCGGTGGAGAGCGTTCCGGTCGAGCTGATCCATCTCGTCACCGGTGCCGCCGAGGGATGGGCAGCACGGTTCGCCAGTGCCGGTATCGCTTGGAGTACCGAGCTTCCGCCCGTACCCGTGATTGTCTATACCGACCCCGGACGGATCCGACAGGTGATCGACGGCCTGTTGGAAAACGCACTTCGGGTGCTGCCCGCCGGCGCGCCGATCGTGCTTGCCGTGCGCGGACCCGCGCAGGCCAACGGCGGCTACGGCTTCGTCGAGGTACGCGACGGCGGTCCCGGCTTCACCGATGCCGATCTCGCCGTGGTGTTCGAGCGCGGCGCGCTCTACGAGCGATACCGCGGTGTTCGCAAGGTCGGCTCGGGGCTCGGTCTGGCACTGGCCGCCGCGCTGGTGCGCCGTCTCGGCGGACACATCGAGGCCGGTCACGCACCCGAAGGCGGCGCACGATTCACCGTCGCGCTGCCCACCCTCGCGGCCACCCGCCGCCAGCGCGGCCGCTAGCAATCCGATACAGATTTACGAAGTTCGTACATGGCGTTGATGGGCCGGTTTCACCGACCGGGCAAAGTGATCGTCGTCGACGTGGTCGCACCGATCGCGTCAGTCCACGGAGGTTAGCTCTCATGAATCTGCGCACTCGGGTCGCTACGACGATCGCGACGGCCGCGCTCGCCGGGATCGGCGTAGTAGGCCTCGCGGCGTGCACACCGTCGCAAGCCGTCTCGACGGCGATGACACCGGAGGCCACCGCGTTGACGGCGCTCGGCTTTACCGACAACGACGTCACCACGAGCGATGGCAGTTCAACCGGCACCGACGACACCGACCCGGCGCCCGGCGCCGTGGCGAGCGCATCGGCCAGACCACACCGGCCCGGCCATCCGGGCCTGCGGCGTTTGCTGGTCCGCCGAGCGGCGCTCGGAAAGCACCTCGAGCATGGATCGGTCACCGTGCAAACGAAGAACGGCGACGTCACGATCGACGTTCAGCGCGGCGTGATCACCGCGATCAACTCGACCACGATGACGGTCAAGTCGGCGGACGGATTCACTTTGACGTGGACGTTCGGGCCCAACATGCGCGTGATCGAGAATCGCGGCACGATCCAGCCGAGCGCGGTGCACGTCGGGGAGACGGTCGGTGTCGCCGGCGAAAAGAACGGCTCCACCGAGGACGCGCGCCTCGTCGTGATCCCGAAGCAGTGAGCCGGCCGTAGCGTCGGCAGCCGCAAGCTGCCGCACGCACAGCGCGGTTCGCACGCAGAAGGCGGCACCCAAAAACGTGGCGGGCCTCGACGTCGTTGTCGGGCCCGCCACGCGGCTCAGAGTGCTCGGTTCACAGGGCTCGGTTCACAGGGCTCGGTTCACAGGGCTCGGTTCACAGGCCTCGGCTCGTGGGGCCGGTCGCGCCGTAGGCCGCCAGCTCGGCGCGTGGCCAGCGACTACTGATCGGCACGCAACTCGGCCATGCAGCACTTGACGCTGCCACCGCCCTTCTTCAGCTCGCCGAGCTCGATCGGGATCGGGCGATAGCCCAGACCTTCGAGTCGCCGTGCCAGATCGACCGACTCCGCGTTGATGAGCACGTTCCGTCCGTCGCTTACCAGATTGAGGCCAAACGCGACCGCGTCCGCCTCGGTCGCGACGATGCCCTGCGGGAACAGCTGACGCAGCACGGCCTGCGACGACTCGGAGAATGCGCCGGGGTAGTACACGACGTTCTCGTCGTCGATCGCGGCCAGCGCCGTGTCGAGATGGTAAAAGCGCGGATCGGTCAGACGCAGGGACACCACCGGCCGGCCGAGCGCCTCCTGCGCCTCGCTATGCGCGGAGGGCTCGGTGCGGAAGCCGTACCCGGCGAGGATCAGGCCACCGTACGCCCCGGGCAGGTACGTGAAGTCGCCCTCGCCCTCGTTGACAACGGACGGCGCGACGAATCGCCATTGGTCGGCGTGCGACTCGTAGTAGGCGCGATGGATCGTCGCCTCGGCGGAGCGCTGTGGGTATCGGAACCGCGCGCCATAGGCGACGCCGCCCACTGAGAACGCCCCGTTCGCGGCGAACACCATGTCCGGCAGCCCGGCGACGGGTTCGAGCACCGACACGTCGTGACCTAGTTCCACGATCGTGTCGTGCAGCACCTGCCACTGCTTGACGGCGAGTTCCGTGTCGACCGGCACCGAGGTGTCCATCCACGCGTTGATCGCATACTCCACGGCGAAGTTCCGCGGCGGACACATGAGGTAGGTCCGCCGCCGCGGCGACCGTACAACTCCCGTCACGATCACTAAGAGTAGGTAGGCTCCCAGGAGCGTGACAGCCGCAATCCTTGCGTACGTGGAGCGGAACGTTGCAGATCGATGACGTAGACCAGCAGATCGTTGCGTCGCTCGTTGCTGACGCGCGGGCTTCGTACGCAGAGATCGGCGCCAAGGTGTCACTCTCCGCGCCCGCGGTGAAGCGGCGCGTAGACCGGCTTCGATCGGTCGGCGTGATCCGGCACTTCACCGCCGTCGTCGACCCGGCGGCGGTGGGCTGGACCACCGAGGCGTTTGTCGAGCTGTTCTGCACCGGTCGCACCACGCCGGCCCAGATCGCGGCCGCGACTCGCCGGCACCCGGAGGTGGTCGGTGCGTATACCGTCTCCGGCGAGGCAGACGCGCTCGTACACCTGCGGGCCGCCGACATCGCGCACCTCGAGCGAGCGCTGGAACGGCTGCGCGCCGAGCCGTTCATCACGTCCACGCGCAGCATGATCGTGCTGTCCCGGCTGGTCGATTCGCCCGGCACGGTGGCACGCTCGCCCGATTCGGCGCCTGACGACCGATCCGCGCTAGACGAGTGACCGTGCTAGGCGAACCAACGCCTAGCCGAACCAACGGCTAGGCGAACAAACGCCTCGCCGAACCAACGGTTAGAGGTACATGCCGGTGTTCGCCTCGGACGAGTCGGGCGTGGCCACCGGCGTATCGCCCTCGCCAAAGAACCGCCGGCCACCGAACTCGCCGTGCAACCGGTCGTCCAACTCGTCGGCAAGGCCGGTCATCACCTGTACGGCGAGCATCAGGTGCGTCGCTTGGAAGTCTCGGCCGAACACCGGCACGGATGCCCACACCGTCTTGTTCGCCTGGTAGAGGCGGCCGATCGGCATCTTTGTCGTGAGGTCGGACAGCTTGGCGTAGAGCTTCTCGGAGGGCTCGACGTCGGTCAGGATCGGCGAGAACACGTCCACCAGCGGCGGGTTGTCCCGAACTCGTACGAAGACCATCGCCGACCCGGACCGGATGCCGATGTCGCCGTCCTTGTCGACCTGCAACGACTCCGGGTCAGTGCGCTGCAATCCGGCGACCACGATCCGTACCCGCTCCAACAGGCTCATCGACGGATCCTGAAGCAGCGCAAAGCCTTCCGGCGAAAGGCGCAGCGAGTCGAGCTTGGCGTCACCGGTCGACACCCGAGCCGCCGCCAGCGGTTCGATCGTGATCGGATTCTCGTCGGAGTCGTGGGCGGCATAGCGCAGGAAGGCCGGGTGCGGCGACCCGTACACGTCACGCAATGTCTTGGTGACGATCACCGCGACGCGCGCCGCGTCGCTGCCCGGCACGGCGAGGCCGAAGTCCTTCTCGGAGCCGGCCACCACGCCGGGCGGCGACCACCCGATCACGATCATCTCGGCGATGGCATCCCGGCTTAGTCGCGAGCCTTCCGGCAACGTGGCGTTGCCGACCGCGAGCGCGCCGAGGTGGCCGTCCGGATTGTGTTGCACGCTGACCTCATAGATGGTGGCGCCACTGCCCGTCGCGGCAGGATCCAACGTGACGTCGAGGTGAGCGCCGGAGGGCAGCTCCGCGATCGCACGTGCCAACGCGCGGGCGAAGTCGTGCCACGCCTCGGCGACCTTTGTCTTGAGGTCCGACGCGAGCATGGCGCTGTCGTCGACAAGCAGGCTGTCGATCGCTGACGAATCGACCGTCGCGCGCCGCGTCCGCGCCGACCGCGACGCCGGCGCCTTGCCGCCCGAACCTCCGCTGTCCGCAGCCCCGTCCTCCGCAGCCCCGTCCTCCGCAGCCCCGTCCTCGGCAGCTTCGCCGCCCGAAGCTCTGGCCGTCGTGTTTCGTTCCGGCCGGCGCGGCGTGGCGTCGTTGTCGTCCCGGGGCGAGGTCGGCGCTCGTTCCGGCCGGCGCCGGGTAGGCACCGATGCCGTGGCCGCGGCGGTCTCGTCGGCGGTGGTTGCGTCGCCGGTGGTGGATGCCGCGGCGTTCGGCGGCGTCGGTACGTCTGACGAACCGATCGGAGCGCCACGCTCGTCGGCGGCCGAATGGTCCGTCGCGGCGTGTCCATCCGAGCCGTCCGTCGCGGCGTGCCGGTCCGCGCCCGGCGATCCGGCGCCACGCTCGGCGTCGGGTTTCGCTGCGCCATTGCGTTCGCGGCCCTGCGCGTCGCCGAGCCGCGGCGCTCCCGTGCTCGGCTCGCCCGCCTGATAGTCCGCTGAGGACTCATCCCGCCAACGGTCGCGCGGGTCGGGGTCGCCGCGATGAGATGCTGCCGGGTCGCGCATTGCCGCTCCCTCCGGTCGTTCCCAAACACCCTACCCGCGCGCTGCCCACGCCCGTCGGCACTGATCACGACCGCCCCGTGAGGATGGCGAACCCGTGCCGGATTGCCGTGCCTGCTCATCTGCGACGGATGGGGATAGCCTGCAAGGTGAGGCGCAGCAAGACTGCCGCGACTCGCAGGCCGTCGCGGCGATCGACGGGCTGACGCGCGGAGTGCGGCGGGACGGGATGTGAGTATGGCCAGGCAGGCACCACGCAAGGACATCGACGAGGGCGAACTGACCGTCTCACGACCGCGGAAAACCGCCGCCGGCGTCGGCGGGGTGATCCACGGCATGACCCCGGTCGTTGCCCAGATGGGCGTCACCCGAGGCGCTCGTACGCTGCTGAAGCTGAATCAGCCCGACGGGTTCGACTGCCCCGGCTGCGCGTGGCCCGACCCGAAGCTGCCGGATCGCGGTCACCTGGAGTTCTGTGAGAACGGCGCGAAGGCCGTCGCGGAAGAAGCGACGCTGCGCCGAGTCACGCGCGATTTCTTCGCCGCGCACTCGATGACCGACCTCGGTGGGCGGACCGACTACTGGCTCGGCCAGCAGGGGCGGCTCACCGAACCGATGGTGCTGCGGGACGGCGCCTCGCATTACACCCCGATCTCGTGGGACGACGCGTTCGCGTTGATTGCCGACGAACTCCACGCCGTTTCGACGCCGGACGAGGCGGTGTTCTACACGTCGGGGCGTACGTCGAACGAGGCGGCGTTCCTCTACCAACTGTTCGCGCGCGCGTACGGCACGAACAATCTGCCGGACTGCTCGAACATGTGTCACGAGTCGTCGGGAACAGCGCTCAGCCAGTCGATCGGCATCGGTAAGGGAACGGTCAGCCTCGACGACATCCACAAGGCGAAGCTGCTGGTCATCGTCGGGCAGAACCCGGGTACGAACCACCCGCGCATGCTGTCCGCACTGGAGAAGGCCAAGCGCAACGGTGCTCGCATCATCGCGGTGAACCCACTGCCGGAGGCCGGCCTGATGCGGTTCCGCAATCCGCAGACCGTACGAGGCCTAGCTGCCGGTGGCACCCCGCTGGCCGATCAACACCTGCACATCCGCGTCGGTGGCGACATGGCGCTCTTCCAAGCGATCGGCGCGCTGCTCGTGGAGTGGGATGCCATCGATCACGAGTTCATCGCGACGAGCGTGGACGGACTTGAGGCGTACGTCGCGGCACGCGAGGCGCTGGACTGGGCCGAGGTCATCGAGGCGACCGGTCTGACCCGGAACGAGATCGTCGCCGCGGCAAAGGCCTTCGCCGAGTCGGAGGCGACGATCGTGTGCTGGGCGATGGGCTTGACCCAGCAGCGCGAGTCGGTCGCCACGATCCAGGAGATCGCAAACGTACAGCTGATCCGCGGCATGATCGGCAAACCCGGCGCTGGGCTGTGCCCGGTGCGCGGGCACTCCAACGTGCAGGGCGACCGGACGATGGGCGTCTGGGAGAAGCCGCCGCCATGGACCGCGAAACTGGGCGAGAAGCTCGGCTTCGCCATACCGCGGCAGCACGGGTACGCAACCGTTCGCACGATCGAAGCGATGCGAGACGGCAAGGTGCGCGTGTTCGTGGGCATGGGCGGCAACTTCGCCGCTGCCACGCCGGACACGAACGTCACCGAGGAAGCGCTGCGGTCGCTGCGGCTGTCCGTACACATCTCAACGAAGCTCAACCGCTCGCACGTCGTACCCGGGCGGACCGCGCTGATCCTGCCGTGCCTCGGCCGGACCGAGATCGACGCGCAAGCCAGCGGCGCACAGTTCGTGACCGTCGAGGACTCGATGTCAGCCGTGCACGCCTCGCGCGGCGGTCTCGAACCGGCGTCACCGCACCTGCGGTCGGAGGTGTCGATCGTCTGCGGCATCGCACGAGCCACGCTCGGCGACGGCCTGCCGTGGCGGGAATGGAATGCCGACTACCGCGCGATCCGGTCGATGGTCGCCGAGATCGTGCCCGGTTTCAACGACTACGAACGCCGCGTGAGCGGACCGAAGTCGACCGGGTTCGTGCTGCCGCATCCGCCACGCGATCGGCGAAGCTTCCCGACGCCGAACGGAAGGGCACAGCTAATCGTCACGCGTCTGGAGCCGATCCGGATCCCCGACGGACACCTGCTGCTACAGACGGTGCGAAGCCACGACCAGTACAACACGACGATCTACGGACTCCAGGATCGCTACCGCGGCGTACACAACGGTCGCCGCGTCATCATGGTGAACCCGGCCGACCTCGCGCGGCTCGGCTTCGCCGACGGAGACATCGTCGACGTCGTATCGGTCTGGACGGACGGTTCGGAGCGTCGTGCGCGTGCGTTCCGCGCCATCGCATATCCGTCCGCGCGCGGCTGCGCGGCCAGCTACTTCCCGGAGGCGAACGTCCTGGTTCCGCTGGAATCCACCGCGAAGGGCTCGAACACGCCGGCCTCCAAGCAGATCGTGGTACGGCTCGAGCCCAGCTGGGCGGAGGCGGAGGCAGCCGTGGAGCCAGCAGATGCGTTGCCGGCCGAGTCGGCGCCTGACCTGCAAGGTCAGTAACTCGCCAACGCCTCGGCCTTATTGAGCAACGCCACCTTCTGCGCGTTGGTGAATCCGGTGTGCAGGTCGAAGGTGAGTGCCACGACACGCGACGCGTCGACTTGAAGGATCATGTCGATGCTGCCACGTATCGACGTGTGTAAGACTCCGGCCGTGGTTTGCGCTCCGCATCGTCGCGCCAGTGCCTCGACCTCCGGTCCGGATCCCGGCCCGAGATTGAGGACGACCTCGCTGACCGTCGACGCGACGGTGCCGTCTGATGCCACGTTCAGCAGTTGGGCGACGTGAAACGCCACGATATTTATCCGGGCGAGCTCGCTGACTTGCTGGTTCTGCGGGTAGTACGGGAAACCGACGCCGCAGTCGACCGGCTGCGGCTTAGGGGTAGCAGCGAGTACGCCGGCGCACGCCGTCGGGTCCAATGTGTAGTTCGTGTAACCCTGACGAGTCGTGGTCGAACCCGGCCAGACATCCCGCGGCGTCAACATGAACACGCCAGCGCCGGTGGATCCGTCGACACCGCACACTGTCACAGGCCCGGGCGCGTTGAAGCCGGTCGCGTCGGGCGACGGTCGGTGACGACCGGTCGGTATCACGTCCGACGTACAGGCCGCGAGCGCCAGAGTCGCTGCTGTCGCCACGATCGCGGTGGCGACGGTCATCCGCCGCATCACGCCCCCACACGGCGACCACGACGATGCGCGCGGTGCGCCGCCCGTGCGAATCGTGACACACGCCGACGGCGCTGCTCCAGCGACCGCTCGCTACGTTTGTGCCAGGACGATCGCTTTGTCGAGCAGTGCCAGCTTCTGCGCGTTGGTCAGATTCGCTTTCTCGTCGAAGACGAGCGCGACGACCTGGTCGGGATCGACCTGGAGCACCATGTTGATGGCGCCATGGGCGGTGGCCGTGTAGCGGTTGCCGACCTGTTGGGCGCCGCACAGTTGCGCGAGGTCGGCCAACCCTGACCCGCCATCGGCCCCGGGCACCGCGATGACTTCGCGAACGGTGGACAAGATCGTATCGTCCGCGCGCATGTTGTAGTCCTGCCCGATCTCCACGCTGGTGATGCCCATGCGCGCGAATTCGGTGACCATCACGTCCTCGGTGAAGTACGGAAACTCGAGTTGACACAGGGGCGACGTGGGGAACGGGGTCGCCGCGAGCCGGCTCTGGCACGCGTCGGGTTCGAGGAGATAGCTGGCTTCGCCCTGGCCCCAGGTCGATGCCTTCGGCCAGATGTCCTGCGGCGACAGCAGGATGTCGAAGTTGCCAGCGTCGACCGAGCCGCAGACGCCGGCCGGGGAGCTGGGCGCGGAAGGGGGTGCGCCGTCGATCGGCAGACCCGACGGTTCCCCTACCGGCATCACGTCGGGCGCGCACGCCGCGGTCAACGCAACCGCGACAGCCACGGCCGCGGCCCAGGCCACAGCGGCGGCAACCCTGCGCATCTGTCGTTCTCCTCCCCCATCGCGTCTATGCTGCCTTACCCCCGCACGCCATCGCGGTGCGCACCGGACGGCGCGTACCGGCCAGCGCTAACCGGCTAGCGCTAGCCGGACGGTGCGAACGACGCGAGGTCGACCGCGCGGTTCAGCAGGGCAAGCTTCGTGGCGTCATTGAACTCGTGGCCCGCGAACGACAGTCCGACCGCGACGTCGTAACCGAGGCGTACGGCATCGGTGATCTCACCCGTGGCATCGCGGATCGTATAAACCGGCGGCTGTATGTCCGGCAGTTGCGAACCATTGCACTGCACTGCCAGTGCCTCGAGTCCCGCCGCCGCCGGACCGGCCAGCGTCAGCACGTATTCGGTCACCTGCGCGGAGTCGGTCCGGTTGGGACCGACGCGAACGAGATCCGCCTGCCGGATGTCGGTGACGCCGAGTCCGGCCAGTGCGGTGGGTAGGCTCGGCTGCCCGAAGAACGGAAAGCCATCCGAGCAGCTGACCGGCGACGGCGCGACGCTGTCGAGCACCGCCCTGCGACAGACGACGCCGGTCAGCGGAGTATCGGACGCGATCGCCGCGACGTCGCCGGCGTCCGGCCAGACATCCACCGCCGAGAGCAGTGTGCCTGGGACTGGCGGGCCGGATGTTGAACCACACACCGCCGGCGGCGCGCTATCCGCGGCAAGTGTCGTTCGCGGGGCGCTGTCGACGCGTACCACCTCGGGCGCGCACGCGCCAAGCGGCACCGCCAGCAGCACGGCGAGTACGATCGCGACCGGTCTGCGCGTGACGTACGCGAACCGGCCGCGCGACCGGTACGCCGGCCAGCCTCGCGATCGCCGCACGGATGCGCTCCTCGCCCCAACCACTCGATGCGTGACGCGACGAGGGCGGCGTCGCACGGCTCCGGAGGGCACCGGCGCGACCCGACGTCTGTCGCGGGTGCCGGAATACTGGCATGTCAGGCCGCCACCCGTCAGCCCCCAGCCGGAGCGTCGGCGGCAGCACGTGCCGTATCGACCGACGCACGTACGTCATTTGCTGGTGTTCGTCCCGTTCGGCCGGCAAATTTGGCACCGCCGGCTCGTGGCAACGTGCGGGCTTGCTGGCGTCATATTAATTAGGTTAGTTTACAAATCCTATGGATCAACGGAAGCGCCCGACGATGCGACGGAACCGGTGGGTCCTGTCCGCGGTGGCCGTGCTCGTCGTCGTGATCGGTCTGGTGGTGTGGCCCATGCTGGGTGATGGTGAAGGACGCGGCGGCGCGACGCAGTTCCCGAATGTCGTCGTTCCGGTGCCGGTCTCCGCGGTCGCGTCGGCTGGACCGCCGTTCGTCATCGACCGCGACACCGCGATTCTGAGCGACACACCGGATGTGTCGGACTACCTGGCCAAGATTCTCCGCGGATCAACCGGCTTCGCCATCCCGACAACTCACGCTGCGACCACCAACACCGCGAACGCCATCGTGCTGACGTTGCGCGGCGCACCGGCGAACGTCGGCACCGAGGGCTACCAGCTGACCGCTGGCGGGCGAGGCGTCACCATCCGTGCCAACGCGCCGGCCGGGCTGTTCGCGGGCGTGCAGACGCTGCTTCAGCTACTGCCGCCGGCCGTCATGAGCGGCACCGCCCAACGGGCAACCTGGTCCGTGCCGGCGAGCGTCGTCACCGACTATCCGCGATATTCCTATCGCGGGGCGATGCTCGACGTGGCCCGCCACTTCTTCGCGGTCGACGAGATCAAGCGTTACATCGACCAGATCGCGCTCTACAAAATCAACTATCTCCACCTGCACCTGAGCGACGACCAGGGTTGGCGGATCGCCATCGACGGATGGCCGAACCTGACTCTGCACGGCGGAAGTACGCAGGTCGACGGCACGCCAGCTGGCTACTACACGCAGGACGACTACCGCGCGATCGTGGCCTACGCGGCATCGCGGTTCATCACCGTGATACCGGAGATTGACATGCCCGGTCACACCAACGCCGCGCTCTCCTCGTACGCAGAGCTGAACTGCGACGGCAAGGCGCCGGATCTTTACACCGGCGTCCAGGTCGGCTTCAGCTCGCTGTGCGTCGGCAAGGACATCACGTATACGTTCATCGATGACGTGATCGGCGAGCTCGCCGCGCTGACTCCCGGGCCGTACATCCACATCGGCGGCGACGAGTCACACGCGACCAAGCCGGACGACTACGCGACGTTCATCGAACGAGCTCAGAAGGTCGTGCTGGCGCACGGTAAGACGCCAATGGGCTGGCACGACATCACCGACGCTGCACTTGAGCCGTCGACGGTCGCCGAATTCTGGGGTACCGACCCGAAGAACGCGCCGACCATCGCGGCCGCGAAGGCGGGTACGAAGATCGTGCTGTCGCCGGCCGACTATGCGTACCTCGACATGAAATACGACGACAGCACGCTGCTCGGGCAGACCTGGGCCGGGACGGTGAACCTGAACACCGCGTACCACTGGGACCCGGGCACCTACCTGAGCGGCGTCGACCCGTCGGCGGTGCTCGGCGTCGAGGCCTGCCTCTGGACCGAGACGATCCGATCGTCCGGCGATATCGAGTTCATGGCGTTCCCGCGGCTGCCCGCGATCGCGGAGCTCGGCTGGTCGCCGCGTGCCACGCACGACATCTCAGCGTTCGATGCGCGCATCGCGGCGCAGGGTCCGCGATGGAAGATCATGGGCGTCAACTTCTACCAGACGCCCGAGGTTGCCTGGCCCGACCGCTCATAGCCTGGTTCGGGCCGACACCCTGGCGGAACGCTCCCGGCTGATCGACCCGAGCTACATCCGAGTCGTCCGCGATGCGTCACGCGGCACGCCGCTGGGTAAGCGAACGTCGTGGACGCAGGAGACGTGGTAGCCGGCCGCTACCGGATGGACGGCGCCATCGCCAGCGGTGGCATGGGCGAGGTCTGGCGGGCAACCGACACCGTGCTGCGCCGCACCGTCGCGGTCAAGGTTCTGCGGCCGCACCTGTCCGCGGATCCGTCGTTCGGTGCCCGCTTCCGGGCCGAGGCACACACGCTGGCCACGCTTCACCACCCCGGCGTCGTGGACGTGTACGACTACGGCGAGGTGCGGTCGCCACGTGGTGGTACGGAGATGGCGTACCTCGTCATGGCGTACGTCGAGGGTGAGCCGCTGTCGCAACGGTTGGACAAGGTCGGCCGGCTAGCACCGCGAGCCACCATGTCGATCGTCGGACGGGTCGCCGAGGCGCTGCACGCGGCGCACTCGGCGGGCATCGTGCACCGCGACGTTAAGCCGGGCAACGTATTGATCAACCCGGACGGACGGGCCGTGCTGGTCGACTTCGGTGTCGCGCACACGTCGGCGAACGAAGGCCTCACGGGCGTGCACGACGTCGTCGGCACGGCGCTCTACATGGCGCCCGAGCAGGCGATGAAACACCAGATCACACCGGCGACGGACGTGTACTCGCTCGCCGCCGTCGCATACCACTGTCTGGCCGGGGTACCACCGTTCACCGGCGAAAGCGCGGTGGCCGTCGCGTTAGCGCACGTCCACGGCAGGCCCGCCGACCTGCCCGCAGATGTTCCGCCGGCGGTGCGCGATGTCGTGATGACCGGTATGGCGAAGCAGCCGTCACAGCGCTTTCCCTCGGCCGCGACGATGGCCGCCGCGGCTCGACGTGCGGCGACGGCAGCCAATCCCGGCGCTGCCAACGCGGCAATGGAGACGGCAATACATTCGCGCGGTGCCACACCGGCTGGTTCCCGATTCGCGGCCGGAAGCGCAGCGGTAGCCGGCGGATCGCCCGCCTTCCCGACGAGTCCCGAAATTGCGCCGCTCGACTTCACCACTCCTCCGGGCACGGGTGCCGGACGCCCACGTTCGCGCTCCGGTAGTCGCGCTGCCGTGATCGCGGCCACGATCGCCATCGCAGCCGGTGCGATCGCCGTACTCGTCGCGATGACGTACCCGAGATCGCACGGTACGCCGCCGGCGAACCCGCCGGCGTCGGTGTCTACCGGAACGTCGGGCAGCAACGGGTCGCCGGTCAGGTCGCCGTCACCCGGCCAGTCGGGCGGGTCGACGCGGACCGGCGGTCCAACCTCGACGAAGACGGCGAAGCCGACGTCGCGTACCACCGCACCAACCGCGACACCGACCCCTCCGCCGACGACCGGCCTGCCGACGCCGACCAGTCCTCCGACGACCAACCTGCCGTCCATCACCACGCCGCCGGTACCCACTGGATAGCTCGCAGCCGAGCTAGCGGCTGCCAGCCGACCCTCGACGTTCGTGGGTGTGTCGTGCTCGACGTTTAGCGGCCGCCGCCGAGCGGATAAGTCCTTGATGAAACGCCCACTGCGCCATTGGCGAGATCACACAGTCGCGAGATCACACTCGCGAGACCAATGCAGCCGCCGGACCGATAGAGCCGCATGACCGATACAAAGGAGCCGAGCCGTGGATCAGGGCCGCCACGTAGGCACCGCGACGGTGGCCAAGTACGTCGGACGTGCATCGGTCGAGCCGCAGCGTAAACCGGCCGAGGCACGAATTGCACGGGAGATGGCCGTCAGGACGCAATCCGACCGCCCAAGTTCCGCACAACTGACGGGCCCTGAGCCGTCGGCACCGAAGTTGCCGGCTGCAGGCACTAGCGTCATGGTGGCGCCGCCGAGCCCGGCTCCCGTGTTTGTGGACGACTCGGGCTGGCGGCGGCGGCGATTGCGGGCGATCGTGTTCGCGCTCGCGGTGCTGACCGTTCTCGCGACCGCGGCCGTGTGGTTGAGCGTCACGTTCGCGCCCGTGCGGCCGGCACCGCTTCACAGGTGCCCGTCCGCGACCACGTCGGCGTCGGATTGCGGCCGGTCGTGACGGTCTATTCGAGCCGCAGCCGCGATCCGGACCTCAACGACGACCGGCCTGCGGAACCAGCCTCGCCCGCGGCCAGCGACGCACACCCCAATGGCCCGAACCTTGACGCGAACACCGGCGACCCGCTTATCGCGCGGGCCGCTGAGACGCCCGGTCGCGGTCCGCAGACCGACCCGTCCGCGTCGGCGACCGGGCTTCTCAGCGTGCAGCACCCGGTCGGCCGATGGCTGCGGCGTCTGGTTACGTTTTTCGTGGTGCTCACCGTCGCCACGCTGTTGTTGGTCGAGGCGTACACGAACGCGTCCTTCGCGCCGGACGGCACCGTGGCGCGGAAACAGTCCGGCGCCGAGGTGCCGTCGGCGGTGGCACGTGGCGGACCGGTGATCGACCTGTCCGGCCGGAACCCGCGTACGCTTTCGCCGGCGCCCCACACCATTGCGCTGACATTCGATGACGGTCCGGATCCGACGTGGACACCGAAGATTCTGGACGTCCTCGCGCAGTATCACGTCCAGGCCACGTTCTTTGTCGTCGGTTCACACGTGGCGCGCTATCCCGATCTCGCGGCACGGATCGCGCACGAGGGTCACGAGATCGGCGTACACACGTTCAGCCACCCCAACCTCGACGCGATCCCGACGTGGCGTCGCAACATGGAGTATTCGCAGACGCAGCTCGCGATCGCCGACGCCACCGGCGAGAAAACGTCGCTGCTGCGACCGCCCTACTCGTCGTCACCCGACGCGGTGGAAAACGCCGATTGGCGCGTCATGCGGCAAGTCGGCCAGGACGGCTACCTGACCGTGCTGGAGGACGTCGACAGCAACGACTGGTCCCGACCCGGCGTGGCCAAGATCCTCTCGAACGCGACCCCGAAGGGCGGTCAGGGCGCCATCGTCTTGATGCACGACGCCGGCGGAAACCGGGCCGAGACGGTCGCGGCGCTCAAGCGCTACATCCCGGAGATGGAGGCGCGCGGGTACACGTTCACGACGGTCTCGCGGTCGGTCGGTCTCACGGTGCCCGTCAACGTCCCGGCGTCCGCCATGGATCGGTGGCGTGGTCACGCGCTGGTATGGACTGTGCAGGTCGCCGACTGGATGATGCGCATGTTCTGGTGGCTGTTCATCGTGATCGGCGCGCTGACATTGCTGCGAACGCTGCTGCTGTTTGGTGTCGCGGTTCGCCATGCGCGTCGACGCCGTTCGCCAACCTGGTCATGGGGCGCCGAGGTGAACGATCCGGTGTCGGTCTTGGTGCCGGCGTTCAACGAGGCGGACACCATCGCGGCGACGGTACGTACGCTCGCCACATCCGAGCATCCTTCGTTCGAGATCGTCGTCATCGACGACGAGTCCACCGACGACACGGCTGCGATTGTCGAGTCGCTCGGATTCGACAACGTACGCGTCGTCCGCGTGCCGTCGGGCGGAAAGGCCAGCGCGTTGAACGCCGGCATCGCGATGGCGCACCATGACCTGATCGTGATGATCGACGCCGACACGATCGTCGACCGCGACGCGCTGCACAAGGTCGTTCAGCCGTTTGCCGACCCGTCAGTCGGAGCGGTCGCGGGCAATGTCAAGGTCGGCAACCGCCGTCGGCTGCTCGGCCGATGGCAACACATCG
The DNA here is from genome assembly GCA_035263025.1 of Micromonosporaceae bacterium. Classification (GTDB taxonomy): domain Bacteria; phylum Actinomycetota; class Actinomycetes; order Mycobacteriales; family Micromonosporaceae; genus DASQPR01. The sequence goes on from DATFRR010000126.1 coordinate 21,194, forward strand.
AATACGTCATCGGCTTCAACCTCGACCGTCGGCTATACGACCGGCTCGGCTGCATCCCGACAATCCCTGGTGCGCTCGGCGCGTTTCGTCGCGCGGCGCTCGACGACGTCGGCGGGCTGAGCCGCGAGACCCTCGCTGAGGACACCGACCTGACGATGGCGATGTTGCGCGACGGATGGCGCGTCGTATATCAGGAGGCCGCGGTCGCACGCACCGAGGCGCCGACGACCTTGCGTGACCTGTCGCGCCAGCGCTACCGCTGGAGCTACGGCACCATGCAGGCGATCTGGAAGCATCGCCGATCTCTCGTCGAGCGGGGCGCGTCGGGGCGGTTCGGTCGCCGCGGGCTGCCGATGATCACGCTGTTCACCGTCGTACTGCCGCTCTTCGCGCCGCTGCTCGACCTGATGACCGTATTCGGGGTGTTCTTCCTCGACCGATGGATCACGCTGATCGGCTGGATCGCGGTTCTCGTCATCCAGGTCGTCACGGCGATCCTCGCGTTCCGCGTCGATCACGAGCCTGCGTCCGCTGTGGGCACTGCCACTTCAGCAGTTCGTGTACCGGCAGATCATGTACGTCGTGCTCATCCGATCCGCCGTCACGGCGCTGGCCGGCCGCCGATTGCGGTGGCAGAAGCTGCAACGGAGCGCCGAGGTCGCGGCGCACGCCGCCTGAGCCAATCTCGGCACGTGGCGCGCGGCCACGAACTGTCCGTTCGCCTGCGATGCGGCCGCACGGCTCGCAACATTGCAATCCGATAACGGACTGGCCCTCGCCCACGACGTGGGAGCGCGCTGTCCGATTGCTATGTGAGAGCTGCTCAGCCACCACCGGATCGCAGGCGCGGCCGACGGGTCGAGCGCGCGCAGATCGAGTCGCCGACCGCCGCCCGGTTCGCCAGGGGGCAACGACACCAAGAAGTGGACGCGGATGAGCACGGCATCCTTGGTCAGGATTCCGGGCGCGCTGGCTCGCAGGCTCTATCGGCACCTGCCCCCAGCCGCACGGCACGCCATGCACACGCGTCTCTCCCCGATAACGCAATACCGCGTCGGCCAGCGATTGCTGGGGCGGCCGTTTCGCCGGCAATATGCGCGAGGGTTCCGAAACGGTGTCGTGGACGCCTCGGCGACGCCGCTCGCCGTACGCCGGTTCAACCTCGACTTCGTGGTGACCGCGCTCGAGGCGGCCGGGATCGACTACTTCGCGATCCCCGACGACCGCGGCGTCGCCACCCGGATCGGCGTACCCAGATCCTTCGCCGCTGCCGCTCTTAACGTGCTGCGCGCCGCGGCTGCTACCAACGGTGTGGTGATTTCGGCGCGTACCGCACAAGGCCGTACGACCGTCTACGACGTCTACCGACCGACTCGCACGGCCGGCCGCCATCTCGCGTTCGGCGCACGCTGCCGATGCCAGGTCGAGTTCTGGCCGGAAATCGACGCCACATTGGTGGCACCGGTGCGTAACTCACGGTGTACGTCCTTGTCGGCGGCCGCACCACGGGTGAGCCTTGCCGCACGCCAGCTCAGCGCTTTTGTGCCGGCCGACGAACCGGGAACGTATGCGTCGCGAGCGGACCTGTCCGGCACGATGGTGACCACGGTCGGCTTTCCAATCGACGCCGTCTACACGTGGGTGGACGGTAGCGATCCGCGATGGCTGGGGCGGTGGCAGATGACGCGTGTCGATCACGGCGCGCTGAACGGTCAGGCGGCGAACGAGGCGAGATACCTCGACCGCGAGGAGCTGCGCTACTCGCTGCGGTCGTTGCACCTTTACGCGCCCTGGTTGCGCCGTATCTACCTAGTCACCGCCGAGCAGGTGCCGCACTGGCTGAACCTCGATGATCCACGGCTCGTGCTGGTGAGTCACGCTGAAATGTTCGAGGCGGGCGCGCGACTGCCGACGTTCAACTCGCACGCGATCGAGTCGCAGTTCCACCGCATTCCAGGTCTCGCCGAGCATTTCATCTACTTCAACGACGACATGTTCCTCGGCCGGCCGGTCAGTCCGTCGACGTTCTTTCACGCCAACGGTGTCGCGAAGTTCTTTCCGTCCACCGCGGCGCTCGTGGACATCGGCGGTGCGACGATCGACGACCTGCCGGTCACCGCGGCCGGCAAGAACAATCGCGAGATGATCCGGCAACAGTTCGGCCGCACGATCACGCAGAAGATGAAACATGCGCCGTACGCGTTGCGTCGCAGCGTGCTCGAACAGATCGCCACCGAACTGTCCGACGCCGTCACGCGTACCCGGGACAGTCAGTTCCGGCAGCCGCACGACCTGTCGATCGCGTCGTCGTTGCACCACTACTGGTCGTACCTGCGCGGCACATCGGTACCCGGGTCGCTGCGCTACATGTATACGGATCTCGCGGATCCGGAGACGCCGAAGCGGCTCGTTCGTCTCGTGCTTCGGCGTGACTACGACACGTTCTGCCTGAACGACACCGACACGAGCATCGATACGAGCACCGGCACGGCCGACCACACGGCGACGCGTCCGGACATGTTGACGGCCCTCGTTCAGATGTTCCTGGCCGACTACTTCCCGGTGCGAAGCCGCTTCGAGGTGCCGCCCGACGTCGAGGTCGAGCGCCGCGGGATGACGATGGCCGAGCGCTGGGCGCTTGCGACGGCGATGCGCCAACACGTCGTGCACGTGCCGACCGGCCCGATCGCGGACCTCGCCGCCGTCGCCAACTAGTTCGCGCGGTCCTCGCGCTGGTCGGGTGTGTCCTGCGACGGCCAGCCCGCGATCAACGCTTCGACCGCGGCGACCGCCTCGCGTGGTTCGGCGCCGCGACCCACCGCGATGCCGACAAGATAGGCAGTCAGCGGTGCGGCCGGTCGGAGCACCCCGTGCGCCACTTCCCGAGCGAGGTCGAGCACCAGCTTGGGTTCGATCGGGTCGAGGTGCAGCGCGCCGCGTACGGCATCGGTCCACTCGTCCAGGGCATTCATCGCGTCAGCCACTCCTCCGCGCGCCGGATGTCATCGTCCGTGTCGCAATCGAACCACGGCGGCGGCTCCCCCTCGTGACTCACGTCGGCGACCGCGAGCGATCCGAGGAGATCGCGCAGCGCAGCTCCGGCGAGACCGCCGCGCGCCGCCGCCAGCGTTGCCAAGCTCCCGGCGATCGACGCGGACCACCACGCGCCACACAGCCACTGACGCCGGCCATCCCGATCGACGAAGACGGCGCCGTCAACGCGCCCATGACGGACCGTCGCCGTCAAGTCGCGCACCGCGGCCACCGTGAGCAGCGGTAGGTCGCCGGCGACAATGACCACCACGTCGGCCAGCGCCGTCCGGTGCGCGTCGAACACCGCGGCGATCGCGGCCACCGGTCCGCCGCCGGGCGGCGTTTCTTCCATCGTGGGTACGGTCACGGACGCGACCACATCGGCCGGTCCCACCACGATCGGCGGCCCGGCCGGTGCGACCGCGGCCAGCACTCGCTCGATCATGGGTACGCCGGCGACCGGCCGCGTTGGCTTCCGTACGCCGCCCATCCGGCGCGCGCGGCCACCGGCCAGAACGATCGCACCGAAGAGCGTGGCACCGTGCACAAGGTCGATCATCTCGCGTCGACGTGCTCGCGGCATTAGCCCCGCACACTGGCGCGCGGCAAGATGGCAGGTATGGGACGGGTGACGACGCGCCGCGGAGTGGTCCGGATCGATGTCGGCGCATCCGAGTCGACACGGCGCCCGGACACGTTGACCGCCGAGGAGCCGCTGGAGATTCGGGTCGGCCCGGCCGGTCAGCCCCGACCACCGCTGGCGGTGACGATGCGTACCCCCGGCCACGACCTCGACCTCGCGATCGGATTCCTCTTCACCGAGGGGATCATCGCGCGCGACGAGGACGTTTTCACCGCTCAGTTGTGCGCGGGCGACAACGAGCCGAACACGTACAACGTCGTGGACGTCACGCTCGCACCGCACGTGGCGCCACCACAGGTCGACCCGTCGCGGAACTTCTACACGACCAGTTCGTGCGGAGTGTGTGGCAAGGCGAGCATCGACGCGGTACGCCTCAAGTCGGCGTACGACGTGTCGGCGGATCCGGCCACCTTCGCCGCGAAGACGCTTGCCGGCCTGCCGGACGTGCTGCGCACCGCACAACGTACGTTTGCGGCGACCGGCGGGCTGCACGCCGCGGGTCTGTTCACCAGCGGTGGCGACTTGATCGTGGCCCGCGAGGACGTCGGACGGCACAACGCGGTCGACAAGGTCGTCGGGTGGGCGGTCCGCGAGCGGCGGCTGCCACTGTCCGGCCACGCGCTGCTCGTCTCCGGCCGGGCGAGCTTCGAACTCACGCAGAAAGCGTCCATGGCCGGCATCCCGCTGCTCGCCGCGGTGTCGGCACCGAGCACGCTCGCGGCCGATCTCGCCGACGAGTCCGGCATGACCCTCGTCGGCTTCCTGCGCGGCGCGACCATGAACGTCTACACACGCCCGGACCGCGTCCTGCTCTGAGCCGCTCTGCCGCTGTGCCGCTCAGCTGCCCAGCCACCCAGCTGCTTGGCCGCTCTGCTGCTCAGGCGCTCAGCCACCCAGCCGCCGTTGCCTCAGCCCGTCGGCGGCACCACGCGCACTTGTCGCTGACGGCGTGCCCGTCGACGCCTTCGGTGCGGCCGCACCGCCGCGGCCCGGTCCGCACTCTCGGTCGCCGCCGGTACGTCCAGCCACGGACCCGGCGGGATGCCGTGATCGATCGCGTCGGCGAGCAGCCGCGCCAACGAATAGGTCGGGTCGGCGTCCATTGCCCGGTCGAGAGCGATCGACGCGATTGCTCCGTCGCCGCGCCGCCACGCCGCGTATGCGAGCAACGTCGCCGGACCGGCCGCCAACTCCGGGTCGACGCGGCGCACGACGTCGCTCCACAGTGCGACGCTGCCATCCACGTCACGGCCGACACGTTCCCACGCATAGTCGCGGACCGGCACGCTGAGCAAGAGCAGCGCCAGCCATGCGACAGCGTCGTCGTCGAGCGGCGCGATCGATCCGATGCGTGCGTTCGCCGCGTCAACTGCTGCCATGCCGGCCGGCAGCACCACGTCGCGGGCCGCCTCCGCGGCCGCCCCGACCAGGTCACCTAGCCGCTGCTCGGCACGCCGTGACGCGGCCCGCATCGCGATGCA
>DATFRR010000127.1:0-4675 GCA_035263025.1 Micromonosporaceae bacterium
TGCGAGCAGAGTCATCTCTGCGCACATCAATGCGCGCAGAGGCGTCTCTGCCAACGTCAGTGCGAGCAGAGCGATAGGCGGGCAGGCGGTTGGTGGCGCGGCGGCGGCATCGGACCGGCAAGCAGGGCCGACCTGCAAGCCGCCGTCGAGGTCGGATCAGCCGGCGACGACCGGACCGACGGTCAACGATGTGATCTTTACCGCGAGTTTTGGCGCGCCATCGCCGGGGCCGTTGGCGTTGTCCGTGCCGCCCTTCGCGACCTTCTGCAGAATGTCGAGCCCGGTCGAGATGGTGCCGATGATCGTGTAATTCGACGGCAGCACGGACTGTCCGTTGCTCGGATCCGTCGGCGTGTCCTTGTACACGATGAAGAACTGGCTGCCGTTGCCGTCGGGGTCGTTCGCGTTGGCCATCGCCACCGTACCGGCCGGATAGTTCACCGCCGCGGTCGGCAGGTTTTCGTGGGCGTACGTGTAGCTTGGCCCGCCAGCGCCGGTCTTGGATGGGTCGCCGCACTGCAGCACAAAGATGCCGGTCGTAGTCATCCGGTTGCACGTCGTGTCGTCGAAGAACCGCTGACTGGCGAGGTAGGCAAAGCTCGCCGCCGAGCAGGGCGCGTGCGTCACGTCCAGCTTGACGGTGATGGTGCCCTGGCTCGTGGCGAGCGTCATGTCTCGGGTACCGCTTGTTGGCAGGTTCTTGGTCGGCGGCGTACCTGTCTTCGTAAGCGCTGGGTTCTGCGTCGCGTCGGCGGGCGTCCACGTGCACGACGCGCCGGACACGGCCGCCGCCGCGGGCGGCGTCGACCGCGACTTGTCGACCACCCCGAGCCAGACGATGCCACCGATCACCAGCAGCGAAGCGACCACCGCGCTGAACACCGCGGCGCCGCGCGCTCGGCGCGCCGGCTGGTCGTCGCTCATCACGGACCTCCCCAAACTTTCGACCGCCGCGGCAGGCGTCACCCAAGGCGGCGGCCAAGTTCAGCACGTCGCGTGACCGATCGCCAAACCGGGGTGGCCGCCGTTGACATCGACGAGGTGCCCCGTGATGCTAAGCAAGCGCTTAGTGCGGGAGCGGCGCGCAGGCGGGAGCCCAAAGCTGGCGATGCGAGGAGGGCACGGCGCGCGCTGAGCCGAGCGTCATTGGGGGTTTCTCGCGCCCGAGGCGCCGGTTAGGTTACCGGCAGGGTTGTCGTGAGCCGGCCCGCCCGGGTCCGGACACGGCGAGCGCGGTTCGCAGGAATTCGGTGGTTTCTATCGACGCTGGAGTGGCGCGATGAGTTCACACCCGACACGCTTTGCCGGCCAGGTCGCGTTGGTGACCGGCGCGAGCCGCGGCATCGGCTTCGCGGTCGCGGAGCGCTTCGTCGCTGAGGGCGCACAGGTCTGCATCACCGCCCGGAAGTCCGAGGCGCTCGAGGCCGCGGTGGCATCGCTGGGCGGACCGGACCGTGCGATGTTCGTCGCGGGCAAGGGTGACGACGCGGAGCACCACGCCGCCGCGGTCAGCGCCGCCATTGACGCGTACGGCCGACTCGACGTGCTCGTCAACAACGCGGGCATCAACCCGGTGTTCGGCCCGATGATCGAGCAGGATCCGAGTGCCGCGCGAAAGGTCTTCGACGTCAATGTGATCGGCGCCGTCGGGTGGATCCGTGCCGCGTACGATGCCTGGCTCGGCCGCAACGGCGGCGCGGTGGTGAACATCGCGTCGATCGCCGGCACCGCGCCGGCGCCCGGCCTCGGCTACTACGCGGCCAGCAAGGCGGCGCTGATCCAGATGACCAAGCAGCTTGCCTTCGAACTCAGCCCGAAGGTGCGCGTGAACGCGGTCGCGCCGGCCGTGGTGAAGACGCAGTTCGCCCGCATGCTCTACGAGGGCCGCGAGGACGAGGCGGCGGCAAACTACGCGCTGGGACGGCTCGGGTTGCCCGAGGATGTGGCCGGTGCGGTGGCGTTCTTCGCGTCGAGCGATGCCGCCTGGGTCACCGGGCAGACGCTCGTCGTCGACGGCGGCGTCAGCCTCACGCGCGGTGTCGGATAGCGCTGTGCCGGACAGCACGGTATCGGATAGCACGGTGTCGGATAGCAGGCAGGAGGAGGCGTCCATGGGGTTCGCGTCCATCGACGAGTTGCGCGCCGCGGTCGGCACCGAACTCGGCCCGAGCGACTGGCTCACGGTCGACCAGGAACGCATCAACCGGTTCGCCGACGCGACCGGTGATCACCAGTGGATTCACGTTGATCCGGAGCGCGCGGCACACGGTCCGTTCAAGACCACGATCGCGCACGGATATCTGACGCTGTCGCTGCTGCCGGCGCTCGCGAGCACACTCACCCGCGTCGACGGCGTACGGATGGGCATCAATTACGGCGTGAACAAGGTGCGGTTCCCGGCGCCGCTGCCGGTCGACTCGAGAGTCCGGGCGCGCGCCGAGATCATGTCGGTCGAGGACGTGGCCGGCGGCGTACAACTGACGACGAAGGTCACGATCGAGCGCGACGGGGGCGACAAGCCGGTATGCGTCGCCGAGTCGGTGTCGCGCGTCTATCCATGACGCGGGTCGGCTTGGCCGGGTCAGGTCGCGCAGCGTGATGTCGCCGGGCGGGCGTTAGGCACGGCGGGTGCCGAGGGAGGCTTGAGTGATGCAACTGCACGGTGCGGGTGTGGTCATCACCGGCGGCGGCAACGGGATCGGCGCAGCGATGGCCCGCCGGTTCGCCGCCGAGGGTGCTCGAGTCGTCGTCAACGACTTGCACGAGGGCTCGTGTGATGCGGTCGCGAGCGAGATCGGCGGATTTTCCGCGCCGGGCGACGCGGCATCCGCGTCCGGCGCACAACACCTCGTCGACGTCGCGCGTGAGCATCTCGGCGAGATCGATCTGTTCTGCGCGAATGCCGGCGTCGGCATCGGCGGCGGGCCGGCCGCGCCGGAGGACGACTGGGACCTCGCTTGGCAGGTCAACGTGATGGCGCACGTGCGGGCCGCCCGAGCGCTAATGCCTCATTGGCTGGAGCGAGGCCGAGGCCATTTCCTGGCAACTGTCTCGGCGGCCGGTCTGCTCACCATGATCGGGTCGGCGCCGTACTCGGTGACGAAGCACGGTGCGCTCGCGTTTGCGGAGTGGATGCAGATCACGTACGCCGACCGGGGCGTGACCGTACAAGCGTTGTGCCCGCAAGGCGTACGCACCGCGATGCTCGAGGCCTCCGGTGACGCCGGCAAGCTGCTGCTCGGCGCCGAATCGATCAGTCCGGAACAGGCCGCCGACGCGGTGGTGGCCGGCCTAACGAGCGGCAATTTCCTGATCCTGCCGCACCCGGAGGTCGCCGGATACTACGCGGCACGCGCCGCCGATCCGGACCGCTGGCAGGCGAACATGCGCAAGCTGCAGCGCCTCGTAAGCAACGCCGGCACCGCACCCGGCGGCACCGCATCTGAAGAAACAGCATCGGGAGGCACCGCATGAGGGCGTGGCAGGTGACCGCGCTCGGTGAGCCGGTCGACGTGATGCGCCTCGCGAGCGACGTCGCGACGCCGGCGCCCGGTGCCGGGCAGGTTCTCGTGAAGGTTCATGCGGTCGCGCTGAACTTTCCGGACGTGTTGATGTGCCGGGGGCTCTATCAGGTGCGGCCGCCTCTGCCGTTCACGCCCGGCGTCGAGCTGTGCGGCACGGTGGTCGCCGTTGGGCCGGATGTGACGAGTCCCGCGGTCGGTGATCGCGTGCTCGGTTCGCCGGTCGGTGGTGGGCTCGCCGAGTTCGCGCTGATGTCCGCCGCCGACGCGTTGCCCGCGCCCGACGCACTCGACGACGCACGGGCCGCGGCGTTCCACATCGCGTACCAGACGGGTTGGTTCGGATTGCATCGCCGCGCCGCTCTCAAGGCGGGGGAGACGCTGCTCGTACACGCGGCCGCCGGCGGAGTCGGCAGCGCCGCCGTACAGCTGGGCAAGGCGTCCGGAGCGCGCGTCATCGGCGTGGTCGGCGGACCGGCCAAGGCAGCGGTGGCCACGGGTCTCGGGGCCGACCTGGTGATCGACCGCCGCACCGACGACATCGTCGCGGCGGTGAAGGGCGCGACCGCCGGACGCGGCGCGGACGTGATCTACGACCCGGTCGGCGGCGACGCGTTCGCAAAGTCCACGAAGTGCATCGCGTTCGAAGGTCGGCTGCTGGTGATCGGATTCGCCAGCGGCGACATTCCGTCCGCGGTCACCAGCCACGCGTTAGTCAAGAACTACTCGGTCGTCGGCCTGCATTGGGGGCTCTACAAGCAGTACGACCCAAAGTCCATTGTGGACGCTCATGAGGCGCTGTCAAAGCTGGCGGCCGACGGAGTGGCGGTACCGCTGGTCAGTGCCGTGCTGCCGTTCGATGCGGCGCCCGAGGGCATGGCCAGCTTGGCGGCCGGCGAGACGACCGGTCGCGTGGTGATATCGGTGGCCGGATGAGCAGTCGATCCACTCCGACGGACCCGCCCGGACTCGACCTGCGACGGCTGCGGGCGTTCCTGGACGAGCAAGCGCCGGAGCTGCCGTCTGGTCCGCTGACCGCGGAGCGCGTCGAGGGCGGCAAGTCGAATCTGACGTACATCGTCACGGACGGTACGGCGGAGTTCGTGGTACGCCGGCCACCGCTCGGTCACGTACTCGCGACGGCGCACGACATG
>DATFRR010000128.1:0-3554 GCA_035263025.1 Micromonosporaceae bacterium
CAGCAGGCCAACGCGCCGGCCGACGCTGCCGATTCCGCCCGAGACTTCGAGACTCCCATCGGTCGTACCGTTCGCATCGGTGTTGACGATCGCCCTGACGGCCCCGCGCTGGTGCTGTACTATGAGTTCACCGAGCGCACGACCGGTCTCTTCGTCGCCGGCGAGGTGAAACCCTATCCCCGGTCCGGCCGGGGGGGAGCGGTAGATATCGGCAGTGACGTTCGTCGCCGTGCGCGTCTCGGACCCGGTCACCGTCGCCGCGATCCTGCCGCCGAGGCTAACCGACACGCTGAGGAAGCCCTCCCACCAATGATCGCCGTGCTCGTTCACGCGACTGGCGAGCCCGTAGACGCGCGTGCGGCTGGCGAGGGCGATCGATCCTCCAACAGAGAACTCCCGGCGCAACTCGGAATCATCGACTGAGCGAATGCGCGCAGCCGTCGGCACGAGGCCAAGGCGATTGATACCCGGAGCCGACAACTGCTCTTCGTATGGCACGGCGTCGGGCAGCACGCTGCGCGTCAGCCAACGCAGTGCGAAGGTCCCGCGCCGCAGGACCGGCACGCTCGCTGTGCCGTCGAGATAGATGCGATCCTTCTGCAACGGCTCGACATAGAGGTTGCTGTAGCCGCGCCAGAGTTTGGTCACGCGCGACTGGAGTGACAGCGATCGCGACTGAAAATCATAGGTGAACGAGCCCGCCGCGCCTTTCGAGTCCTCGGTCCGGCCGCCGCTCGCGGCGAGACCGATGGTGCCGGCGCGCCACAAGCGAAAGTCAAGTAATGGGCCGCCGCTGACCACGTCCTTGTCCGCTTCTGCCTGGTAGCCCAGCGTAATGGCGTCGGAGACACCGACGCGGTGGTACGCCGTCCCCAGTGTCCGCCCGTAGCTCGCCGACGTCCCATCGAACGTACGCTCGGCACCGGCCAGATACTTGTAGTCCTGTTCACCGTGGCGCAGGAGCGACGTGCCCAGATAGTAGCGAAGCGACAATGTCTGTACGGCGCCCGAGGCGTCTCGCACTTGAACGTCGAGGCGTCCGAGTCCACTCGAGATCGGCAGCTGCTCGATCAGAAACGGTCCCGGCCGCAGGGGAAACTGCGACACCTGATTGCCGGCAATGTAGACGGTCGCCGTCGACGGCGTGAAGCTCGATCCCGCGAGTTGCGGCATCGCGAACGTGGTGTAGTAGGGATCGAGCCGCGACTCCTTCGAGATGCTGAAGCCGCCGACGAGCGGCGCGCTGCCCAGCGGGCTTGCGCTCCCTAAGACATCGCCTACCGCCCACTGACGCCGACTGGCAGGTTGATCGAACGTCAGCGTCGTGACACCGCGCAGCGTCGGACCGTTCGAGCGGAACAGTACCGTGCCATATAGTGAGACGCCGCCGCCGCTGGCGCCAGCCTGTGTCAGGAGATCCGAGCCGCCGGTCGTGCGATAGGTGCCGATGTAGTTGAGAAACCCGGACAGAGGCCGAGTGACGTGCAGGTTCGCAGGCCGCTGATTCACGAGCGCGATGTCCTGCCGCGGCAGGAACTCAGGAGCAACCGTGAGCCGGAGCTGGATCTGATCTTCGTCCAGCATGAACTGGATCCCTGGTGCCAGCGACGCCAGCGAGACGAATACGACACCGTCGACCGTCTCTCGACGTCCCGGCGCCAGGTTGATCAGCCCTTCGCGGTCGAGCGCACCGACTGGAATCCACGGACCATCGTCGCGAATCGCGAGATCGACGTCCGCCGCGGCGACATCGTTGATCGTCAGCGCCCAAATGATCCGGGCGGGGAACGGTGCCTGCGATTGCAGCAAGATGGCAAGCGCGTAGGCAGCGAGTGCCGGCACACCGTGCCTCCACGCTCAGCGCCCGGCCGGTCCGTTGCACGCGCCTGCGGGTATCGCCGTCTGCTCTTTCAGCAGCGTGCCTTGGACGTCCACGGTGACCGCCATCGTGCGCGCGCCCGCACAGTCACTGGGTGTGATCTGCTGCTCAAACACCCGTGTATCGCCGGCGAGCACGTACCAGCCATCGAGCGTCCGGTCGTATTTTACGGCGCCGCCGCCGTCAGTCCCTTGGATCTTGACGCCGGAGACGATCATGTGGACGTTGCCGGTGTTGCGGAGACGGGTCACCAGTCGACCCTGGTCGAACCCGACGCCGGTGATTTGTGCCGAACTCGTCGGACGCGATGGTGCAAGAAAGATCGGCACGCCGATCTCGAGCCGAAACGCTACAGTTCCGGGGCCTCGCGGGGAAGACGTGTCCGGCAGTTCTTCCACGAAGAGGCGGTAGGTGCCTTCACTGTTACCGAACGCCGACGCGGGGGCTCCAACGCGAACGTTGCGCGAGGCCCCCGGCGCGAGCGTCACCAATGACGGCGCGAACGTGATCTGGTTCCCAGCCGGCGTCAGGGTGAGTTCGCCGCGATCGTCCTGCACCCATTTCGTTGCCCGTATTTCGAAGCGTAGTTGACGGGTGCTGACGTTGGTGATCGCGACAAGTTGGCTCGTCGCGCGTGCTGTCAGTGAGATCGACGTCGGCTTGACGGTGAATGAGCCGTCCGCGCGAGCCGCGGCCGGCTGCACCAGTGAAAATGCCGCAATCGAGACTGCCGCCAATGTAGTACGCATGCTGTCTCCTAAAAGTTGACGGTGGCCTTGACGGTGTCGGTATAGCTGCCCACGGCGACGGTGCTCTGACCGGCCGGAACACGCCCGTAGACCGTCAGTGTCGCCTTGTTCGTCGCATCAAACGAACTGACGGTGATCTGCTGGCTGTTCCATGCCGTGGCGCGCCCCGTGTCCGTGTACAGCGCATAGTTCAGGAACCCGGCGGGTGTCCCGCCGGCCATACGCCGAGTGGTTGAATAGTTGCCGCCATTGTCGAGCGTGACTCTCGCCGTCGATCCTTGCGTGCACGTCAGCGTGATCGTGGCTGTACGGTCCACCTGCGGTCCTGAGAGCGGGTCGTACGCCCCGAACGCGAGGTCGGCCGCCACGATGGTGCAGTTCGCTGCCACGGTGGCGGTAACTTTGATGTCGGCACTTTGCTGAGCAAAGAGACCAACGGTCGAGAGACTGAACGCGACGGCGAGCCCGCCTGCGAACGTTCGTGTGCGGCCTCGACATACCGTGGCATTGCACATCTTTCGAGCCCGAACCCAAGCAAGAATGTTCATGCGGACCTCCCTAAAGTGGCAGGCTGCAACGGGGTCGCCAGCATTGTCAAAGCGGAAACCTCCACCCACTGGGGAACGGCCGTTCGCTCGGGTGCGGTTCATCGCGACCTCCTTGCTGCTGCGACGAGCCAGCCGCAGTATTTCCGTCGGTCTGGCGTCACGCACTATAAGCGGCTGCCTCTCGGTCCGACAATCACACTTCGGGCTCGCGCAACCATTCTTTGGTATAGGTATCATCCATTCCAGTGGTTCGACGCCATCGGCTGAGTGAGGTGCGAGGACGCTAGATTTCCGCCCGCGAGAAGCAGGAACAGAATTGAGCGCAGTCGCGCGCATTTCCTGTAGGCCGTCTGTCGGCGCCCTCAGCTTCTTACGTTC
>DATFRR010000129.1:0-18100 GCA_035263025.1 Micromonosporaceae bacterium
TCGGTTGCACCGACGACTTCGTACGAGATGCCTCGCTGATCGGCCAAGCGGCGGCCGCGGATCAGAGCGCTGATGCCCACCGAGTCCGTGAACGTTAGTTCGGCGAGGTCGACGACAATGTGCGTGACGTCCTCGGCGGCCACCGCATCGAGCGCGGTATCCAGCTGCCCGACGGTCATCAGGTCGAGCTCGCCAGCAAGCGCGACGGTGGCCTGTCGATTCTCGGACTGGGTAGAGATTGAAAATGCCATCGTTCCCTCCTGTCGTCCGTCACCGGGTGCACCGTCGCACCGCATCCGGTTCCAGCTCCGGATGAACCGTGCGAATTGACCGTAGTACGGTTCGACCCGACGTGGCGACGAATGACCGTCGGCCGCGGTCCCGGCCGGCCGGTCGTAGTGTCGCTTGCTGCGACGCGATCCCGCCTCGACGCGATTCGGTCATGGTGACTCCACCCGGCGGACGGCGAGCACCGCGACATCGTCGGTGGCCACCTCGTCGTGAAGAAACGAGGCAATCGTGCGTGCGCACATCTCTTCGGCAGGACCCGCCTGTAACGCGGCAGCGAGCCTTTCAAGTCCGTCGGCGATCGGCCGGTCTCGGCGCTCGATGAGCCCATCGGTATAGAAGAAGAGGGCTCGGCCGGGTTCGAGCGCGACGACGGCGTTCCGCCGCGGTGCATCGGGTGTCGCGCCGACGGGTAGGTCGGCCGTGATGTCGATGAACGTGGCCGGTCGGTCCGCGTCCACGATGACCGGCGGCAGATGTCCGGCGGCCGACATCGTGACGTGCGACAGACTCGGATCGGCGACCGCATAGAGCACCGTGGCCATGACACCGGGTTCGAACAACTGAATCTTGCGGTCGAGTTTGGCGAGGACGTTCGCAGGTTCGGTTGACTCGAGTGCGTAGGCGCGCAAGGCGCTACGGATTCGCCCCATCACGACCGCGGCACGGAGGCCACTGCCAGCCACGTCGCCGATCGCGATGCCGATGTGACCGGACGGTAGGCGGAAGACGTCGTACCAGTCGCCGCCGACACCAACCGCCGCGCCCGGCACGTAACGGCACGCCAGGTCGAGGCCGGGTATATCGGCCGGCAGCGCCGGCAGCAGGCTCCGTTGGAGGGCCAGGGCGGTGGCCCGATCGAGTCGGGACAGCCTCGCCTGCGTCGCCGTGGTGGCGCGGTCAGCAGCGAGTTGCAGCAAGTCGACGTCGTCGTCCGAAAACCGGCGCGGTGATCGGGTGCCGACGTGGAGCACGCCGATCACCCGGCCGTCCGAGATCATCGGGACGCCGAGGACAGAGGCGACGTGTTCCACGAGGATCGGATTGACCACGTTGGTGGCGTCGACCTGTTCGATCGAGACGGGTTCGCCGCGCTCGGCGACGGTTCCTGCGAATCCCAGGCCGATCGGCACTCGCACGCCCTGCCGCACCTCTTCTTCGAGTCCCTTGGCGGCGGTGGCGACAAGCTGGCGCCCGGATGGGTCCACGAGCAGGACCGTCGCGGTGTCGGCGGACAGCAGGTCTCGGATTCGGTCGAGCAGCTCGTCGAGTAGATCCTCCAACTCAAGCCGGGACAGGGCTGCGTCAGATACGGCTTTGAGGCGGCGCAGCCGCTCATCGCTCTCGCTGGCCCGTGGGTGAACCATGGTGCTCGCGTCCTCAACCGGCTTCAGCGCAGGTAGCGCCCGTCTCGCAGATAGCGCCATCTTGCCAGAGGCAAAGTCGGCGCGGGCGGTCTGCCGCGCTGATCGTCACGCGCCGCGAACGACGGTCTGTGCCTGCGTGTGGATCGAGCCGGCGGTGTCCAGGAGTTAACCACGTTCGGCGGCGCGATCGTACGAGTGTGTGACCGCGGCAGCATCCCGAACAACGGCCTCGAGCTGTCCGTACGCCCATTCCTCCCACTCCGAATCCACTGGCGGCGCATCGTCCACCAAGGCGCGCCAGCCGGCGAGTGGATCGGGTTGGCCGATGGACGCAGTCCTAGACGTGGCCGGTGCGCTCACCGGCTTCGGGCCCGTCGCCGGCATTGCCATGTGCGGCCTCCCCCGCGCCCCCCACTGGCACGCGCAACTGTTGATCTAGATTCCCCGGTACGCGTCCGGCAAACCTGCGACCTCAGCGGCGCAGGCGCACCCCGTACGAATGTCTGCGCCCGGCACCGGGTACCAATGCCAGATGGCCACGAGGACGCAAAGCGAAGCCGCGCCGCCGCCGCACCGTGAAACGCCGCCTCGGCGAGAAGTAGAGCGCCGCTGACATGGCGGAGGTCGGCCGTTTCGTGGGGTGGTTCGACGCAGCGCAACAGCGCCGGCCTTGGCTCGGGTATCCGTTGGCGGTGGCGCGCAAGTTCGGCGACGACTCTGGCAGTGATCTCGCCGGGCTGGTCGCGTACTACGGGTTCGCCGCGATATTCCCGCTGTTGCTGGTGTTGACCACGGTCCTCGGCTACGTGCTGAGCAGCGATCCTGCGCTGCAGGAGCGGCTGCTCGGGTCGGCGCTCGCCGACTTCCCGGTCGTGGGTGACCAGCTGCGCACTGCCGGCCTTCACGGACATTGGTACGTCATCGTCATTTCCGCACTGATCAGCGTATGGGGTGCGCGCGGCATGGCGAACGCATTGCAGAACGCCTTCAACACCGTGTGGGCGGTACCGTTCTCGAACCGTCCCGGATTTGGCGCCGCGATCGGTCGCAGCCTCGCGCTGATTGGCGTGTTGGGGATCGCGGTGATGTCGACCGGGCTGCTGTCCGGCATCGGCAGTGCGGCAAACGTGCTCGGCGTGGCGACCCGGGTCGGCGCGCTCGCCGCCTCGGCAGCCATCAATATCGCGGTGTTCATACTGGGATTCCGACTCGCCACGGCGCGGCAGGTGCCGCTATCGGCAATGCTCCGATCGGCAATCGTCTCCGCGATCATCTGGCAGGCGCTGCTCGTGGCGGGTACGTTCCTGCTCGCCCATCAGGTCCGTCACGCACAAGAGTTGTACGGGACGTTCGGCGTGGTATTAGGCCTGCTGGCTTGGCTCCACTTGCAGGCGCGGCTCATGTTGTACGCGGTCGAGGCCGATGTGGTCCGAGCCCGTCGCCTTTGGCCGCGCGGATTGCAGCCGCCGCTCACTCGAGCCGACAAGCGGGCGTACCGCTCGTACGCGTTGACCGCGCGGCGCCGGCCGGCCTCGGAGCAGCGGGTTGACGTCGAGTTCACCGACGGCCACACGGCCGACGCCGTTGGTGAGCCACCCCGCGATCGGTCGCCGGACTGAGTTCTGCCGGTGGCTGCTCGGCGGGGTCCGAGCCAGAGGCGCTCAGACATTCCCGACTTGGCGCGGGGCATGCGCCAGCGCGATCAACTCGTCGATCGGATCGAAGCGCGAGCTCAGTCGAACGAGCATGCCGTCGTGTGACCCAGACAGAACCAGTTCGTCGCACAGCTGTCGCGCGAGCCACAGACCGCGGCCCCGCTGCTCGGTCGGTGCCGGTTGGGCTACCGGGGCACTGAACGATGCGGCGCTGCGATCGCGTACCTCGATGACGACGTTACGAACGGTCGTGGTGATCGTCACCGAAGCTGCGCCGCCGCCGTGGCGGATCGCGTTCGTGATGACCTCATTCGCGGCGAGCGTCAACGCCTCGGTCCGCATCGCGGGCAGCCCAACCCGTAGCGCGTTCCTGCGCACCCACTGCCTGATGCGGGCGAGATCGGCCGCCGTCACATCGTGGATCGTTTCTTGCACAGGGCGGTTCCTTCCACCGGCGCGGGCATACGCACACCTCACTAGACAGCTACCCCGCCGTCAGGAACCTAACCCTGTGCCGCACCCGGTATGCGCGCTCGGCTAGTCGGGAGGCGGTATCGGTTGTAGGCCAGCACGCGAGTCCCACCAGCGCGGCTGGGATCCGTAATAGATGCGAGCCGCCCAGTCTTCGGCGGTGTCGTGATAGACGATGTCGAGACCGACAATCCAGATGCGCGGCACCGTTCCGGAGTCATCCGGGTCGGACCAGGCGCGGTTGACCCGCGCCACCGCCTCGGACTTGGCGATCCCGTAGCGGCGGACCATCTCGTTCACAACGCGGCGGCAAAACTTCAACGCCGTGGCGTCGCCGGCGCACGGAAACTCACCGTGCGATCGCAGCAGCGAGGCGTGTACGTCATAAACGATCTCGACCCTGCCCGCCGGCCCGACCGCCACCCGGCGCTGCCTGACCAACCCACGCACGGCCGCGTCGTCGAGGTCGTACTCGGCGAGGAACCGCCGGAGGTCATCGGCCGGTCCGACGGGCACGAAGCTTGCGTCGTGGGTCACCGAGACATCATGCGTCAGATGGGCCGGCCAGCGTCACACCACGACTCCCGAGCGCGTCCAGAAGTCGTGCGGGTAGCGGCCAGGCCGGAACCCATGGGACTCAACCATGGCGACCGCTTCGACGAACCCATTTGCGAGGGCCGCGGGCTCGTGAGCGTCGCTGCCGAACGTGATCGCTTGCCCACCCTCCTCGTACCACCAACGAACGATCTCAGCGTGCGGCGGTCGCGCCGTGTTGACCTCCAACGCTCGGCCGCTGTCGCCAAGCACTCGCAACGCATGCCGGAACTCGTCCTCGAAGGCGCTTGCATCAAACGGTCCGGCTTGAGCGGGCCAGTAACGTGCCGGGTAGTCGATGTGTGCGAGCACCGCGAAGACGTCACTTTCCTCGACGAGCGCGGCGACTTCGGCCAGATACAGCCGGACGACATCGTCCGCGGCGCGATGCCCGTAGAGAATGAACGGCTCGGTGTGCCCATCTCCGTCCGGAAGGCAATGCAACGAACCCAGCACCCGATCAAACCGCCCGGCGCCGAGCAGCTTCGCGACAATGCCGGCATGCCAATGCGGCTCGCCGAGCTCCAGGCCGCTGAGAATCCGAAGGCCGGGGAACCGTTCGCGGCACGCCTCGATCGCTTCGAGATAACCGGACGCGTCGAATGCCGGCGGGGTCACACGCCCGTCCGGCGTGGCCAAGCTGGCAAGAAGATCATGTTCGCCGACCGTCGCAAGCGGGACCGTCCAGACGGTGTGGTCGACGTGCTCGGTGAACGCGATCGACGGCAGTCCGAGCTCCAATGCCCGCGCGCACGTTTGTTCCATCGAACCCGCGACGGCGTCCCACGACCACTCGCTGTGTACGTGGCCATCCGCTGGCAACGTCACCGCCATGGCAGTGGTTGTTCGAGTTCGATCTCGTCCCTGATCGGGATTCCGTAGTTGCCGGTCGACGCGATCTCGGGCTTGAGCGTCCGGCGTGCCTCGTCCACCGCACCGGGCCGGATCCGAGCCAGACGAAACCCGCGACGTTGGTAGAAGCGCAACCCGACGGCACCCGTATCCTCCGCGACGACGGCGGGGTGGCTCAGCGCGTCGAACAGCTGCCCGTTGCGTACGGCCACCGCCATGCCGCGACGCTCGAGGAACTCACGGACGGTGGGATCGCCCGGCTCAACCTGCCGCAGCTGTGTCACGGCCGCAATGTAACAACCGATGCTGCCAACTTCCATTCCGGATGCGGAACGTCCGGAACCACTCCTACGGTGCCGCTATGACTAACAGCGAGATCGATTGGCTGCTCGACTCCGATCCGGCGATCCGCTGGCAGGTGCTGGCTGATCTCACCGACGCAACCGCAGACGAGGTTGCCGCCGAGCGCGCGCGTGTGGCAAGTGACGGCTGGGGCGCCCGGCTTCTGGCGCTCGAGGACGCCGACGGGTTGTGGGATGGTGGCGCCGTCTTCCCCGCGTCCTACAGAGGCGGCGAACCGGGTCAGCCCTGGACAGCAACGATGCACTCCCTGCAGAGCTTGCTCATCTTCGGGCTCGACCCGGCGTCCGAGGCGGCGCGCCGCTCGATCGCGCTCGTCGCCGAGAATGGGCGGTGGGAGCACGCGGGACAGCGGTTCTTCGACGGTGAGGTCGAGCCCTGCATCAACGGCAGAACCATCGAGACCGGCGCCTACTTCGGCGTAGACGTCACGGCGATCGTGGACCGGGTTCTCGGCGAGCGGCTGGCCGACGGCGGATGGAACTGCGAAGCGGAGAACGGGTCCGTACGCTCCTCGTTCGACACCACGATCAACGTGCTGGACGGGCTGCTCGAATTCGAGCGCGCTACCGGCGGGTCGGACGCGGTGCGCGAGGCGCGACGAAGCGGGGAGGAATACCTGCTCGAGCGGAGCCTGTTCCGCCGCAAGAGCAACGGCGAGGTCGTCGATCCCGCATACCTGGACTTCGCTTTCCCGAACTACTGGCACTACGACCTGCTGCGCGCGCTCGACTATTTCCGCCGATCGGACGCGAAGCCGGAGCCCCGGATGGCCGAGGCCGTCGAGATCGTACGGTCCAAGCGCCAGCCCGACGGCCGCTGGCTGCTCGACCGCATCCATCCCGGACGCGTCCACTTCGCCCTCGATGGTGACGTGGGTGCACCGAGCCGGTGGAACACACTCCGGGCGCTTCGCGTGCTCGACTGGTGGGAACGCTAGCTTCGACGGGGGCGCATGACGCGTGACGGCCCGGTGAACCGTCGCGCGTCATGCGGAAGGGCGGCGAACCGCGCACGTTACTGTCGGCGCATGTCGACACCGGCACGGGAATGCTCGCGGAGAGCCGCCGATTGGGCCGCCAACGACGCGTTGGTCCGAGCGGCCGTCGTCTTCGGGTCGGTGGCGCGAGGCCAAGACGACGAGTACTCCGACCTTGACCTGATCCTGGTCGCTGTGGACGGTGCGGGTCAGGATCTCTGGCAGCGGCGTCGCGAGGTCGCAGCGTCAGTGCTGGGCGATGACGTAGTCACCACGCAGCAGCCCGCCTGGCAGGGTGAACGTCGATTTCAGGCGTGGACAATCGACGGGCTGCAACTCGACCTGACGATCGTGGAGGGCGTACCGGCGGTCTTCGGTGGGCTGGCCAAGGGTTTCGTCACGATTTACGACCGCGACAACGTCGACGAGCAGTTGACTACGGCGTGCGAATCGTGGATCGCCCCGCACCATGACGCGGCGACGCTCGACGTCGGCACGTGGGCGTGGCTGCGCTACCTGCACGGCCGGCTTCGCCGCGGTGAGCTCTTCGCGGTCCGCGCCGGTGTGCACGACACGCTCATGTACCGCGTCGTACCCATGCTCGGCAGTCAGTGGCACTCGGCGCACGCGGAACTCTCCGACACTGACATGCAGCGCATCCACGCGGCCGCCCCGACATCGGCCGAACCGGCTGAGCTCGCACGCTCGTTGTATGCCACCGCAGTCGCGTACGACTCGGCCTTGGACCGCTGGAGCGCGCGTACCGGTCGCGAACGTCCGCATGACGCTCTCGCCGCTCTCACGCTTGCGCGGCTCCGGCCGGCCGAGGCAGAGCAGCTTGGCGACATGGACGTTGGCTCGGATTGATCGATGCCGCGTCACGGCACCCGCGGCCGGTCGTAGAGCTTGCGTGCCCACAGGTAGCCGCCCACCGCGATGACCACGCACCAGATGACTGACCGGACCGCGCTGCCGCCGATCGGCGTACCCATCAGCAAACCGCGAAGCGTCTCGATGATCGGCGTGTACGGCTGGTGCTCGGCGAACCACCGCACACCGGCCGGCATCGAACCGGTGGGCAGGAACGCGCTGCTGATCAACGGTAGGAACTGCGGGATCAGCGTCAGGCTGTTCGCGCCCGCGACGGACTTCGTCATCAGGCCGAACGCAACCGCGAGCCAGGTGAACGCGACCGTCAGCATCGCGAACACGCCGAGCGCCGCGAGCCACTCGACCGGAGTCGCAGTTGGCCGGAAACCGAGCGCTACCGCGATGCCGACCACCACGACGACGCTGATGATGGTACGGATCAGGCTCCCGATGACCTGGCCAGTAAGCACCGACGTACGGGTGATTGCCATGGTGCGGAACCGGGAGATGATGCCCTCTTGCATGTCCTGATTCACCTTGATGGCGGTAAACGCCGTTCCGGTTCCGGCCGCCATCAGGATGACGCCGGGCGCGACGTAGTCGATGTAGCGTCCGCCACCGCTCGGCAGGAAGTCGGCGCCAAGCGCGCTGCCGAAGACGCCGACGAAGAGCAGCAGGAAGATGACCGGCGTGGCGATGCCGCTGACGGTCATCATCGGCGTACGCAAGGAGTGCCGGAAGTCGCGACGCAGCATCGTCGCTGAGTCGGCGACGGTATTTGAGAGTGCGGTCATCGTGAACCATCCTTGCTAGCCACGGCTGCGGCCGGGCGCGGGCCGGGGACCTTGGCGGTCAGGGCGAAGAAAACGTCGTCGAGATCGGGCGTGTGTACAGACAGGCCGTCCACATCGATCGACTCGCGCTCGAGACGGTCCAGCAACGCCTTGAGAGACTGCACCCCGCCGTCGCTCGACACGTTGAGTGCCAACGCATCGTCATCACGCTCGACCGTGCCGAGCCGCCGTGCCGCCTCATCGAGCCGGACGGGATCGGCGAATTGCAAACGGATGTGGCCGCCCGGCACGAGCCGCTTGAGTTCGGCGGGCGCACCCTCGGCCACGAGCTTTCCGCCGTTCAGCACGGCGATCCGATCGGCGAGCTGATCGGCCTCGTCGAGATACTGCGTGGTGAGGAAGATGGTGACGCCGGTCGCGACTAACTCGCGAGTGATCTGCCACATGGTGTGGCGGCTACGCGGGTCGAGGCCGGTGGTCGGTTCGTCGAGGAAGATGATCCGCGGTGAGCCGACCAATGTCATCGCGAGGTCCAGCCGTCGCCGCATGCCGCCGGAATATGTGACCACCAACCGTTTCGACGCGTCGACGAGGTCGAACCGATCCAACAGGTCGGCCACTCGTCGCCGCCGCTCGTGCTTGCCGAGGTGGCGCAGATGGGCCATCATCCCGAGGTTTTCCTCGCCGGTGAGCATGTTGTCGACCGCGGAAAACTGACCGGTGACGCCGATGGCACTGCGTACGCCATCCGGATCCGTTGCGAGGTCGTGACCGGATACGAGCACCGTGCCCGCGTCGGGGTGTTGCAGCGTCGTCAGGATCTCGACGGTCGTCGTCTTTCCCGCGCCGTTCGGGCCGAGCAGACCGAAGATCGTGCCATCGGCGACGTCGAGGTCGATGCCGTCCAGGACGACATGCTTTCCGTAGGCCTTGCGAAGGCCGGTTACGGAGATCGCGTGGCGCATGTGATTCTCCTTTGTGGACCCTGGCGCGGTAAGCGCCGCTTCAAGAGGCATGGATGGTCGAGACGGTCCGAATCAGGGCAGGCTGGCAAGCCAAGGCGGCGTCGCCACCATGGCCGAATGTGGGTGAGTTTTAGATGGTCAGGAGCGGTGAATGACGATGTCGCCGTACTTTGTTCGGGCGCGCACTTCGACCGTGGCGTCCGACTCATCGGGCCCCGTTGCGCTGTCGAGCGTGTTGCGGACCGTCCCCGCACCGGCGTCGAGATCGAGCCACGCGGCGGTGCCCGGGGGGATGCCGACGTCGATCCGTCCCGCCGCGGTCTCCAGCTGCACGGAACCGCTGACCGCCTCGCCGACCCGGACCGCACCGCGCGCGGTCCGAGCCATCACGCCGACGTCGGCGCGGTCCACGGAGATCTCGCCGTTTGCCGCGCTCGCTCGCACGGCGCCGCGAACTTCACCGACCCACGTGTCGCCGTTGGAGTTCTTGAGAACGGCCGCACCGCCGATGCTGCCGACCCGCACTCGACCGGTTCCGGTGGTGATCTCGGCATCGCCGCCGGCATCATCCACGGTCACATCACCTGCGCCGGTCTCGATTCGCACGCGCCCGGCGACGCCGACCTGGATCGTTCCGTAGCCCGTCTTATATCGGAAGTCACCCAGCTGACCGTCGGTGCGCAACTCGCCCAACGACGCGTCGCCGTCAATCCTTGACCCGATCGGCACGTGGACGTCAACGGTGATGTGTCCGGGCCGTCCGAACCACAATCCCAAATGCTTAGGGGTACGGATGGAAAGGCGGCCGTCAACAAAGTCGACACTGGTCTGCTCGACCATCTTCTCGGACCTGGCGGAGTTGTTGGCCGGCCGGATGTCAACGACCGCGTCGGTGCGATCCGTGGCGGTGATTCGGATGTCCGCCAACACGAGACTGAACATGACGGAGATTGGTCCGGACGTCTCAAACGTATGCATGGCTGTCTCCTCGTTGCTGGTTCGAGTCGGATCGGCGGCGGGCCATGGCTAACGGACCCAGCCGGTGTAGCGGCGGCCCTCGTCGGCGGGAGGCGGCGAGCCGCCACGCCACGCCCCACCGCCCGGCTCGATGGCGTGGGCCGCCGCCCGTACCAGCCAGGTGTTGATTGAGACCCGCTCGCGCGCGGCCGCGTCGTCGATGCGAACCTTCAGGTCCTCGGGGAGGCGGAGGTTGATCCGAACCGTCTCGCCTTTGTCGGTGCCGGCAGAGGCGTCGTCCGATGGCGCCACTGGTGCCGAGCGTTCGGTCGGGTGCTCCGCCCACGGACCAACCGTCGCGGGCGTGACGACGAAGTTGGGATCGAGCCCGCGCAGCCGCAGCTCTACCGAGCCTGGCGCGAGCTCCCGAGTGATCTCGTCGGCCGCGGCGCCCAATGCCTCCAGCAGGAGCAGCCGGATCGCCGATTCAAGTGGCGCGGTCAGACGATCGGCCAGCGCGCGGGCGTCCTCACCGCCGGCGTCGGCGGCGACCATGAGTTCCTCGCGCAGCTTGGACACGTACGGCGTCAGATCCATGGCATCACTATGGCACCATTCTGGCTCACGCACAAGCCACATTGGCTCAGGAGCCGGTGTCGCCCCGGACGGCGCCCGAGCCGCGTTGACACGTCCGTGCGGCGCTGGCTACCTTCATCGACGTTCAAGAGAGTCGATAGAAGCGTCGTGCGCCCTCACTCCCGGCGATGATCAGCCTGCCGACCTGCATCCGGTGCCGCGCAGCAGGGAGTCACTATGCCGACGCCGACCTCGTTCCGCAGCCGATTCCCGGCGCTGCGGGACACCGTGCATTTGGCGTCATGCAGCCATGGCGCGCTGTCCGATGAACTGATCGGGGCGCTGTCGGAGTATCAGCACACGTTGCGTACGGGCGGCGCGCCATGGGACCGATGGATGGCGGAGGTGGACACCGCTCGCGCGATGTTTGCTCGTGTTATCGGTGCCGATTACGACGAGATCGCAGTCGTACCTTCCGCGTCCGCAGGCGCGTTCCAGGTTGCTTCCACACAGGATTGGTCGGATCGGCCACGTTTGGTGACCACGGATGTCGAGTTTCCGTCGATCGCCCAGGTGTGGCTGGCGCAGGCGCCGACCGGCGTTGACGTCGTGCACGTGGCGGCCCGCGACGGCGTCGTCCACGCCGAGGACTACCTCGACGCCGTCAACGACCAGACCGGCCTGGTATCCATTCCCCTGGTCTCCTACCGGAACGGGATGCGGTTACCGACCGCCGACGTGGTCGCCAAGGCGCGAGCGATGGGGATCAGCACCGTCGTCGACGCCTACCAGGGCGCGGGTGTCGTGCCGATCGACGTTCACGACCTCGACTGCGACTATCTGATCTCCGGCACGTTGAAATACATGCTCGGGATACCTGGCCTGGCGTTCCTCTACGTTCGGGCCGGCCTCGTCGATGCGATCTCGCCGATCCAGACCGGTTGGTTCGGGCGAGTCAATCCGTACGAGTTCAATCCGCACCGGGTTGATTATCCGGCGCATGCCCGACGGTTCGAGAGTGGGACGCCATCGATTCCGGCCGCGTTCGGCGCGGTCGCCGGCATGCGTGTCCTGGAAACACTGGACGCGATCGAGGTGACGGCACACATCGCTGACCTCGGGGACCTGTTGGACGATTCGCTGCGGGCGGCTGGTGAGCACATTGCATCACCAGCTGAAGCGAAACTGCGTGGGCCGATGGTGGCCGTACGTGACGGCGACCCGGTGCGGCTCGCGGCATACCTGCGCTCGCAACACATTGAGACCAGTCCGCGAGGAGACGCAGTGCGTCTGTCGCTGCACTTCTACAACACGCAAGACGACGTGGTCGCCGTTGCTGACGCTATCCGCGAGTATCGACGCCACTAGCGCCGCCGTTCCCGCTAAGGTCGGCAGTGGCAGCCGTCGATGCCACGGCGCTGCCTCGACGCCCGTCGCACGTGCGGGGCAAACGCATGATCTGGTTTCAGCCGCTGTATTTCTTGCTTCTCAAGCACGACATGCTTGGCGCCCAAGCGAGCGCGCTTCCTGGGATCTACTGGCGCCCACTGATCGGTCCACGTGCCATCGACGCGCGAATGATCCGGGCCACCACCTTCGTCAACGGCGGCAACCACACCATCGGCGAGATCAGCTACCAGGTCTGTCGGACGTGTCGCCTCGGCATGATTTGGAAGGTCTCGACCAATGCGGACTGGCAACGGAACGGCATTGCCACTGCGATGGTCGAGCGCGCCCGGCGTGATGCCGGCGGGTATGCCTGGCGGACCAGCGAGCAGCTGCCGGACGCAGTGCCGTTCTGGGAGAAGATCGCCGTACGTACGGGGCTCGGCTACCAGGAAGGCGAGGAGTGCAAGCACATGCGTCGCGTCGGCCTCGTCAACGCACGTGACCGCATCCACCTTTATCCCGGCGGGCGCTACTAACTGACACGTCGCGCAGCGGACGCACCCGGACGGGCATCGTTTGGTGGATGCCCGTCCGGGACGCCAACACAGCGCGGAAGGCTAACCGACCTTGCGGCGGTGTCCGCGCTCCTGGTGCGGAATGGACTGATCGGCGCCGGGCGCGGTCGGCAGCGGAAGTTGGCTGGCCTCGAATTGAGCCAGGTTGACCGCGCCCTGGGTGTCGGGCAGGGCCGGCGGCTCCTGGAAGTCGTGGAAGCGGAACGCGGACGTCAGGTCGCCGACCGTGTCACGGCGCCATTCGCTGATGTTCGTCTCCTGCACTCCGGTGATGCGCTCGAGGAACTTCAACTGCGAGGTGTGATCGGACACCTCAGAGTTGACGTATCCGCCGACGGTCCACGGCGAGACGATGATGCATGGCACGCGGAATCCCAGGCCGACCGGCAAGCCGTTGCCGGGCGTACCCGTGTTGGATGTCTTGAACACGAACTCGTCCGGCGTACCGGCCGGCGGGGTCGGCGGCACGACATGGTCGAACAGACCGTCGTTCTCGTCGTACGAGAGGATGAACACGGTCTTCGCCCATACGTCGGGGTTGGCGGCGATGGCGTCGATCTTTCCGGCGACGAATTGTGCACCGGTCGCCGGCAGGTTCGCGGGATGCTCGTCGGCATTTGACGGTGGCAAGATCCAGCTGACCGTCGGCAACGAATCGGTCATGCAGTCGTATTCGAACTGACCCAGCGGCTGGACCGCAACGCCGTTGTCGAAAATCGGATCACCGGGTTGTGCCTGCGCGAACTCGGTGAACTTGCTGATCGCGGACGCACCGGTGAGGCCGCCGGGCTGTCGATAGATCTTCCAGCTCACGCCTGCGTCGGACAGCCGCTTCGGATAGGTCGTCCAGGAGAACTGGTTCGGTGGACCGCTCGTCGTCAAGGACGGGCCGCCGGCCAGACCGTTGGGGTCGATGGTGCCCGACATCCACATGTGCCGGTTCGGACCGGTGTCTCCGAGAACCGCGCAGTGGTAGGCGTCCAACAGCGTGAACGCATCAGCCAACGCGTACTGGAATGGGATGTCCTCGCGGGTCAGGTAACCCATCACGTAGGGACCGTTGTTCGGCCCGTCCGCCGCGAGGTGGGCCGGCAGCCAGTTGTCCATCAGGCCGCCGTTGAATGCCGAGTGCTGCACGAGCCATGCGTGGCTGGTCGATGGGATCGCCTGTGCCGCGCTGATCTTGGTGTTGAGCCGGTACGGGAGCAGATAACCATCCGGGTTCGTCGGATCGGGTTGGAAGAACACCGGGCGACCATTCGAGATGCGCAGCGCGTGCGGGTCGTCGAAACCGCGTACGCCCGACAGCGTGCCGAAGTAGTGGTCGAAGCTCCGGTTCTCCTGCATCAGCATGACGACATGCTTGATGTCCGCGAGGCTGCCATGGCCTCGGTTCGGCGTCGCAGCGATCGCCTTGCGTACGTTGATCGGGAGGGCGGTCGACGCCACACCGAGGCCAACGGCTGCGGCGCCGCCGAGCAGTCTGCGTCGGGTAGTTCCGTAGGGGGTCTGTTCCGGGCTGTCTTCCATGGGGGTGTCCTTTGCAACGAAAGGATGGGACGCCAGCCACCTTGGTCACCTCGCCGTACCAACGGCTAACGCCGAAGTGACGGACGGACAAAGCTCTCTCGGACTCTCGATCGCTGCCAATATCGAGCGTTTTCCATTCCTTAACGCGCGGCACACGAGACCATCAAGCGGTCAGCACCCGTTGAACGAGGGGCGTCCAGCGTGGGCACCGCGGCTCGCGTGATCCGCCCCGACCGCGGCGGATTGGTGGTCGCGACGCGCGCGTTGCCGCCGACGTAGGTTTGGGGTGTCCGACACGACGTCGCATAGAACCTTCAAGGAGGCGGCCGTGGCCCACTACCCATCGCCGAACGTCGAGACAGACCACATCGAGCCGGCGCCACGAAGGGTGCGCGGACTGCTCAACAACGCGGTGATCTTCGACACGACCCGCGCCGTGTACGTGTGGGAGTGGCCGCCCTATCCGCAGTACTACATCCCCTATGCCGACATCGACCGGCGGTACTTCGTCGACGAGAACCACGAGCAGGCGCTGCGTCGCGGTACGGCACGGCGACACGGAGTGCGAGCCGGCGACGTGGACCGGCCGGGCACCGCATGGCTGTTCGGCGCGGATGCGCTCGACGGGCTGGACGGCATGGTCCGGTTCGACTGGAAGGCTCTCGACGCGTGGTACGAGGAGGACGAGGAGATCTTCGTACATCCGCGCAGCCCGTACTCTCGCGTTGACGCATTGCGCTCACGCCGGGTTGTCCGCATCGAGATCGAGGGCGTCGTGCTCGCCGAGTCCTCGTCACCCGTGATGGTCTTCGAGACCGGTCTGCCGACGCGCTACTACCTGGACCGGACTTCGATCGACTTCGCGAATCTGCGCCCGAGCGATACGGAGACCGCCTGTCCCTACAAGGGCCGCACGACCGGCTACTGGACCGCGGTGATCAATGGCCAGCGGTACCCGGATCTCGCCTGGACGTATGACTTCCCGACTCAACAACTGGCACCCATCGCCGGACTGATCGCGTTCTACAACGAGAAGGTCGACGTGTTTCTCGACGGCGTGTTACAGGACCGGCCGCGTACCCACTTCTCGTAGTGGTCGCGACGACGGACCGAGCGTCTGCGAGCGGGCTCAGTGCGGGCGTTCTTTGATCCCCGCCTGAAGAAGTTCCACCATTTGCGCGATTCGGATGGGTCGTTGTTCGGGTCGGCGTTGCGTTGCGTCGATCCAACGCAGATATGCCTTCCGGTAGAACTGGGCGAGCGAATCGAAAAACGCCGCCGCGTCCGGGTTCGCCGCCAGGGCGTCCGCGATGTCGTCGGCGAGGTCCTGACGTTGCGGTCCTTCCGGCGAGACATCGACCGTGACTCGGTCACCGACCGCGAGGCCACGTCTGCTCGGAGACTTCGGCCCCAGCGTGAACCCGAAGCCGTCGCCGACCCGCTCGACGACGGCCCGCACACGGACTCCGTTGACTGTGCCGGCAATATGGTGCCGCTGCTTAGCACCCCAGACCTCATCCGCGTTGAACGGAAGCGGCACCAGCAACGTGCCGCGAGCGTCGGCGGCGACCGTCGTTGTGAAGCTTTGCGAGTTCATCGCGGCCAATCCTGTCAGCAGACGTACGGCATTGCTACTGTGCGGCCGTGATTCCAGCTCCGCGAGGCGGAACCAGAGCGAGGATCGGCGGCGAGACATGCACGACAACCGGGTGCTGATCGAGCAGCGGCTGGCCAGGGCTCTGACTCGGATCCAATCGGCGTGCTACGCGGAACACCGCGCACTCGAGGTGGCGATCTGGGCACCGGTTGGCGAACCGGTTCCGGTCGACGAGGCGCTACGGGCCAACTTCCGACCATTCCGGGTCGGCGACGCGTGGGGCCCACCGTGGGGCACGGCGTGGTTCCGACTCCGCGGTGTCGTACCGCCGGAGTGGTCCGGCCAGTGCGTCGAGGCGCTCGTCGATCTCGGGTTCGACACGACCCGTACCGGATTTCATGCGGAAGGCTTGGTCTACGGCGCGGACGGACAGGCAATCAAGGGCCTGAATCCACAAACCCAGTGGGTACGCGTCGGGGATCCGGTGGCCGGCGGCGAGGCGGTCGAGTGGTACGTCGAGGCGGCGGCGAACCCGATGATCCTCGGCAGGGGCGCGGATGCGTTCCGGCCGACACCGCTTGGTGATCGCGACACGGCGGGCGACGAACCGCTTTACCGACTGTCGCGCGCGGCGCTGGCGGTGTTCCGGCCGGACGTCTGGGAGCTGGTCCACGACTTGGAGGTCCTCGGCCAACTCGCCGCGGAGCTCGACCTCGGCGACGCACGAGGTTGGCAGATCCGAGCCGCGATCGATCGTGCGTTGGACGCGATCGATGCGGACGCGGTGTCGGCCACCGCGGCAGCCGCCCGCGCGGCGCTCGCCGACGTTCTCGCCGCACCGGCTCGGGCGAGCGCGCACCGGATCAGCGCGGTCGGCCATGCGCACATCGACTCCGCGTGGCTGTGGCCGATCCGGGAGACCGTCCGGAAGGTGGCTCGTACGGCCGCGAACGTCGTCGACCTGATGAACGCGCATCCCGAGTTTGTCTACACGATGTCCTCGGCTCAACAGTTCGCGTGGTTGAAGGACCACCATCCGGCGATTTACGCGCGCGTCCGCGAGAAGGTGGCCGACGGCCAGTTCGTACCGGTCGGCGGCATGTGGGTGGAGTCCGACACGAACATGCCCGGTGGCGAGGCGCTGGCGCGACAGTTCGCGTACGGCAAGCGTTTCTTCCTCGACGAGTTCGGCGTCGAGACGACCGAAGTGTGGCTGCCTGACTCATTCGGATACTCCGCCGCGTTGCCCCAACTCATTGCGCTGTCCGGATCGCGCTACTTCCTCAGCCAGAAGCTGTCGTGGAACCAGACGAACCGGTTCCCGCATCACACGTTCGCCTGGGAGGGCATTGACGGCACCCGGATCTTCACGCACTTCCCGCCGATCGACACGTACAACAGCGATCTGTCCGGCGCACAACTCGCGCACGCGGTGCGCAACTTCGCCGATAAGGCGGGCAGCTCGCGATCGTTGGCGCCGTTCGGGTACGGCGACGGTGGCGGCGGACCGACCCGCGAGATGCTGGCGCGCGCGGCACGGCTGGCCGACCTCGATGGATCTCCGCGAGTCGCCATCGAATCCGCGGTCCAGTTCTTCCGGCAGGCCGAGGCGGACTATCCCGACTTGCCGGTCTGGGCCGGTGAGCTCTACCTCGAAAAGCACCGCGGCACGTACACGTCACAGCTGCGAACCAAGCAAGGCAACCGTCGGTGTGAGCACCTTCTTCGCGAGGCGGAGTTGTGGTGTGCGACCGCCGCCGTACGCGCCGGGCATCCGTACCCGTACGACGCGCTCGACCGGCTGTGGAAAATCGTCCTGCTCCAACAGTTCCACGACATCCTACCGGGATCCTCGATCGCGTGGGTGCACCGTGAAGCGGTAGCGAACTATGCCGCGGTGGCGTCCGAACTCGAAGAGCTGATTCGTGGCGCACTCGCGAGCTTGGGTGGCACGGCGGACGACGTTGTCGTGTTCAACGCGGCACCGCACGAGCACAACGGCGTACCCGCGATGGGAGCCGGCATCGCCCGCGACGCCGACGCTGGCGCGGTGACCGTCACCACCGACGACGCCGGCGGGTTTGTGCTCGATAATTCCTTGCTCCGAGTGGCGCTCGACGCCCGCGGCCTCATGACCTCGATCCGCGATGGCGATCGCCAGGTGCTCGCTCCCGGCGCCGTCGGGAATCTGCTGCAGCTCCATCCGGACACGCCGAACGCTTGGGATGCCTGGGACATCGACCCGTTCTATCGGCACCGCGCGCGCGAGCTGACCGATGGC
>DATFRR010000130.1:0-8961 GCA_035263025.1 Micromonosporaceae bacterium
CGGCGACGGCCCACAGCGCCTGGATGTTCGCGGTCGCGTCGAGTTCACCGAACCGGGCCACGTCGTCGGGGTGTACCACCTGGATGTGCGCGAGTTGGTGCCGGTTGCCGCGGTTGCCGTTGGCGGCGCGGGCGGCGGCGACGGCGTCCAATCCGGCGCGCACCGCACGGTCGCCCAGCGCGTGCATGTGCACCTGGAAGCCGATGCCGTCGAGCGCCGTCACGATGGCCGGTAGCAGTGACGGGTCGATGAAGTCGAGGCCGCGGTTTTCGGTGGCGTGCCCGTGACCGTCGAGATAGGGCGACAGCATCGCCGCCGTGAACGTCTCGCAGACACCGTCCAGCATGATCTTCACCGCGCTCGGGCGGAATCGGCCCACCGGGCCGCGTGCCCGGCGGGCCGCCAGCTCCTCCACCTGTTCGAGGCCGCGTGTCCGATCCCACCACAGCGCGCCGACGACACGCGCGGTCAACTGGCCGGACTCGGCGAGGTCGAGGTATGTGTCGAGGGAGTCGGGCATGCTCGGGCCGTCGCCGACCCATGCGTCCTGCCACGCGGTGATGCCGAGCGAGTGCATGTAGGCCTGCCCGACGCGGAGTCCCTGCCGCATGTCCGCCGGCGTCACGACGGGTACCAGTTTCTCCACCAGGTCCATCGCGGCCTCGTGCAGCGTGCCGGTCGGATGGCCGTCCCCGTTTCGTTCGATGCGGCCGTGCGGCGGATCCGGCATGTCGCGCGTGATCCCGGCCAAGCTCAACGCCCGAGTGTTGACCCAGGCACTGTGGTGGTCACGGTTCGGCAGGAACACCGGGCGATCGCGTACCACGTCATCCAAAGCGGCGGCGCTCGGACAGCCACCCGGAAACGCCTCCATCGCCCAACCGCCGCCGGTGATCCACGCTCGATCGGGGTGGGCGGCCGCGTATGCCGCGATGGTGGCCAAATACGCCGGCTGGGTCTTGTCGCCGGTCAGATCGCACTGGCTACGCTCGAGGCCCCCGGCAACCGGGTGCGCGTGCGCGTCCTGGAAGCCCGGCAGCACCACGCCGCCGGCGAGATCGATCACATCGGTGGCCGGCCGGACGTACCCCCGGATCTCCTCCTCGTGCCCGACGGCGAGGATCCGTCCTTCGCGGACCGCAACGGCGGTGGGCGGCGCGGATGTGTCCGCATAAGGGCCCGCGACCGCGCGCACGACGCCGCCGGACAGCACGAGATCAGCATGCACGTGCGCCTCCAGCGGCGTCTGAGTCGACCGCAGCGCCAGGATAGGCTATGGGCGTGCTCACCATTGACCGCAGGATCATCGACGGGATCATGGCACATGCCCGTCGTGACCACCCTGAGGAAGCATGTGGTGTGGTGGCCGGACCGGCCGGCCGGGATCGGCCGGAGCGGCTCATCCCGATGGAAAACGCCGAGCGGTCCATGACGTTCTATCGATTCGATTCGATGGAGCAGTTCCGGGTGTGGCGGGAGATGGACGACCGCGAGGAAGAGCCGGTGGTGATCTACCACTCGCACACCGCGACCGAGGCCTATCCGTCGCGCACCGATGTGTCGTTCGCCGGCGAGCCGAACGCGCATTACATGCTGGTCTCCACGCGCGATCCGGAGACCGAGGAGATCAGGTCATTTCGCATCGTGGACGGCGAAGTGACCGAGGAGCCGGTGCGCGTGGTGACGGCGCATGACGCCAGCGCCGAAGCGCCGCCCGCCACGCAGGATGCCGTCACGACCTACATGTTCGGACAGACCCAGACGAACGTCGACTACGAGTGTCCGGCCTAACAAGCCGGCACCGCAGCCACTCGCAATATTCATCGTCCGTCAGTCGTTCGTGTCCAACAGCGTGGTCAAAACACATCCGAGGAGTACGCCAACCATGGCCATCGAGGTTCGCATCCCGACCATCCTGCGCAGCTACACCGGCGGCGAGAAGGCCGTCACCGCCAGCGGTGACACCCTCGCCGACCTGCTCACCGATCTCGACGCCCGCCACCCGGGACTGCGCGACCGCCTGATCAAGGACGGCTCGCTGCACCGGTTCGTCAACGTCTACGTCAACGACGAGGATGTACGCTTCCTCGGCTCGCTCGACGCCAAGCTCGCCGACGGCGACCACGTGACGATCCTGCCCGCGGTGGCGGGCGGCTCGGGCGGGGCGGGCGCGTTCACCAAGCCTCGGAGCTGACCATGGCGAGGTTCGACAGCATGCTCGACGCGTGCGGTGGCACGCCGCTCGTCGGGCTGCCGCGGCTCTCCCCGTCCGCGGCCGTACGGCTGTGGGCAAAGCTCGAGGATCGCAACCCGACCGGCAGCGTGAAGGACCGCGCCGCACTGTGGATGGTGCGCGCTGCCGAGTCCGACGGCCGGCTGCGACCGGGCGACACGATCCTCGAGCCGACCAGCGGAAACACTGGCATCTCGCTGGCCATGGTCGCGAAGCTGCGTGGCTACCGGCTGGTGTGCGTGATGCCGGAAAACGTGTCGACGGAGCGTACCCAGTTGCTGCGCATGTACGGCGCGGAGATCATCTTCTCGCCAGCGGCCGGCGGCTCGAACCAGGCGGTCGCGATGGCGCGACAGATCGCCGAGGACCATCCGGACTGGGTGATGTTGTTCCAGTACGGCAACGAGGCGAACGCCCGCGCGCACTACGAGTCGACCGGCCCGGAACTGCTACGTGACTTGCCGACCATCACGCATTTCGTGGCCGGCCTCGGCACCACCGGCACCCTGATGGGCACCGGGCGGTACCTGCGCGAGAAGCAGCCGGACATCGAGATCATCGCGGCCGAACCGCGCTACGGCGAGCTCGTCTACGGGCTACGGAACATCGACGAGGGGTACGTCCCGGAGCTGTACGACGCGACGGTGCTGACCCGGCGCTTCTCGGTGGGTACCCGGGACGCGGTGCTTCGTACCCGCCAGCTGGTCGACGTCGAGGGCATCTTCGCCGGGTTCTCCAGTGGTGCCGTTTTGCACGCTGCGCTCGCCGTCGGTCATCAGGCGATGAAGGAAGGCAAGCGCGCAGACATCGCATTCTTGGTCGCGGACGGCGGCTTCAAGTACCTGTCAACCGGCGCGTACGGCGGGACGCTCGCGGACGCCGAATCCGCGCTGGAGGGACAGCTCTGGGCCTAACGCCGCGAAAGGCCGCCTAACGCCGCCGCTGGCGAGGCGCCGCCGGCGCTCCACAGCGCCGCCGCCCGTCAAAGCCGTCGCCGCGTGGCAAAGCGCCGCTCTAGAGCAGCTCGACCAACACGAGCGCGAAAATGATCGTGATCGTCGCGATGCCGAGCAGGATCCAGGGCCGCGTGCCCTGCCGAGCGGCGAAGAACGCGGCAACTGTCGATGCGAATCCGACGAGCCCGGTCATCGCGGCGAGCGGGAAGAACCAGCCAGGTGCGCCGGACAGCACGGCGAAGAACGACCGCACCCCGAGCATGAGGCCGACGATGCCGATCACGGCCGCCCAGGCGCTGAGTCCGACGAGGCGACCGGGCGCCGGTGGCTCCACCGGTGCGGGTCGCATGGCGAGGGTGACGCGAGCCAGGCCGGCCGGTTCGCCGTCGTCCGCGAGTTTGGGTGCGCCGCCGGTCATGACCCCAAGATCGCCGGCGTAACTGTCGGCTACGTACGTGCCGGGTGCGCTGCGCGCGTGGGGAACCGCGCCGTTCGTTGCGGTGGTCGTCGCGATCGTACGGTTCGCGTCGGTGCTCACGAGGTGTCGTGCCTTCCAGGTGGGGGCCCGTGCCGGTCGGTGCCGTCCGGTATTCGTTCGATATATGTCATAGAAATGACACTTTGCGCAAATCGGCCCACCGATCCGGCGCGTCGGGTTGGGCTCGCGCAACACCCCGTGGAGTCAGCCTACCGAGACAACCGCCGCGAGCGCGCGGTGGGCCGTCGCGGCCGCATCGGCCGAGGATGACGCCTGTCACGTTCCAGACAGGGGTGCCCGATGTGTCCCTTGTGCCACCGCTGCGCAGCGTAGGCTCCGCAGCGTGAGCGACGCGCCGATCGGCATCTTCGACTCGGGAGTCGGCGGCCTGACGGTGGCCCGCGCGATCCTCGATCAGCTGCCGCACGAGGAAGTGCGTTACCTCGGCGACACCGCGCACCTTCCGTACGGCAGCCGCCCGATCGCCGAGGTGCGGCGCCTCGCCCTCGGATGCCTCGATCGACTGGTCGACGAGGGCGTGAAGATGCTGGTGATCGCGTGCAACACGGCCTCGGCGGCCTGCCTGCACGACGCGCGGGAGCGCTATTCGGTGCCGGTGGTAGAGGTGATCCGGCCAGCGGTCCGGCGGGCGGTCGCCGCGACGCGCAACAGCCAGATCGGTGTGATCGGTACGGCGGCTACGGTCGCCAGCGGCGCGTACGAGGACGGTTTTGCGGCCGCTCCCCACGTGACCGTGACGAGCGTCGCGTGCCCGCAGTTCGTCGACTTCGTCGAGCGCGGCATCACGTCCGGACGTGCGCTGCTCGGGCTCGCGCACGGATACCTCGAGCCGCTACAGCGCGCCCAGGTCGACACCGTCGTGCTCGGCTGCACGCACTACCCGCTGCTGACGGGCATGCTCGGCGTGGTGATGGGCGATGGGG
Source organism: Micromonosporaceae bacterium (assembly GCA_035263025.1). Classification (GTDB taxonomy): domain Bacteria; phylum Actinomycetota; class Actinomycetes; order Mycobacteriales; family Micromonosporaceae; genus DASQPR01. The sequence continues at coordinate 4,612 of DATFRR010000130.1, forward strand.
TCACGCTCGTGTCGAGTGCCGACGAGACCGCGCGAGAGGTCTACCGGCAGCTGACCGAGCGTGACATGTTCCGGCCGGACGAGGCGAGCGTGCCGCGACATGACTTCGCGTGCACCGGCGATCCGGCGGCGTTCGCTCGGCTCGCGCAGCGGTTTCTCGGTCCAGAGGTGGCCGCGGCGGACCGCATTGCGGCCGGAGCTGGTTTGGTCCCAGCCGACCGCGTCGCCGCCGAGGTGGCGCGCCCGTCCGAGGACATCGTCGGCGTCGGTGCCGGTCTCGCCGCAGCGGCACATGCGGTCACGACGACGGGTGCGATCCCGCCCGCCACGAACGCTGCCGCGCCCACCGCGGTCGGTGCCCGGGGGTCGGAGTGAAGCTCACCGTGCTCGGCTGCGCCGGAAGCTTTCCCGGCCCCGAGTCGGCCTGTTCGGCATACCTGATCGAGGCCGAGGGCTTCCGCCTGATGTTGGACTTCGGCACCGGCTCACTGTCCGCGTTGCAGCGCTACGCGGGCCTCAAGAGCATCGACGCCGTCCTGCTCACCCATCTGCACTGCGATCACATGTTCGACGCTTGCTCGTACGTCGTGGTGCGCCGTTACGCGCCGGACGGCCCGTACGAGCGGCTGCCGCTGTTCGGACCGGCCGGCACACGGGAACGGATGATCGCGACGTACGGCAGCGACGAAGGGCCGCTCGACGACGTCTACACGTTCCACACGCTCGGACCCGGCACGCTGGAGATCGGACCGTTGACGGTGGCGGTGGACCGCGTCGAGCACCCGGTCGAGACCTACGGCGTGCGCATTGAGCACGACGGCGGAACGCTGGCCTACTCAGCCGACACCGCGCCGTGTGACTCGCTGATCCGGCTGGCGTCCGGCGCGGATGCGTTCCTCTGCGAGGCGAGCTTCCTCGACACCGAGGACAACCCGTCCGGGCTTCACATGACCGGCCGTGATGCCGGCGACGCGGCCACCAAGGCCGGTGTCCGCCAGCTATTGCTTACCCACCTGGTGACGGCGTGGGGGAGCGAGAGCCTCACGCTCGAGGCAGCGTCGAGTGCGTTCTCCGGTCCGATCGACATCGTCCGGCCGGGCGCTACCTACGACATCTGACCGGCTGCCGCCTCGCGGCATCGCTACGCGTCGGCGAGTGCGCCCGTACGATGGCGGGCATGGCCCGACCCGATGGACGCAAACCCGATGAGCTCCGCCCCGTCACGCTGACCCGTGGGTACAACATGCACGCGGAAGGCTCGGTGCTCGTCGACTTCGGCGACACCCGCGTGCTGTGCACCGCGAGCGTGACGGCCGGGGTGCCACGGTGGCGCAAGGGCTCCGGCCTCGGGTGGGTGACGAGCGAATACGCGATGCTGCCGCGTGCCACCACCACGCGCAACGACCGCGAGAGCATCAAGGGCCGGGTGGGTGGCCGTACCCACGAAATCTCCCGTTTGATCGGCCGCAGCCTGCGCGCGTGCATTGACCTCGGCGCGCTCGGTGAGAACTCGGTCGTGATCGACTGCGACGTCCTGCAGGCCGACGGTGGCACGCGCACCGCGGCGGTCACCGGGGCGTATGTAGCGCTGCGCGACGCGGTCACGTGGATGGCCGGCCAGGGAATGCTGAGCGGTCGACCGGACGCGGCGATCCACCGCTCGGTGTCCGCGGTCAGCGTCGGCATCCTCGATGGCGAGCCGCGCCTGGACCTGTGTTACGCCGAGGACGGCATCGCCGAGGTGGACATGAACATCGTGTGTACGGGCGACGGTGAGTTCGTCGAGGTGCAGGGCACCGGCGAGCACAACGTGTTTCGGCGCGCAGAACTCGACGCGTTGCTCGACCTCGGCGTCGCGGGTTGCGCGCAGCTCGCCGAGTTGCAGGCCGCCGCGCTCGCCAAACCGCTCGCCACACCGCGTGCCGCGGTCGCGCGGTGATGCGGATCCTGCTGGCCACGCGCAACGCACGCAAGCTGCTCGAGCTGCAACGCATCCTCGACGCTGCGCCGGATGTGGCGGGCGTGACGATCATCGGAATGTCCGATGTCGACGACTACGTCGAGGTGCCCGAGTCGGGGCTGACGTTCGCGGACAACGCATTGATCAAGGCACGCGAGGGTGCGGTGCACACCGGCCTTGCCACCGTCGCCGACGACTCCGGGCTCGCGGTCGACGTGATGGGCGGCATGCCGGGCATCTTCAGCGCTCGGTGGTGCGGCCGGCACGGCGATGACGACGCGAACCTCGATCTGCTGCTGGCTCAGGTCGCCGACGTACCCGACGATGCGCTCGGCGCCGCCTTCGTGTGCGTCGCGGCGCTCGCGCTGCCGGACGGCCGCACCTTTACCGTGGACGGCCGAATGCCCGGCCACCTGGTGCGCGCCCGCCGGGGTACGGGCGGTTTCGGGTACGACCCGATCTTCGTCGCGGACGGTCAGACGCGTACCAACGCCGAGCTCGCGCCGGAGGAAAAGGACGCGATCAGCCATCGCGGTAAGGCGTTTCGCGGCCTCGCTGAGGTCATCGCCCGCGAGTTCTCCTGATCGCCGCAAGTTCACCGAAGTTGCGGCTTCGCCGTGCGGTTTAGGGACGACTTCGGTGAAGTTGCTGCGGTCAGGGCGACGAGCCCGACCAGGATCGCCGCGATCAGTGCGAGCGGCTGGGGTCCGAGCGGCGTCGCGAGCACCAACACCGCGGCGACCGGGAACGCCACCGCGCGAACCGGCTCGCCCGGCCGCCGATGAACGAACCACACGCTCGCGAGGAAGCACGCCACCGGAATCGCGACGGCAAACGCCGCGGCGTGAGTCGACAGCTCGCCGATCCCGAGGAGAGCGTCGACCTCCACGGTGATGCCAGCGCCGATCGCCGCGGCGGATGCGAACACAACATAATGGCCGTACCCGTAGAGGAAGCCGGACGGTCGCGTGGTCAGCACCTCCTCGCCGGGCCGGTCGAAGTAGACCCACCAGATCGCGAACACGATGACGAGTCCCGCCGCGCTCAACGCCAGCAGTGGCAAGCGCTCTCCGCCGACGTCGAAGCCGGCTTGCACCGCGGTGGTCGATGCCAGCACCGACTCGCCGAGCACGATCAGCGTGAAGAGTCCGTACCGTTCCGCGATGTGGGTCGGATGCCATGTGGTGCCGGCTGCCCGCTCCGCGTACACCGGCACGGCCAGTTCGCAGACGACGAGGACGAGGAAGCTCGCGACCGAGAGATCCGCCGGGATCCAGAGACGGACGACCCATGCGACCTGTACGACTGCGATGCCGACGGCGAATCGCAGCGCCGTGACACGGCGTGGCGGATCGGAGATCGCGGCCCGTACCCATTGCGCGACCATGGCGAGCCGCATGATGACGTACCCGATGACGAGCACGACAAGGTCGCCACGGTCGAAGGCGCGCGGGATCCCGGCCGCGAGGATCAGCGCACCGGTGATGACCACCATGGTGGCCAGCCGGTACGGCACGTCGTCGTTGTCGTACGCCGAGGCGAACCACGTGAAGTTCACCCACGCCCACCAGATCGCGAAGAACACGAGAAGGTAGCGCCCCACGCCGTGACCGATCTCGTCGGCCGACAGCGCGTGATGGAGTCGCCCGCTGGCCTGCGATACGGCGACCACGAAGCACAGGTCGAACAGCAGCTCGAGCGGAGTGGACGCACGGTGCCGCTCGGCCGTGTCCCGCGCGGCCATCGGCCGGTAGAAGCGGCTGGGTCCCGCCACGGGCTCGGTCACGCCAGCGGACCGATGGCCGCTTCTACCTCGCGGCGGAGGTTGCGACCGGCAACGAGCGCCCGCGTCTGCTCGATGACCGGGGCGAGGAAGATGTCCGGTCCGGGCGGCCCGGCGATCGCACCGACCGCGGCGACCGCCGCGCGGCCGGCCGGTGATGGTGTCAGCGGTGACCGAAGTTGCAGACCGCGCACCGCCGCCAACAGCTCGACGGCGAGGAGTGACGTGAGGTTCTCGAGCACCGTCCGCAGCTTGCATGTCGCGGCCCAGCCCATCGACACGTGATCTTCCTGCATGCCCGACGTCGGAATCGAGTCCACGCTCGCTGGCGACGCGAGGCGGCGGTTGGACGCCACGATGCCGGCGGCTGTGTACTGCGCGATCATCAGCCCGGAGTTGACACCCGGATCCGGGGTCAGAAACGCCGGCAGGTCGCGTGACCGCACCACGTCGAGCAGGCGGTCGACGCGGCGCTCCGCGATCGAGCCGACCTCGGCGGCGGCGATCGCCAAGAAGTCCGCGGCGAAGCCGAGCGGCGCGCCGTGGAAGTTGCCCGTCGACACGACGCGTCCGTCCGGCAACACGACAGGATTGTCCACAATGGAGCG
>DATFRR010000131.1:0-2205 GCA_035263025.1 Micromonosporaceae bacterium
TGCCGCGCCGGATCACGGTGATCTCGTCGGCTACCGCGAGCACCTCGTCGAGCTTGTGCGAGATGAACAGAACGGTGAGGCCCTCGGCCTTGAGACCGCGCAGGTTGTCGAACAGCTCATCCACCTCCTGCGGGACCAGCACGGCGGTCGGCTCGTCCAGGATGAGAATGCGGGCGCCACGGTAGAGCACTTTGACGATCTCCACCCGCTGCCGGTCGCCGACGCCAAGTTCCTCCAGCAGCGCGTCCGGGTCGACGTCAAGTCCGTACGTGTCGGATAGCTCCTTGATCCGCCCACGGGCGGCGTCGAAGTCGATCCGGTTGAGCCGGCCCGTCGGCTCGCTGCCTAGAACGATGTTCTCGAGGACTGTCAAGTTGTCGGCCAGCATGAAGTGCTGGTGCACCATGCCGATGCCGGCGGCGATCGCATCCGCCGGCGTGTGGAAAACCGATTCGCGGCCGTTGACGACAATCCGGCCCTCGTCCGGTCGTTGCATGCCGTAGAGGATCTTCATCAGCGTCGACTTGCCGGCGCCGTTCTCACCGACGATCGCGTGCACGTGCCCGTGCTGGACCACGATGTCGATGTCCCGGTTGGCCACGACTCCGGGAAAGCGCTTGGTGATTCCGTGCAGCTCGACGGCGGATGCCGGCGCAGACACTGTTGCGGCCGGCGGATCCGGAGTGGTCACGTCACTGATGATGCAACCCCCTTAGGCATGGAGCCAGGCAGCAGTTGAGTAGAGCCCGGGGAGACGCTACCGCGTCTCCCCGGGCTCGTACCGATCATCAGCTGGTTGGAACCGTGATCTCACCGTTAATGATCTTTGTCTTGAATTCGTCGATCTGCGGCACGATGTCGTCGATCTTGCCGCCGGAGGTCGAGTAGCCGACCCCGTCCGCCGCGAGGTTGTAAACCTTCTCGCCCGCGGTGAACTGGCCGCTGTTCATCGACTTGATGAAGTCGTACACCGCGACGTCGACCTTCTTGAGCATCGACGTGATGATGACGTCGCGCACCGCCGGATCGGCGGTGTTGTACTGGTCGGAGTCGACCCCGATCGCCATCTTGCCGGCCGTCTTGGCTGCGGTGAACACGCCACCGCCCGAGCCGCCAGCCGCGTGGTAGACGACATCGGCGCCGGCGTCGAACATGCCGCTCGCCGCCGTCTGCCCCTTGGCCGCGTCGTTGAAGCCGGTGAAGTCCGGCGGCTGGGTCAGGTACGTCACGTCGATCTTGATGTCCGGTTTGACCGCCTTGGCGCCCGCCTCGTAGCCGGCCTGGAACTTGTGGATGAGCGGCACGTCCACACCGCCGACGAAGCCGATGTGGTTGGCCTCCGACTTCAGTGCGGCCGCCACTCCGACGAGGAACGAGCCCTCGTTTTCGGCGAACGTCAGGTTGGCGATGTTGTCACCCTTCGCCGCCGCGTCGTCGATGATGGCGAACTTGATATCGGGGTAGTCCGCCGCGACCTTAGCTAGCGGGCCCGAGTAGGCGAAACCGACCGCGATGATCGGGTTGTAGGCAGCCTCAGCGAGCTGGCGCAGCCGCTCCTCCTTCTGGGCATCGGTTTCGCCTGCGGTCGCCTCGAGCTCGTTGACGTTGTCCGCGGCGATCCCGAAGTCGGTCTTCGCCTTGTCGAGACCACGGGCCGCGGCGTCATTGAAGGACTGGTCACCACGACCGCCGATGTCGTAGGCCAGGCCGACCTTCAGGCTGCTCGTCGCTGTGGGGGACGGGGCGCCGCCACCGGACGTTCCGTCGTCGTCCCCACCGCACGCGCTCATAACTAGAACACCGGCGAGCAGAACCGGTGCAAACTTCATAACCCGTCGCAAAGTGTGGTCTCCCTCCACGGAGCATCCGCGCTTCTCGACCGGCGCGGGAAAACTGGCTCAGATTAAGCCCTGTTGACCGGCTGTGTTGGTGTCGGTCACCCGCCTGCTACGCGATCGTTACGAACTTGTCCCTGATCGTCTAACGCGGCGCACAGTTAGTTGAGCTCGGCCAGCGCCCGCAGCGCGGTCGCTACCGTCACTCGAACGCCGACCCCGATGGCTCGTTCGTCGACGTCAAAGCCGCCCTGGTGCAGGTCCCGGCTCGTCGGGTCTCCCGGCTTGCGGACCCCGAGCCGCGCGAGCGCACCGGGCACATCGCGCAGGTACCAGGCGAAGTCCTCGCCGCCCAGGCTCTGCTCGGCCA
>DATFRR010000132.1:0-16793 GCA_035263025.1 Micromonosporaceae bacterium
GATCTGGCGCTTGAGCTCGTCAGGCGTGCCCTGGGCGACCAGGCGGCCTTGGTCGAGCACCGCGATCCGGTCGGCGAGCTGGTCGGCTTCGTCGAGCTGCTGGGTGGTGAGGAAGATGGTCACGCCATCGGCCACCAGCTCACGAATGATCGACCACATGGTGCGACGGCTACGCGGGTCGAGACCCGTCGTCGGCTCGTCCAGGAAGATGATGCGCGGGTTGCCGACGAGCGTCATCGCCAGATCGAGCTTGCGGCGCATGCCACCGGAGTAGGTGGATACGAGCTTCTGCGCGGACTCGACCAGATCGAACCGCTCCAGCAGCTCGGTGATGGTCCGCTTGCCCTCCTTGGCGGGCACTGGGCTCAGATCCACCATCAGCTGGAGGTTCTCCTGCCCAGTTAGTAGCTCGTCCACCGCCGCGAACTGGCCGGTGACGCCGATCGTCGCGCGCACCGCCTTCGCCTCGGTGGCGACGTCGTGCCCGCCGACTCGCACCGTCCCGCCGTCGGCCTTCATGAGCGTGGTGAGCACGTTGACCGTGGTCGTCTTGCCGGCCCCGTTCGGGCCAAGCAGGGAGAAGATCGTGCCGGTGGGAACGTCCAGATCGATGCCGTTGAGCACGATCTTGTTCCCGAAGGCCTTTCGCAGTCCTGAAACTGCAATCGCTGAACTGTTCATGCGGCCAACTATCGAGATCCGGACTGTCACGGACCTGCCACGCCGCTGACACGACCTCTGACACGGCAACCTCTTGCCGGCAAGATCGGGAAAGGCCACCTCCGCGATTGAGAGATGGCCTCTGAACTCGGTGTGGAGTTGAGGGGATTTGAACCCCTGACCCCCTCGATGCGAACGAGGTGCGCTACCAGGCTGCGCCACAACCCCGGAACAGGTCGCTTTCTGGCGAACTGACCGGCGATCAGATTAACAGGTAGCCATCGGCAACGGCGAGTCGGTAAGCGCGCCTCGCGCCCGCCTGATCAACCCGACCATGCGCCGCTCGGGCACGCTCAGTCGTTGGCGACACGCCGGTCCCATCCGCCGGTCTCGTACTGCCGGCCCCGCACCCGTACGCGTCGCTCCGGATCGAAGTCGACGTACCGCTGGGTCAGCTGTACGGCTTCGCGCTGGGCGGACGCTCGAGCGGCCGCGGCGCGGCGCAGCGCGTCCTTGCGGGCGGCGGCCCGCCGAGTCTGCTCCTCGCGGATCTCTGCCTGTACGGCCTCGATGACCGCCGCCCGTTCGTCCGCTGCACGGCGACGTCGCGCACCGACCAACGCCTCGTTGCGCAGGTGTACGACGTAGGCCACGAGCATCAATAGCGTGACCGCGAAACCGGTCCAGAATCCCGGGCTGACCGTGAACACACCGATCAACTCGACGGTGTTGAACAACACGAGGCTTGCCAGCACTCGGCGACGGCGACGCACCGCCGGGCTCTGCGGGATGCGCTGCGGCCGCGCGCCGCGCCGATTAGTCGGCCCAGTGCGGCGGCCGATCGCGACATCGCTTCGACGCGACGAGGTTGCGCTCCGCGCTGATACCGGATGCTCCGCGACGCGATCTGGTTGAGGCGACTCAAGTTCCTCGTCGACGAGGATCGACTTGCTCGTATCCTCCAGCCAGGCCGGCGTCGCGGCGGCGCTCCAAACCGATCCGACGCCATCGTCCAACCGACGCAAGCCGGCCCCATCGTCCAACCGACGTGAGCCGGCGCCGTCATCCAACGGAAGCGACCCGGCGCCGTCATCGAGCCGAGCCGACGCTGCCACCTCGCGCCGCGAGCTGCGTACCAGCCAGACCGCCCGGCGGATCGTCGCGGGCGACTTGCCGGCTGCCTCCGCGGATTCGTCCACGTCATCGACGAGCGACGAATCGCCGGCGAGCACCCAATCCGGCGCGAGCATGACCGGCACCGTCATCGTCTCCACGGTGGCCATCTGCCACCCGATGATCACCGGTGCGGCGCGTCCGATCGCCACCACCGGTCGCGGCGCGAACATCGGCCGAGGGCCGGGCACGGTGCGTCGACGGCGGCGGCGATCCAACACCCGCGCCGTCGACTCCGCGCGCTCGGCCGCAAGACGTTCGGTCGCGTCGTACCGGCGAACCAGCGCGGGTGCGAGCGCGAGCAATGCGGCGGCAGCGAGCACGGCGAGGAGCACCGAGGTCGGCACCCCATCCCTCCCCGAACCGGCAGCTTGTCACGTGCATACCGGTGAAGCGCATCAGCGCGATTCCGGCCAACTGAGGTTACGACCGGTTGCACCGCATGCCCGGCATTCGCGCCGCTGCACCGCGTGTCGGCGCTGATCAGCGCCTCTCGGACGCCGGCCGACCACGAACGTCAGCGCGTCTGCGACCCGTCGCGGAGCCGGTGCCAGCGGTTCAATAATCCGCCGTCGCGGAGGATCTCTTCCGCGGTCAAGGCGTACCCGATGTGATCCCGCCACCCGCCGTCGATGTGCAGATAGCGCACGTGCAGCGCCTCTTCGCGGAACCCGAGCTTCTCCACGACGCGGCGCGACGCGGTGTTTTCCGGCCGGATGTTGACCTCCATGCGGTGCATACCGCCGGACGTGAACGCGTGATCGGTGGCGAGCGCCAGCGCGGTCGGCATGATGCCGCGACCAGCGACGGAGGCGTCGATCCAGTAGCCGGCGTGTCCGGAGCAGAATGCCCGACGCACGATGTTGCCGATGGTGAGCTGCCCAACCATGCGGGAGTTGTCGCCCTCGACCAGCCAGATCGCGAACGGCATCGCTGTGCCCTCCCGAGCCGTACGCCGCAGCTCGCGCAGCAGCGACCGGTACGCCAGCGGGGAGTTCAGATCGCGCCAGTCGCCGATCGTGGTCGGCTCCCAGCGGGCAAGCCATGCCTCGTTGGTGCGACGCAGCTGCGACCACGTTCGGCCGTCGCGATGACGGTAGGGCCGCAACTCGACGGCACCGTCGCGCAGCACCACCGGCCACCCCGGCGCGGTCATCGACGTCGGTCCAGCAGCAACACATCCACCATGGAGCCAGCGCTCGCCGTCATCACCTTCTCGCCGAGCACAAGCAGGCCGTTCGCCTCCGCCATGCCGGACAGCGTGTAGGGTCCACCGTTCAGCGGCGACACCGTGTAGCCGCCGCCGCGACGCTCGCTGACCTTGCCCGGCCGGAACTCGCGAAGCCCGGTCGGCGAGTAGACGGTATCCAGCAGATGCGCCCGTACGCTCGGCCGGAACACCGGCTCGGCGCCGGCGAGCACCTGGATCACCGGCCGCGCGAGCACCTCGAAGCCGATCAACGCGGCGCCTGGGTCGCCGGGCAGGCACACGATCGGCACCTCCGCGCCGCCGATCACGCCGAAACCCAGCGACGAACTCGGGTAGATCGACACGTCGGTGAATGTGACCGGGCCGCGCGCGAGGACGCGTCGCACCATGTCGCCGGGGCCGGTGCCGGAGCCGCCGGTCGTCACGATCAGATCGGCGCGCAGCGTCTGGTCGTCGAGCAACGCGCGGAGTCCGTCGGGGTCGTCGTCACAGATGCCGAGACGGTACCCGTGTGCACCGGCCTCCGCGGCGGCGGCGGTCAGCGCGTGCGAGTTCACGTCCACGACCTGCCCCGGCTGGCTTGCGCGGCCGGTGTCGACCAACTCGTGTCCGGTCGCCACCACCGCGACCCGCGGACTCGGCCGTACGACGACGTGACCAACGCCGGTCGCCGCGAGCACCGCGACGAGGGACGGCGTCACGATGGTGCCGGCGGAGGCGAGCAACGCTCCGGCGGCGAGTTCGTCGCCGGCGCGACGGATGCCGTACCCGCGCTTCGGCGCCAGGAAGATCTCCACGGCGGCCAGGCCCTGATCGGTATAGCTGGCCGGGATCACGACGTCGGCCATCGCCGGCAGTGCAGCGCCGGCGGCCACCGCGAAACACGTCCCCGGCGTGAGCCGCACCGGGCGCCAACTCGACGCCGACAGATCCCCGATGACGTTCAAGTGCGCCGGCTTGTTGCGGTCGCAGCCGGCCAGATCATCGGAGCGTGCCGCGTACCCGTCGACGCATGCGTGGTCGAAGGCGGGCAGTGCGCTCGGCGCGCGTACGTCCTCGGCGAGCACGTTGCCGTACGCCTGCGTCAAGTCGATCTCCAGCGACGGCAGTGGGCGTAGTCCACGCAGCACGGTGCCGAGGTAATCGGCGAGCGGAGTGAGCTCGGCGATCGAGGTGCTCGGCCAGACCACCTCGGTGGCCGGCGAGGGTGGCTGCGCCGGCGAGGCTGGCTGCGTGGTAGCGGTCATCCGCTGCGCTCCTTGACGAAGTCGGTGAGCCACTCGAGGAAGGCCGGCCCGATGTCCGGCCGGACGCTCGCGAGTTGTACGACTGCCTGCAGATAACCGAGTGGCACCCCGGTGTCGTAACGGGTGCCGTGATAAACGATGCCGTGCACCGGCGTACCCTCCGCCAGCAAGATCGCCATCGCGTCGGTGAGCTGGATCTCCCCGCCCGAGCCGGGCTTCGTCCGCCGGATCGCGTCGAAGATGTCACTCGGCAGGACGTATCGGCCGACCAGCGCGAGATTGCTCGGTGCCTCGGCCGGTGTCGGCTTCTCGACCAGCCCCGTCACGCGTACGACGTCCGTCGTCCCGGTCGGCTCGACCGAGGCGATGCCCCAACGGCTCACTTCGTCATCCGGGACGACCAGGAAGGCGAGAACGATGCCGCCGGTGCGTTCCTGCAGGTCCAGCATGTCCGGCAGAAGCGGCGAGTCGACGTCGGTGAACTCGTCGCCGAGCAGCACGGCAAACGACTCGCCGCCGACATGAGACTCGGCGATCGAGATGGCGTGACCGAGGCCGAGCGGTTCGCCCTGCCGCCGCGTGAAGATCTCGGCGAGATCCGACAGCCGGCGGATCTCGTTGAGCATGTCCATATCGCCCTTGGCTTCGAGGCGCGTCTCGAGGTCGAGCCGGCGGTCGAAGTGGTCCACCATCGACGTCTTGCCACGACCGGTGACCAGCAGAATGTCGTGGATGGACGCCCGGGCGGCCTCCTCGACGATGTATTGCAGCACTGGCCGGTCGACCACCGGCAGCAACTCCTTCGGCACCGCCTTCGTAGCGGGCAGGAACCGGGTGGCCAAGCCGCCGGTCGGGATCACCGCCTTGCGTGCGCGTCGACCCGTCGCGGCGGGCGAAGGCTGGTCGGAGGTCCCATCATGTGCGGCCATGACCGCACACTATCGGCCGCGCGCGCGTTGCGGCGGCGGACCGCTGGTTGACTCGCCGCCTGGCACGCGCGTCCGCACGCTCGCCGGCTCAGCGGCGCCCAAGGGCTCGGCGCCCTGGTCAGGACGGTTCCGGTCGGGATTCGGCTCACCGGCGGCCGCGTCGGGTCGATCCACCCCGACCGTGTCCGAACCGTCACCTGCGCCGACCGCGGTGTCGACGGTTCCGGCCGCTGCGGCGCGATCCGGGGTGGCTGCCGCGCCGTCGTCGACGGACCGGGCCGCTGGCGGCTCGGCCACCCGATAGGTGTCGCGGCCGGCCGACTTCGCCGCATAGAGCGCGAGATCCGCCGCCTCGAGCAGATGGCGTGCCGTCGCGCCGTGATCCGGAAATACCGCGACACCGATGGACACCGTGATGGATACGCGGGCCATGTGGCGAGGTGCCACGGCCGGCGAACCTCCGCTGACCGAGCTCATGACCCGGCCGCTGCCCGTCGAGCCGTCCGATGGCCACGCGTCGTGTCCGGCCAGGCGCACGAGCGGAAGCTCCATCGTCGCGAGATTCGCCGTGGCCCGAAGCACGTCCGGCACGATCATCGGGGTGTCGCGCAGCACCGCGCCGAGTCGTTGCGCCAGCGCCGCACCGCCGGGCGCGCCGGTCTCCGGCAGCAGCAACACAAACTCCTCGCCGCCGGCGCGGAACGCGAGGTCGACGCCGCGGATCACGCTGCCGACGCGCCGCGCGAACTCGACCAGCACCGCGTCGCCCGCGCCGTGCCCGTACGTGTCGTTGATGCGTTTGAAGAGGTCGAGGTCGACCGCCATCACGCACAGCGGATGGCCGAACCGTTGCGATCGGCTGACTTCCCGGTCGAGCGTGTCCTGTAAGTGCCGGAAGTTGTAGAGACCGGTGAGCGGATCGGTATGCGACAGCCGGCGTGCCTCGTCATGCAGGCGCACGTTGTCCACCGCGACGGCGGCGTGGCCGGCGAACGTGCGAACGGTTTGCAAGTCGCCGTCGTCGAAATCGGCGCCGCCAGCGCGGTCGTAGAGCGCGATCACGCCGCGCACGGTCGCAACCGCCGCGTCCGGTGCCGCGTCCGGGCGTGCGATCGCGCCGTCGGGCGACGGCAGTTGCATGGGTACGGCGAGAAAGGTGCCGTGCTGTGTTGCGCGCCCGTTGCCGGACGCCCCGTTGGCGGACGGCCCGGACACGCGACCGCGACGCGCGACGCCGGTCGTGGCCACCGAACGCCACACGCTGACCGCCGGTCCCCTGTGCGACGTCGTGTCAATGCCAACCGAGTCGACGCCCTGGGCGCATTGCACCTCGAGCGCGCCGTTGCCGTTGACGAGCAGCACGACGCCCTTGGTCGCCGCGGTCGCGGCAATCGCCGAATCGAGGATGAGGCGCAGGATCCGGGGCAGGTCATGGGTGCTGGACAGGGTGTCGCCAAGAACGTCGAGGTCCACCGGCTCCGGCACGTGCTCGATGCGGCGGCCGATCCTGCGCGCGGCCAGCAAAGCTAACGCGGCGGCCAGCGCGGCCAGACCCGCCACACTCGGGATGAGACCGGATCGCGTCGTCGCCGGTACGGACACGGTGAACTCGACCGGCTCGCCGGCGAACGGGGCGATCCGGCGTACGTACGGAGCCGTCAAGTCGGTCGAGTCCGGCCCGACTGTCACGGCGGCACCGATGTCGGCCGCGAGCCCGGTGACGTACCCAGAGTCGAGCGCCTGCGCCGCGTACGCGTAGCCGGTCGTCGTACCTTCCGGTCCGCGTACCGTGGCGCCGGCCGCCAGCGCAACCGGCGCGGACGAGTTCGCGCCCGCCAGCGCAGGCGCCGACGTACCCGGAACCGGCGTACACCACGCCCACGGCTCGACCGGGGTACCGATCGTCGTGAACGTACCGGCGCCTGATGTCGTGTCCACCGCGACGCCCGATGCGCGACCGGCAGACACGATCGCGGACGCCAGCGCGGTCGATGAGCTCGACGCCGTGCCACTGCCGTCAGCCGACACCGACGACGCTACCGACGACGCGGCCGCACGCAGTCGGTCGCATGTCGCCGTCACGCTGGTCCGCAATGCGGTGGCGGCCACGTCGAGGCGTGCCGCGTCGTGCGCGCGGTCCATGGATCCGGCCGCGATGGTCACGACCACGCCGCAGACCAGTACGGGTGCCACGGCAACGCCGAGGAGCGTGGCGGTGAGTCGCGCACGCAGCGTCACGTGACCTCCCCCCACGAGGCAACACATGGCGCCAGAACCCTGCGACGACGGCGACCGCGTACCGTTTGCCGCACGGCGCTCGAACAGCCAGCTCCGGCGCTGCGACGCTTCAAGTGCGCGTCGCGATCGGACCCCTTTGGATGCAATGCTGACATAATGCGTGGATTTCGACCATCTCTGCGGCGCGCGTCGCCCGTCCGTGTTTGGGTGATGCCGTGCTCGCCTGTCGTGCCGGCCACCGGACGACGCGTGGAGGCCACGTGATGATCGGAGAGCCGAAGCGCGACCTCAGGCTGCGGGTGCTCGACGCACGGCGGGCGACGTCCGAAACCGAGCGCGCCGAGCATGACCGGCTGCTGTGCGACGAGGTCGCACGCTGGCTCGACGCCCGCCCGGACGCCGGGCGCCTCACGGTTGCCGGGTACGCACCCATGCCGAACGAGCCCGGCGGCGCGTCGCTGCCCGCGGTCCTGGCGGCCCACGCAGGCCGGCTGCTCCTACCGGTTTGGCAGCCGGATAACGATCTCGAATGGGCGGACTACCGCGGTCTGCTCACGCCCGGCCGGCGTGGCCCGCACGAACCCGACGGTCTGCCGCTCGGCGTCCACGCGATCACCGAGGCGGCCGTGGTGATCGCGCCCGCGATCGCCGTCGACCGGCACGGCATGCGCCTCGGTCGCGGCGGCGGGTCATACGACCGGGCGTTGGCCCGTCTCGGCGACGCGGCGATCGTCGTGGCGTTGCTCTACCCCGGCGAGATCCTCTCCGAGCCGGTCCCGGCCGAACCACACGATCGCCCGGTACACGGTGTCATCGATCCCACCGGCGTGCACTGGTTTGCCGCGATGTGACGTTGGCCGGCGCTGGCTGGACGATACGCGCCGAATGGGTCATCATTGGCACTCGGCAGGCGCGAGTGCCAAACCCCTGACTGGCCAGCAACTGCCCCGTTGGAGATCTTGGAGGCGGAAGTTGCCCACCTACCAGTACGCGTGCACCGCGTGTGGCCACCAGCTCGAGGCCGTCCAGTCGTTCTCGGACGAGCCGCTCGCGGTGTGCCCGGCCTGCGAGGGGCGCTTGCGGAAGGTGTTCTCGGCGGTCGGCATCGTCTTTAAGGGCTCGGGCTTCTACCGCACCGACTCACGGTCCGGCGCCTCGGAGTCGTCGACCGCGGCTAAGTCGAAGGACGCGGCCTCATCGTCCGACAGCGGGTCGTCCGGCTCATCGTCCGACGGCGGCTCGTCCGGCTCGTCGTCCGACTCGAAGTCCAACGGTTCGGGTTCGTCGGGCTCGTCGTCCGACAAGAGCACGGCGAAGTCTTCCTCGGATTCGGCGCCGAAGACCGCGGCTAGCTCGCCGGCCTGAGCCCGCCGGCTAGATCGCCGACTACCAATCGTCGCCGTCGTAGTGTGGCGGCCGGTCGTCGAGCAACCGATCGTCGTCGTCCGACGAGCGCTCTCCCCAACCCAGATCCGTGTCGTCGCGCGTCTGATCGGGAAGCGTCGGTTGGTCGTCGTCGCCGAAGTCGACGTCGCGGTCGTCGTCCGAACGCTCCCAATCGCGATCCACGTTGGCGAGCGTAGCCCTCGTGCGGAACGTGGGCTTGGTAGCGTCGGACCGTGACAAATCCGCTGGATCCGCGCCCGGAACCGCCGTCCGACGGCGGTACGGATCCGCTGCGCCCAGCCGAAAGCGGAGCTGAACCCGCGTCGCCCCGAGCGCAACCAACATCGCGGCGCGTGGAACCGTCCGGACCCGGCACGGATGGTTGGGACCAGCAGGTCTGGCGCCGGCCATCGTGGACCGAGGAACCACCCGCGCCAAGCGCTCCCGCGGACGCCGTCTATACCGGCCCACCACGCTCGGAGGCGCCGGACGCTACTTGGCGACCACCGACGTTCATCGAAGTGCCGCCGGCTCGCGAATTGCCTCATCAGGACGACGTCGTTATCGACGCGCAAGAGCAGCAGGCCCGTACGGTCACGTACGGAGTCGGCCTGGTGACCGGCGCGGTCGCGCTGATCGTGCTGCTGATTCTCTGCGGGCGAGTCCTCTTCTAAGCACCTCGGCGCGCGTAGGCGTCGGCAAGCGCACCGAAGACCGGCTTCGGCTCCCAGGCCATGTCCGGATACGTGGCGCCGCGTTCACCGTTCAGCACCGCCACGACGCCGTACGAGGCGAGATCGAGATCGCGGTGCGGATCGGTCTGGTGTCGGGGAGTCTCGAATCCGGCGAAAGTGAACCAGAACGCGGAGTCGACGTCCTCGGCTTCGTAGACAGCGAGCATGTCGCGCAGGTGCGTCACCTGTTCTTCCTCGTCGCGTTCGTAGGTCGCCGGGATGACTGGTGGGTCTGAACTCACGTCGACGATCATCCAGCCCATGCCGCCACGGTCGGCGGCACCGCGGTAGGTGCAGCAGCCGAACTCGGTGATCGCCACTGGCTTGCCGAAGCGGCGGTAGGCGTGTAGTTCGTCCCGGTAACGGGCGGCATTGCTGGCGTACCGGTACGCGTCGACGGACACCACGTCGAACAGATCCCAGTCGACGGATTCCCACGGTCCGGCCGCGTAGGTAATCGGTCCGGCGAACTGTTCCCTGGCGACGGGGACGACGTCCCGGAGCATGTCCCTGGCCCGCTCTAGCCCGCTGGCCAACTCAGCCATGACGTCCGGCTTGCTCGGCAGATCCGGATCTGTCACCGCGGCGATGCGGTCGAGCACGCTGGTACCGCCGGGCATGAAACCCACGCACCACAGCGATATCTCGCAGCCCAGCACGAGCACGACCCGGCCCTCGTACGCCCGCCGGAGTTGTTCGGCGTCGTTTGCGAAGCGCGCCAGATAATGGGCCAACTCGCCGGGTTCCAGGTTGATCGGGATCGGCGAGAACCACAGCTCCAGCCCGGCCGCAAGCGCGTGCTCGCCGGCCCGCGCGAGTCGCTCCGGGTCATCGCCGGACACGCGTACCGCGGTCGCGTGCAGGTCAGTGGCGATGATCTGCAGTTCGCGCTGCACCACCGCGTCGTCGAAGTGCTTACGGGTGCAGTCCCCTTCGGCGGTGAGCCCAGTGTCGTAGTTGATCCCGTAGTTCCGCATGTCAGACACCTTAGCAGTCAATCCATACCGAGTACGTTTTCGTACCTGGTATGGTCGAGGCATGTCTGCCGACAGTCATCACAGCGGCACGGCAGGCCTGGCGCCCGGGCGCCGGGAACGCAAGAAGGCAGAGGTACGCCAGCGAATCTCCGACGTGGCGACGGCGCTGTTCTTGCGTCGCGGATTCGACCAGGTGTCTGTCTCAGAGATTGCCGAAGCCGCCGACGTGGCCCGGCCAACGGTCTTCGCACACTTCCCGCGCAAGGAGGACCTGTTCTTCGACCGCTACCCGGAGGTGGCCGGCCAGCTGACCCGGGCGGTCCGACACCGTCCGTCCGGGAAGTCGGCGGTCGGCACGCTCCGGGACGCGTTCGTGGCCGCCGCCGAGGCGGACCGGGCGCCGTACGGCCTGCAGGCGGACATGGTCCCGTGGTGGCGGACGGTGGCCGCCTCCCGGGCACTGCAGGCGCGGGCTCGGGAACTCGCCGACCAACTGGCAGCGGAGCTGGCGGATGCCATGGGCGCAACCGGCACAGCGGAACCCGAGCTCGTCGCCGCACTCGCGGTCGCCGCCTACCGCACCGTCCACCTCGAAGCCATCCGCGCCATCCTCGCCGGCGAAGACCCCGCAACGGTCGCAAGACGGCAACCGGACCGGATCCGTTCCGCGCTCGGAGCGGTCGACCGGCTGGTGGCATGACCGCGCGTGCGGGCGCGGGCGGTGGCGGGCTGACGAACGAGACGACCTAGATGTTGGCCCACACGATGTGCGCGCCGGTGTCCCCGGTACGGAACACGTAGTAGCCCGTCACCGCGCCGAGCGCGACGGTCACGACCACGCTCACCGCTCGTACGGTGAGCGACTCGGAACCGCCGGACGGCACGACACGCCACAGGTAGCCGACCACGCCGAGCGTGGCGACACCGAGCGCGACGGTGAACCAGAGCGTCATGTTGCCGTACGACATGTGTTGGTTGATCTTGGTAATGATCGTGCCGCTGAAGTGCTCGTCGATCAGGTGCTGGCGAAGGGCCTGGCCGGACAGCTTCGCGAACAGCGCCGAAATCGGACCGATCACGGCGAGCGCGAGTACCGCCCATCCGATCCGACCGCGGACCTTCGGCACTAGGGCGTAGACGATCGCACCGATGATCAGCAGCGGGATGAACACCACCGCGGCGTGAATGAGCAGCGGATGGGCCGGGACGCCGGCAATCCGGTTGAACACCGTCGCACACCTCACTCACGGCGCGGCAAGCGCCACGTCCAGTTAGGGGAACGCGTGCGACGACCAGCGGCGTCGGCGCCGCGAGACGCCGGCTCGCGCGGTCAAAGGAAGTATCTTCCGTGTCACTAGCGCATACGTGCCGACGCTGCGATGGGTTCGGGGCGTGGCATCGTTGAGATCATGCCGCAGCCGGTCGCCCCGCGTCAGCAAGCCCTCGACGATCTCGGCTTGTTCGGCCCGAGTTCGGTGAGCTGGCGGGTCCATGCCGAGCCGATCCTCGCCCTTGCCGGCCTGCGCGCGCTGTTCCTCCAGTCGCTTCATCCGCGCGCGATGTGGGGCGTCGCACAGAATTCGCGTTACCGCGACGACCCCTACGGCAGGCTCTTGCGCACCGGCACGTACGTCGCGACGGTCGTGTACGGCACGACGGCCGAGGCCCGCGTGGCCGGCAGACGGCTGCGCGCCATCCACGGACGAATGCGCGCGGTCGATCCCCGCAGCGGCGAGCGCTACCGCATCGACGAGCCCGACCTGCTGCGCTGGGTGCACGTGACCGAAGTCGAGTCGTTCGTGACCACGATTCGTCGGGCTGGTTCGGAACTGTCCGATGCGGATGTCGACCGGTACTACACCGAGCAACTGGTGGCCGCCGAACTCGTCGGGCTTGATCCGGCGACCGTACCGTCCACCGCGGCCGAGATCGCCGCGTACTACGACGACGTCCGGCCCGAGCTTGCCATGACGAAGGAGGCGGCCGAGTCGGCGCTGTTCCTCACCGCGCCGCCGATGCCGTACAAGCTCGGCTTCACGCCCGTCCGGCTGGCGTGGTTCGGGATTGCGAGCACCGCGGTTGGCCTGCTGCCGCCGTGGGCACGTCGCCTCTACGGGTTGCCCGGGCTGCCGACTACGGATCCGGCGGCGACGCTCTCGGCTCGGACGCTCCGTCTCGCGCTGCGTGCGTTGCCGGACCGTGCGTTGCACGGCCCGATCTACTCGGCGGCGATGCGGCGAGCTGCTGCGGCCGGTTGGCCGTCCAGGTGACTGTCGAACGCGTCGAGTTGTTGAGCCACCGCTGACCACGGCTCGCGCGTCGGCACGGCCGCGCCCGCCGGGCACGATTTGCGGAAGTCGCACCACGCGCACTGCGGCCCGGGTGTCACCGGGTATGCCAGATCCGGGTCGACACCGGCAGTCACCGCGGCGCCCGCCGCACGGATGTCGCGAGCGGTCGCCTCCGCGCGCCGGACCGCGCGGTCCAGCGACGCCTCGGTGTGCTCGTGCGCAGCGACCACCCCGGTCGGCAAGTGATGCAGTTCCACGCGGCGGCACGATCGACGGAACATTCGCGTCGTGGCGTACGCATACAGAGCGAGGGCGCTCGAACCGCGCGCGTCATCGGAGTCGACCGGGTGACGCCCAGTCTTGTAGTCGACGATCACGAGCTCGTCGCCGCGCCGGTCGATGCGGTCGGCCCGGCCGTTGAACGCCAGCAGGTCCGTCTTCGCCGCCACCACCCGCTCGACGCCGACCGGGTCGCTCGCCGGGTCAAGATCGGCAACGTAGTCCTCGAGCCAGGCCAGCGCCATCCGGAACGCCGCGCGCTCCTGCGCCTCGTCGCGGTATCCCTCCGCGACCCAGGTCGCCTGTAGCAGCACCGGTAGCGCGCCGGTGCCGCGACGCTCGACTGGCACGCCGTACCAGTTCCGCAGGGCGGTGTGCACGCTCGCGCCGAGCGAGTTGTGGGCCCACGGCGGGCCTTTTGGCGGCACCGGCCGGTCCACGTAGCCATACCGGTAGCGACGCGGACAGTCTTCGTACGCAGCCAACCGACTGGGCGTCGCCACGAACAGCCGCTCCGGCATGCCGTCAAAGGTCAGCTGTTCGATCGGCTCCGACGGTGCCGCAGACCGGTGTGGCGGTTGGAAGGGTGACGGCTCCACACCACCGATCGTGCCACCGAGATGCGACACCCGCGCCCGCCCGGCCGGCGCGACACCCCGGCGGCTGCGCCGGCGACACGCCCGGTCACGCGCCGGTCGCGCCACGGGCGCAAGCGGACACCGACACCGGCGCTCAGTGCGGCGAGTTCACATATTGGGTCACAAACGCATCGACCGAGTCGGCGATGAGTTGCACCGCGATCGCGGCGAGCAGCAGACCGGCGATCCGCGTCACGACCTCGATGCCGCCGGGCCGCAGGATCCGTACGATCACGCCGGAGAACCGCAGCGCCAGCCACACCACCAGCATGACGAGCAACACGGCGACCGCGATCTCGAAGTACTCGCCGACGCTGTCCGCGCGACGGACGAACAGCATGGTGGCGACGATCGCACCCGGACCGGCAAGCAGCGGCGTACCCAGCGGCACGAGCGCGACGTTCGACGTCGCACCGCGGCTCGCGTCGTCGGTGCGGCCGGTCAGCAACTCCAACGCGACCAGGATCAACAACAACCCACCGGCGCCCTGCAGCGCCGGCAGGTCGACGTTCAAGTAGTTGAGCAACCGCTGGCCGGCAACGGCGAATACCACGATGACGCCCAGCGCGAGTGCCGCCGCCTGCCACGCGGCACGGTTGCGATCACGAGCGGGCAGCGCTCCGGTCAACGCCAGGAATATCGGCACTGTGCCCGGCGGGTCCGTGATCACGAGCAGGGTCACGAACGACTCACCGAAGAGCTGCATGCCATCACTATCCACTGCCGACCGAGGTCGGCCACGGGCATTCTTCGGCTCTGTCGCGGATGGACTCCGGCGCGCCTAGGTCGCGCTGAACATTGTCGCGATTATCGAATACACCTGGTGGATGACGCCGGCCGCCACGACACCGAGGCCGATCGCGACGACCACCATGATGCCGACGAACCGCACGTTGGACCGCCGATTGGCCGCGTCGCGTCGCATCTCTACCTCCGCGTCGGCACGTGCTTCGGCATCCGTGAACAACTCGTCGAGGTCGGCGAGCCGGTAGGCATAAACCGCCCGACGCCTGGCTGCCCGGTCGCGACGCGGCGCGGCGGCCTTGCCACGCACCCTTGGATCCCCCGCCTGACCCACGGATGCGGGACGTGCACCGACCGCCGGCGCCGCGCGCTGATCCGCCGGACGTGGCCGGTCAGCGGTGGCTCCGAGACCGTGCGTCGGCGCGGCGCGCAGGTCTGCCAGTCGTGAGGCGCGTGGTCCGGTCACCCCCGCGGGTCGACCGGCGATCGCGCCCTGGCCGACCGTCGCCGTGCGACCGACAGCGGTCGCCGGACGCGCGGTCGACTTCGACACTTTCCCCCGTGCCGTCGACCCCGAGCCGGCGGCGCGGCCGGTCGTCGTCGGCTCGCCGGTTGCCGCCGGCTTGCCGGTGAGTGCCGGCCAACCACGAACCGACCCACCAGGGATCGCGAATCTTCGTCGCGAGGCCCCCGTCTGTCCGTCGGACGAAGCGTCGCGATCCGTCGGTGGTGGGTTGTTTCGGGTGTGGCGTGCCAACACAGTCACGTTCGTAAAGACGCCATAGCCGCGCGTGAGGTTGCAGCCTCAGACACACAATTTGGTATCAGCGTGGAATTACCAGCTGACGTTCAGGAACCGTCGCCGCTCGCACCGTCCCCGACCGAGCCGACCCCGGCGTCGATGTCCGCGGTGCGAGCGGCAAGCTTCGCCTCGACCGCCTCCGGCTCGTACATCTCCTCGACGATGCGCAGATACAGCTCGTTCGGGCTGGGCAGATGCTTGACCTCGCGCAGCGCCTGGTCCTGGCCGGCTGACTCGACGACGAACGTGCCATAGCCCAGCACGCGACCGAGCGCCGACTGCTGGTATTTCATGTCGGTGACGCGGAGCAGCGGCATCATCGCGACAGTGCGCGTGACCATGCCGCTGACCGCCATGATGCGCTTGTTCGTGAGGATGAACCGGTCGTAATACCAGTCCGCGACGCGCCACGCGATGACGCTCATGACCAGCAGCCAGATGGCGATCACCACACTTGTCGCGAGCCCGGCATGGCGCTTGACGAGAAATCCCCACAGCCACCCGAAGACGAACGTGGCGGCCGCCGCGTAGGCAAACTGATCGAAGAGATAGCTCCAGTGCTTTCGCCATTCACCGCGAAACTTCTCGGTCGGAAAGAGATAGCGCGCGACGAGCGCACTCGGCTCCTCTTCGATCGGAAGGGGTTGATTCGGGCCGATCGGCAACCCGGACGAGTCGTAGTAGAGACCACTGCCATCGTCCTCGTCGATCGCATCGAGCCGGATCTCCTCGGTCGACGCGTCCGCACCGTCACCGAATCCCCGGCCCATTGGCGGAAATCCGCCGTCATCGGGGAATTTGCCGGGGCCGGATTCTCGTGGTGGCATTGTTGCCTCGAGATTATCCGCGTGCGCTACGCGACGAGGCTCGAGAAGAAGTCGCCGAAGCCCTGCGCGATGTCGACGACACCATTTCCAAGGGAACGGAAAACCGCCGCCGCGTTCTGCGGTCGGTAAGCCACGAAGAACACCAGGAAAGCCACCAGGCTCCAGGTGAGGATTTTCTTCAGCATCTATGGCCATCCCCCTCCGCACGGGTGCGGTGTATAGCGTGCGGTGGCTGCAGTCAGAGTAGCAGTTGTACCTGTTGCGATGAATCATCGACGAGATAACTTCATCCGAGGATCATCCCGGTCGCGCGTCGTATTCCGGTTCTTGGCACATGCGTCCGATTAGGCATGACTCAGGTGACTCGTCCGCGCCGCGCGTCAGTCCGCGAGCTCGTCGATTGCGTGTGCTCGGATCCATGCGTGCATGGCGATCCCGCTCGCCACGCCCGCGTTGATCGACCGCGTCGAACCGAACTGGGCAATGGAAAAAACTTGATCGCAGGCGTGCCGCGCGGCGTCGGACAGGCCCGGGCCCTCCTGGCCGAACAGCAGCGCGCAGGAGCGCGGGAGGACGGCGGTCTCGAGCGGGTGGGCGCCCGGGAGGTTGTCGATGCCGACCACGACGAGCCGGTGCGCATGCGCCCAGTCGACGAACT
>DATFRR010000133.1:0-8624 GCA_035263025.1 Micromonosporaceae bacterium
GCCGCGGCGTCTGGTGCGGCAACGGTCGGCGGCGGTGCGTCCGGCAACTTCGGCTATCCGCAGGAGTCGACGCTCACCTACCCGCTGTACCTGTATCAGGCCGGCTTCTCACAAAACCTGCTCGGTTACGCCAACGCGCTCGCGATCGTGCTGTTCATCGTCACGCTCGCGGTGCTGGCGGTGCTGCTGCGCCGGGCACGGTCGTTCACCGAAGGAGCGTCATGACCGCGATCACCGCGCCGCCTGAGTCCGCGCGCGTCAGGCCGTCCGCGGCAAAGACGTCTAAGCCAGCGGTACGGGAAAGCCTGCTGTTCTTCGTGGCGCGGCATGCGATCGCGATCGCCATCGTGGTGTGTGCGTTGGCACCGGTGGTGTTCATCGTCTTGACCTCGTTCATGTCGGAGCAGCAGTCGCTGTCGTCCGACTTCTGGCCGAAGGTCTGGCATTTCGGCAACTACGTCGACGTGTTCCGCAAGCTCGACATGGGACGGTTCCTGCTCAACACGTTGCTGTACGCGGTGCTCGCCACCGGATTCATGCTCATCTCGAGCGTTCCGGCGGCGTACGCACTCGCGAAGTTGCGGTGGCGCGGCCGCAATCTCGTGTTCCTAGTGCTGATCTGCATGATGCTGCTGCCACCGCAGATCACCACCGTGCCGCTCTATCTGTGGTGGGCGAACTTCCACCTCACCGGCACGCTGTGGCCGCTGATCCTGCCGAACCTGCTCGGCGACGCGTTCTCGATATTCCTGTTGCGGCAGTTCATGGTGACCATCCCGGACGAGTATCTCGATGCCGCGCGCGTCGATGGCGCCGGCGAGTGGGGCGTGCTGTGGCGTGTGGTTATCCCGATGGCGCGACCGGGCATCGCCGCCGCCGCGATGTTCATGTTCTTCGCGTGCTGGAACGACTACTACGGCCCGTATCTGTATACCAGCGAGAACCGCAGCAACTGGACGCTGTCGTTTGCGCTGGCATCGTTCCACGGCCTGCACAACGTCGAGTGGAACCTCATCATGGCGGCCGCGGTCATCACGGTCGCTCCCATCCTCGTGCTCTTCTTCTTCGCCCAAAAGGCGTTCGTCCAAGGCGTCACGCTGACCGGCGTGAAGGGCTGATGCGCGTGAGGCACTTCCTCGCGATCGACGGCGGCAACTCGAAAACCGACGTCGTGGTCGGCGCCGAGGACGGTCGGATCCTCGCATACGTCCGCGGTCCCGGTTCCTCGCCGGACAGCCTCGGCGTGCCGGGGTCGATCGCGGTCATCGACGCGCTCGTACGGCCGGCGCTCGCCACCGCCGGCGTGGCCGTCGACCTGCTCGCCGCGTACCTCGCCGGTGTGGACCTGCCGATTGAAGTGGAGCGCTACGCGAAGGCGGTCGGCGACGCCGGATGGGCCAACGAGAGCATCGTCGACAACGATCTCTTCGCTTTGCTCCGGGCGGGCACCGCCGATCCGGACGCGATCGCGGTCATCTGCGGTGCCGGCATCAACTGTGTGGGCCGTCGCGCGGACGGTCGTACGGCTCGCTTCCCGTCACTCGGTTCGGTGAGCGGCGACTGGGGCGGCGGCCATCACCTCGCCTCGCTCGCACTGTGGCACGCGGCGCGCGGCGAGGACGGCCGCGGTCCGGCAACCCGGCTGTCGGCGGCGGTGGCTGCGCACTTCGGGCGGGTACGCGTGGAGGATGTTGGTGCGGCGATCCATCTCGGCGAGATCCCGAGGGTTCGGATCGAGGAGCTCACCCCGCTGCTGTTCGACATTGCCGAAGACGGCGACGACGTGGCGCGCGGCGTTGTCGACCAACAGGTACGGGAAATCGTCGCACTGGCCCGCATCGCGGCGCGGCGGCTCGATCTGCTCGACACGCGGCACACCATCGTGCTTGGCGGCGGCGTACTCGCGGCGAGGCGTACGTCCCTGCACGGCCCGGTGGTCGCGGCGCTCAAGGACATCGCGCCGCACGCTGACATCGAGATCATCAATGACCGGCCGGTCACCGGCGCCGCATTGCTAGCGCTCGACCGGTGGGCGGCCGTCTCGCCCGGAATCGAAGCCTCGGTGCGCGTTGCGCTGACCGAGCGCGCCGACGCGCCGGCCTGGCCAGCGGTCCTCTGACGTTGCCCGCGTCGGCCGCGACAACGCGGATCGCCGGTTACAACTGGCTGCGCAGCTCCCACAACTCCGGGTAGAACCGCAGATCCGTACGAGTTCGGAGATACACGCCGCCGGCCGAGCCACCGGTGCCCGGCTTCGTACCAATCTGGCGTTCGGCCATCAGCACGTGCCGCGCGCGCCACAACGACCACGCTTGATCGTGGTCCACGAGTGCCTCGGCAAGGTCCCACAGCGGCCCGTACGCGGCGCGGTCGTGCGCGACGGCCCGCAGCGACTGCAGCCGGGCGTCGGCCGTCGCGACGTCGAACCCGGCGGCGCGCATGGCGGCGAGGTACGCGTCCCATAGCGACGGCTCGTCGAGACGCCGCTTGAGCTGATCGCGTTCCGCGTCGGTGAGCCCACGGAACCTGTCGAGATAGCCGGGATCCTTCAGCCCGGACAGGAATTCGATCTCCCTGAACTGAGCGGACTGGAATCCGGACGCGGGCGCGAGCTTCGTCCGGAACACCAGAAAGTCCTGCGGCGTCATGGTGTCGATGACGTCGACCTGAGCGATCAGCACGCGCTCGATCGCGAGGCACCGCTCGAGCCTGACCCGCGGCAGGTAGGTCTCGCCGGCGAGCATCCGGTCGCGGGCATCGGTCAGCTCGGCGAGCAGCAGCTGGAACCAGAGCTCGTAGACCTGGTGGATGGTGATGAACAGCAGCTCGTCGTGCGCCGGTGGATCGGATTCCGGACGCTGCTGGTCGAGCAGCTCGGCAAGGCGGAGATAGGACCCGTACGTGAGGACCCCGCCCTGCTCGCCGAAGCGTGGGCCTTCCCAGGTGTCACCGACGGCGTTCGTCACCAGCTCACGCTAGCGCGGGGCGCCTTCCTGGTTGACGAGGCCGGCAGGGTAAGGCACATTCAGGCAACGTGACCCCCACGCTCGTGCGGTGGCTCGCCGAGCGCAGCCGCGACGAACTCGCGGCGATCCTGGCCCGGCGCCCGGAGACGCTCGGCGCCCGGCATCTGGGCGATGTCGCGATCCGTCTCGGCGCGCCCTACGGCATCGAGACCGCCCTGCGTGGCCTGCCTCAGCCGTGCGTCGAGCTGCTCGAGACGGTTGTCGTCTACCGCACTGCCGGCATCGAGGTTGACGACTTGGCCAGCGTGCTCGGCGTCGACGTCGACGACGGGCTGTTCCGTGCCGCATTGGCGGTGTGCGAGTGGTGGGCGCTGGCGTGGGTCGTCGACGACGACGTATACGTCGCACCGGCGCTTGCCACGGCGCTGCCGCGGCCGCTGCACCTCGGGCCGCGCATCGCGGATCTGCTGGCGCCCCGTACCCTCGACGATCTTCGTACCCGTGCCTCGGTCTTAGGCATCAGCCCGACGGCACGCAAGCATGAGCTCGTCGCGGCGATCGCGGACTTCTACCGCGACGGCGACGCGGTGCGCGCGCTGGTCGACGCCGCGCCGTCTGCGCAACGCGAGCGCCTCACAGAGGCCGCGTGGCACGGGCCGGTGCTCGACCACGACGGGCCGTTCCTCTACAGCGCCCGGCCCGATCCGTCGATCGCATGGCTGCTCACGCACGGCTTGGTCATCGCGGACTGGCAGCAGATCGTCGTGCCGCGCGAGGTCGCGCTCGCGGTGCGCGGCGAGGACTGGCATCCGACCCTCACGCCGCGTCCAGAGGTCGCGACGAAGGTTGGCGCGTCGGCCTCCGTGGTCGACCGCGACGCCGCGGCCGCCGCGGCGGTGGCCGCCGAACATGTGGCGCTCGTCCTCGACGAATGTGAAATGGCCGCGCCGGTGCTGCTCAAGACCGGCGGCATCGGGGTCCGCGAGATCCGCCGGCTCGGCAAGTCGACGGGCCTTACCGAGCCGGCGGTACGGATGTGGCTCACGCTCGCCGCCGATGTCGGCCTCGTCGAGACGGACGGGGACGTGTTGCTGCCCACCGCGGCATATGACGAGTGGCTCGCCGAATCTCCGGCAGGACGGCTCGCCACGTTGATCGACGCGTGGTGGGACCTGCGAACGGTACCGACGCTGGTGGACCGGCCGGACGACAGCGCGCCGCGACCAGCGCTGGCCGACGATGCCTATGCGTCGGCGGCCGCGGACTTGCGCGGTGACCTTTTGACGACGGCGGCGGAGATCCCGGCCGGCCGAAGCGTGGCAAATGCAGCGGCACTCGCCGCACCGGTGGCGTGGCGTCGACCGACCGCTGCGCAACGGCTGGCCGACCCGACCTACGCCGTGGAGTCGTTGTGGGCGGAGGCGCACTTGCTCGGCGTCGCGGCGCGCGGCGCGCTCTCCTCGCTCGGTCGTGCGGTGCTCGGCGAGCTCGCGGCGGACACGGAACCGAGCCGTTCGGCGCCGCGCGCGGCATCCGGTCGGGCGATGCACCAACCGGGCCTGATCGGCGAGCCAGTGCCGCCGATCGCATCGCGTCGTCGTGCCGACGAGCGCGACCGGCTCGCCCGGCTCGTCGCCGTCGCCGACCACCTGCTCCCCGAACACACCCGTGACGCGATCTTCCAGGCGGATCTGACCGTGGTAGTGACCGGTACGCCGGCCGCGGACCTCGCTGCGCTCCTCGACGGCTCGGCCGACCGGGAGTCGCGTGGCGGTGCGACGACATGGCGGTTCTCCGCGGCGTCGGTGCGCCGCGCACTCGACACGGGCCACACCGGCGATTCCCTGACGGATGCGCTCCGTGCGATCGCGGCGCGTCGCACACAAGACCGCGCGGCCAACCGTGCGCTGCCGCAGCCGCTCGAATATCTCATCGCCGACACCGCTCGCCGGCACGGCGGGATCCGCGTCCGCGCGGTCGGCTGCGTGTTGCGCGCCGACGACGAAGCGTTGCTGACCGAGCTCATCGCCGCGAAGTCATTGGCCCGCCTCGCGCTTTTCGCGGTGGCACCGAACGTGCTCGGCAGCGCGTTGAACGCGGCCGAGACGCTGAGCGCACTGCGGTCGGCGGGGTACGCGCCAATCGGCGAGGGCTCGGACGGCCTGCCGTTGGTGGAGCGCGTTGCCAAGCGGCGTGCGAGCCGACTCGCGACCGTGATCCCGATCCAGTCGCGCCGCAGTGGCGCGCCGGCTAGCGACCCGTACGAGCGAGCCGACGAACTGCTGTCCGAGCCGTTGCCGGAGCCCGAGCCGACCCGACCCGGGCTGCACCTCGTGGCGAGCGCGTCGGTGACGTCCACATCGGTGCTTGTCGAGCGGTACGCGAGCCGCCTGAGCGACGGCGAACGGGACGTGTTGTCGGATGCCATCGACGCGGCGCAACCGGTGCGGATCGCGTATACCAGCGGCTCAGGCGAGATCAGCGACCGCGTGATCGAACCGATCGAACTGTCCGGCGGCATGCTGGTCGCCTGGTGCCGGCTGCGCGGTGACGAGCGCAAGTTCGCACTAGGGCGCATCGATTCGGTGACAGCCGCGTCGCGGTGACACACTCTCCGGCGGGCTGGCGCGGTCAGTCTCCGGCTGCGCCGGGCCGCCGGATGAACGCCGCGCTGCCGGACGGCCGCTGCGAGGCAGCGCGGTCAGGTCCGGGTGGCCGCCACGATGAGGAAGTTCGGTAGATCGGCATAGGCCTCGACGCCGTCCGGGCCGCCCGCTGCGAGCGACGGATCCAGCGCTGGCTCGACGACCTCGGTCAACGTGCAGCCGCTGGTTACCAACGCGTTCAGGTAGGCCGACAACGGTCGGTGGAAGTCCATGCCATGCGGTCCGTCGATTTCGTACTCGGCGAGGTAGCGCCGCGTGCGGTAGTCGCCGTGCCGCTGCCACGTCGACCACAGCTGCTCGAAGCACGGATGGTTGCAGGTGAACACGAATCGGCCGCCCGGCGTGAGTGCCGCGACGCATGCGCGCATCGCGTCACGCCAGTCCGGTACGGCTTGCAGGACCATGCTCGCCACCACGGCGTCGAACGGCGCGCCCAGATCCGGCATCGCGCATACATCCGCCTGTACGTAGCGGATGCCCCGCGGTTCGGTCGACTCGGCGGCCACCGCGAACTCGTAAAGCGATTGTGCCGGCTCGACTCCGACGACGTACGCACCCCGAGCGGCGAGCATCCGGCTCAGGTACCCGTTGCCACAACCGGCGTCGAGCACGCGACGTCCGGCCACGTCACCAAGAAGTCTCAACACATCTGGGTTCACCAGATGCCGTTTGGCGAAGTCGCCATCCACCGCGGTCGCGGCGAGCGCCTCCGGCGGCGTCTGTGCCCACCGGCGGATCGCCGCCTCGTTGGTCCATGCCGACACGAGCGCGGCGCTATCGCGAATGGTCGATGACGACCTTGCCGAACACGTCGCCGGTTTCGAGTCGCGCAAACGCGGCGGCCGTCTCGGAGAAGCCGTATTCCGAGTCGATGATCGGCCGGATGCCACGTGTCACGCAGAGCGTCGCGAGCGCGGCGAGTTCGTCACGAGTACCCATCGTCGATCCGACGATCTCGAGCTGTAGGAAGAACACCCGGCGCAGGTCGACCTTCGGAAAGAAGCCGGATGTCGCGCCGCTGACGACGATGCGCGCGCCCTGCTTTGCCGCCTTTACGGAATGGTCGAAGGTCGCCTCGCCGACCGTCTCGATGACGACGTCGACACGTTCGGGCAACCGGGCACCCGGTTCCATGGCGGTCGCCCCGAGCGCCGCGATCCGTTCGCGCTTCGCCGGATCGCGGCTCGTCGCGTACACCCGCGCACCCAACGCGCGGCCGAGAACGACCGCTGCGGTCGCCACTCCCCCGCCCGCGCCCTGAACCAGCACCGAGCCGTCGTCGGGCAGGCGGCCTCGTACGCGGAGCATCCGGTACGCAGTCAGCCACGCGGTGGGCAGGCACGCGGCTTCGGCGAAGCTCAACTCCGCCGGCTTGGGGATCAGGTTGCGCCGCGGCACGCGTACGTGCTCGGCGAGCGTACCCGGCCACTTCTCGGACAGCAGTGTCCGCTTTGGATCCATCGTCTCGTCGGCGGCATCCGGGTCACCGATGACGGCATGGATCAGCACCTCGTTGCCATCCTCGTCGACACCGGCGGCGTCGCATCCGAGGATCATCGGCAACTGGTCCTCGGCGAGTCCGACGCCACGCAACGACCAGAGGTCGTGGTGATTGAGGGCGCTCGCCGTCACGCGTACGGTTGCCCAGTCCTCCGGGGTCGCCGGCTCGGGCAGGTCTCCGACGACGAGTCCGCGCAGCGGCTCGGTGGGATTGATGGCCGATGCATACGCGGCACGCATGGGCGCCACGCTAACACCGGGGCACGCGCGACGGCCGCGGCCACCACCGAAACAGCACACGTCCGACGACCACGGCAGGCCCGTAGTCCCGAGAGTCCGACGAGCCATAGGGGTTGTCGCCGAGCGCCCACCAACCGCCGTCGACCAGATGGGACAAGCGTTTGACGTACAGGTGTGGGTCGCCCGCGAAGCGCACGACGGCGACCGCGCCGGGTCGACCGCGGCGGGATCTTCGGACCACCAACGCGTCGCCATGCCGCAGTGCGGGCACCATGGACGGCCCGACAACGGTCACGGTGTAGACAATCCGCTCCGCGTCGCTCACCCCGATCGCCAGGAGTAGGGTCGGAGACGACATGTGATCATCGCACCATCCAGGAGGATCCGGAATGCGTCTGCCACGCATGTTGATGCCGCGCACGATCGTGCGGGCCCACTGCGACCTGCCTTGTGGGGTCTACGACCCGGCGCAGGCGAGGATCGAAGCCGAGTCGGTGAAGGCGATCTGCGAAAAGTTCCAGGCGAACGCCGACCCGGATTTCCGCACCCGCGCCCTGATCATCAAGGAGCAGCGGTCCGAACTCGTCAAGCACCACTTGTGGGTGTTGTGGACGGACTACTTCAAGCCCAACCACTTCGAGAAATACCCGAACCTGCACCAACTGTTCAACGAGGCGACCAAGCTCGCCGGCGCGAGCGGTTCGAAGGGCTCCGCCGACCCGGCCGTGGCCGACCAATTGCTCGGCAAGATCGAAGAGATCTCGAAGATCTTCTGGGAGACCAAGCAGGCGTGAGCGACGGTTACGTGATCCAGCCGGTGCGTCCCGAGGACGTACCGGCTGTGGTCTATATGGTGCACGAACTCGCCGCCTACGAACGGGCCCCCGACGAGTGCCACCTCACCGAGGAGGACCTGCACGCGGCGCTGTTCGCACCATCGCCCGCGCTGTTCGGGCACGTCGCACGCGACGAGACCGGCGAGGCGGTCGGCGCCATGCTGTGGTTCCTCAATTTCTCCACATGGGAGGGTCGGCACGGCATCTACCTCGAGGACCTCTACGTCCGCCCGGCCGCCCGCGGCCTGGGCGTCGGCGCGGCCCTGCTGGCCGCCCTGGCCGAGGTCTGCGAGCAGCGCGGATACCCCCGACTGGCCTGGTGGGTTCTGGACTGGAATCCGGCCCGCGAGTTCTACGAACGGCTCGGGGCGCTGCCGATGAGCGAGTGGGTGACCTACCGCCTCACCGGCGACCCA
>DATFRR010000134.1:0-17225 GCA_035263025.1 Micromonosporaceae bacterium
CCGCGACGGCCGTGCTCACCGTGCCGCGCCGGCCGGCTCACGAATGGTCGGCAAGCGAGCCGATCTGGTGCACCCGGAGCGTGTTCGTCGAACCCGGGGTGTTGGCCGGCGTACCCGCGACGATCACAACGTAGTCGCCGATCTCGGCGGTACCGATGGACAGCAAGGCATCGTCGACGCCGCGGAACATGTCGTCGGTGTGGCGCACCGAGGCCACCTCGACGGTCTGTACGCCCCACGACAGCGCAAGCTGGCTGCGTACCTTGGAATCCGGCGTACACGCGATCAGCGGCAGGTCGGAGTGCAGTCGGGACAGCCGCCGCACGGTGTCGCCGGTCTGCGTGAACGCGACGAGCGCCTTGGCGCCGATCGCGTCCGCGATCCCGCGCGCCGCGATGGTCACCGCACCGGTGCGGGTGCGCGGCGCGTGTTGCAGACTCGGCACATCGAGGTGGCCGCTCTCGGTCGTCTCGATGATCCGCGCCATCGTCGCCACCGTGAGGATCGGATATTTGCCGACGCTCGTCTCGCCGGACAGCATCAGCGCGTCGGCGCCGTCAAGCACCGCGTTTGCGACGTCGGACGCCTCAGCGCGGGTCGGACGCGAACTGTCGATCATCGAGTCGAGCATCTGCGTCGCCACGATCACCGGCTTCGCGTTTTCGCGGCACAGCTGGACGCATCGCTTCTGTACCAACGGCACCTGCTCGAGCGGCATCTCGACGCCGAGGTCGCCGCGCGCCACCATGGTGCCGTCGAACGCGGCGACGATCTGATCCAGAGCATCGACCGCCTCCGGCTTCTCGATCTTCGCGAGTACCGGGACGCGGACGCCCTCCTCCGCCATGATCTGGCGGACGCCCTTGATGTCCTCCGGCGACCGGACGAACGACAGCGCGACCAGGTCTACGCCGAGGCGCAACGCGAACCGAAGGTCCTCGGCATCTTTGTCGGACAACGCCGGCACCGATATGGCGACGTTCGGCAGCGACACGCCCTTGTTGTTGCTGACCGGGCCGCCCTCGATAACGAGGCAGGTGATGTCGTTGCCGGTGATGCTCGTGACTTCGACCGCGACGCGCCCGTCGTCGATGAGCAGCCGGTCGCCGGGGCGTACCTCGCGGGGCAGCTTGCCATACGTACAGGAGACGCGGGTCTCGCTACCCACGATGTCATCGCTCGTGATGACGACGGTGTCGCCGGCCCGCCACTCGTACGGACCGTTCGCGAAGCGGCCCAGCCGGATCTTCGGACCCTGCAGGTCAGCCAACACCGCCACGGCGCGACCGGTCGATGCAGCGGCATCCCGTACGAGCGCATAGACCTGCTCGTGATCGCGATGCGAGCCGTGGCTGAAGTTCATCCGCGCCACGTCCATGCCGGTGTCCACGAGGCCACGTACGCGTTCCGGACTGGCCACCGCCGGCCCGAGCGTACACACGATCTTGGCGCGTCGGCTCACGATCATCAGGCTAGTCTCCTTCGAGCGGGCAGCGGCCGTCTGGCCTGCGGCTCCGGTGCGAAATACGGGTGAACGACGGGTACGCGCGACGCTCAACGGGTTGCGAGCCGGGCGGCGGTCATCGCGGCCGACGACGGCGTCACCGGCGCAGGCAGATCATCTGCCGCGCCCAAATACGCATGGATCGCGGCGGCGACCGCCCGCCCTTCGGCGATCGCCCACACGATCAGCGAGGCGCCCCGATGCATATCGCCCGCCACGAACACGCCATCTACGTGCTCCGCCGAACCCGGCTGCTCCGCATCGACCTGCCCGACACCGACCTGCCCGACACCGCCGTGCCCAGAGCCACCGTGCCTCGAGCCGCCGTGCCCCGAGCCGATCACCTGCCACGTGTCGTCCGCGCAGACGCCGCCGGCCAGCGTGCGCGACAAGTTGAGCTCGTCGACGATCGACCACGCATCGGTGCCACCGAAGCCGATCGCGAGCAGCACGAGATCCGCGCGCAGCACGCGTTCCGTGCCGGGCACCGGCGTCACGACACGTCGGCCGTCGTGCCGAGCGACGGTGACCTCAGTAACGCGTACGCCGCCGACCCGACTGGCGTCGGCGTCCGCCGCGACGAACTCGTCGACGGCCACCGCGAAGACACGTTCGCCGCCCTCCTCGTGCGCGGGGTAGCTGCGCAGCACCCACGGCCAGGTCGGCCACGGATCGCGACTCGCGTCGCGATCGTCCGGCGGCAGCGGGTAGATGTCCAACTGCGTCACGCTCGCCGCGCCCTGCCGATGCGCGACACCGAGACAGTCGGCTGCCGTGTCGCCGCCGCCGATGATGACGACATCCTTCCCATTGGCGTCGATCGGCGTGGCGTCCGTGTCGCCGGCCACGAGCCGATTCGAGGCCACCAGATGCGCCATCGCGAGGTGAACTCCGTCGAGGTGACGACCGGGCGTGTCCGGCACGTCGCGCCCGTCCAGCGCGCCGCAGGCGAGCAGCACAGCGTCGTATTCGTCACGGAGTTGCGCAACAGTGATGTCACGCCCGACATCGACACCCGTACGGAACTCGACGCCCTCCGACTCGAGTTGCGCCAGCCGCCGGTCGACGTGCGTCTTCTCCAGCTTGAAATCCGGGATACCGAAGCGAAGCAGGCCGCCCGGTCGGGCGTCGCGCTCGTAGACGGTGACCGCATGCCCGGCACGCGCGAGCTGTTGCGCCGCGGCCAGTCCGGCCGGACCCGACCCCACCACGGCCACCGTCCGGCCGGTCGTCGCGGTGGCGGGCTGCGGGCGTACCGCTCCGGCGGCGTACCCACGGTTGATGATCTCGACCTCGACCTGCTTGATGGTGACCGGCGCGGCATCCGCACCGGCGCTCGGGATGGCCAGCACACAGGCCGGCTCGCACGGCGCCGGACAAAGCCGCCCGGTGAACTCCGGGAAGTTGTTGGTGGCGTGCAGCTCGTCGAGCGCGCCCGCGAAGTCGCCGGAGCGCACCAGGTCGTTCCAGTCGGGGATGTGGTTGCCGAGTGGGCAGGCGTGGTGGCAGAACGGAATGCCGCAGTCCATGCAACGGCCGGCTTGCGCGCGGATCTCGGTGTCGGTGGCTTCGGTGTAGACCTCTTTCCAGTCCTGGATTCTGACTGGGACTGGGCGTCTTGGTGGCAGCTTCCTGTTGGTCGTCAGGAAGCCGGTTGGGTCAGGCATGCTGCTCTGCCACTTCGGTGGGCGCGGTTGTGGCCGGGCCGGACGTCCGCACGGGTTGGGCGCCGTGGCCAGCGTGGGGGTTAGAGCTTTCGAGGTGCAGTGGTACGGAGAGTGCGTGTGGAATGTGGCGCTGCGTGGCGGCGGTGCCGTCGGTGGCCGCGGCGATGGCACTCTTGTTGGTGGCGGCCTTGTAGTCGCGCGGGACTATCGCGGTGAAGCGAGCGAGGCTGTGCGGCCAGCTGGCAAGGATGTGCTCGGCGATCGGTGAGCCGGTCATCGCCGCGTGACACGTCAAGAGGGTGTGCAGATCGTGCTCGTCGGCCGGGTCCAGTGGGTCGAGGTCCACCAACTCGCGGTTCACCATGTCCGCGTCGAGATCCAGCACGTACGCAAGACCGCCGGACATGCCCGCGGCGAAGTTCCGGCCCGTCGGGCCGAGCACCACCGCGGTGCCACCCGTCATGTACTCGCAGCCGTGATCGCCGACGCCCTCGACGACCGCGACCGCACCGGAGTTACGCACCGCGAAGCGTTCGCCGACCCGGCCGCGGGCAAACAGCTCGCCGCTCGTCGCGCCGTAGAGCACCGTGTTGCCGGCGATCGTCTGATGGCCGGCACAGCCCGCCGCGACGAACGGCGCCGACGAATCCGGTGCGAGGACCAGACGGCCGCCGGACAGTCCCTTGCCGACATAGTCGTTCGCGTCGCCAGCGAGCCGTAGCGTGATGCCGCGCGGCACGAAGGCACCGAAGGATTGACCGGCGGTGCCGCGCAGCGATACGTCGATGGTGCCAGCCGGCAGCCCGGCTCCGCCGTACCGGCGGGTGACCTCGCCGCCGAGCATCGCGCCGACGCTGCGGTCGGTGTTGCGCACCGCGATCCGGATGTACACCGGTGTCGCCGTGTCTAGTGCCGGGCGGGCCGCCGCGATGAGCCGGTTGTCGATCGCCTGCCACAGCTGGTGATCCTGGCCGACGGTACGCCGCGACGGTGCATCCGCCGACACGTCCGGCTCGGCCAGTACGGCGGACAGGTCCAGGCCGCGCGCCTTCCAGTGCTCCACGGCCGGGACGGCATCGAGCAGGTCGACCCGGCCGATCGCCTCGTCGAGGGTACGCAAGCCAAGCGTGGCGAGGATTTCGCGCACTTCTTCGGCGAGGAAGACGAAGAAGTTCTCGACGAACCTGGGCCGGCCGGTGAATCGCTTGCGCAACTCCGGATTCTGCGTCGCGATGCCGACCGGACACGTGTCGAGATGGCAGACGCGCATCATCACGCAACCGGACACGATCAGCGGTGCGGTCGCGAAGCCGTACTCCTCGGCGCCGAGCAGCGCCGCGATCACTACGTCGCGGCCGGTCTTGAGCTGTCCGTCCACCTGCACGGTGACGCGGTCGCGCAAACCGTTGGTGCGCAACGTCTGCTGTGCCTCGGCAAGGCCGAGTTCCCACGGCGCTCCGGCATGCTTGAGCGAGTTCAGCGGCGACGCGCCGGTGCCGCCGTCGTGGCCGGAGATCAGCACGACATCGGCTTTTGCCTTTGCGACGCCGGCGGCCACCGTGCCGACGCCGACCTCGGCGACGAGTTTGACATGCACGCGCGCGGAGGGGTTGACGTTCTTGAGGTCGTAGATCAGCTGGGCGAGGTCTTCGATCGAGTAGATGTCGTGATGCGGCGGTGGCGAAATGAGGCCGACGCCAGCGGTCGCATGTCGCGTCTTCGCGATCCACGGCCACACCTTGTTGCCGGGCAACTGGCCGCCCTCGCCCGGCTTCGCGCCTTGCGCCATCTTGATCTGCAGGTCGTCGGCGTGGACGAGGTATTCGGTCGTGACGCCGAACCGTCCGGACGCGATCTGCTTGACCGCGCTGCGGCGCGCCGGATCGTAGAGCCGCTCGACGTCCTCGCCGCCTTCGCCGGTGTTCGAGCGGCCGCCGATCGCGTTCATCGCGATGGCGAGCGTCTCGTGCGCCTCGGCCGAGATCGAGCCGTAGCTCATCGCGCCGGTCGCGAAGCGCTTGACGATGTCGGCCGCCGGTTCGACCTCGTCGAGCGGCACGGCCGGCTCTCGACCGGTACGCAGTTCGAACAGTCCGCGCAACGATCCCGCCTCGGCGGCAAGTCGGTCGACCGTTGACGTATACGACTTGAAGACGTCGTACTGGCCG
Organism: Micromonosporaceae bacterium; assembly: GCA_035263025.1. GTDB lineage: Bacteria > Actinomycetota > Actinomycetes > Mycobacteriales > Micromonosporaceae > DASQPR01. Next base: position 5,340 of record DATFRR010000134.1, read on the forward strand.
GAGCGCGTCGCGTGCTGCAGCAGGAACACCGTCTCCGGGTTGAACAGATGGATCTCGCCGTCGCGGCGCCACTGGTATTCGCCGCCGATGGCGAGGCGACGGCGACGGGGCGTGGCCGCGTTGTCGGTCGGGTACGCGTGCGCGTGCCGCGCGGCGACCTCGGCCGCGATCCCGTCCAGTCCGACACCGCCGATCCGGCTCGCGGTGCCCGTGAAGTAGCGCGCGGTCAACGCCGCGTCCAGTCCGATCGCCTCGAACACCTGCGCGCCGCAGTAGGACGTGACCGTCGAGATACCCATCTTCGACATGATCTTCAGGACGCCCTTGCCGAGGCCGGCCACCACGTTGTGCGCCGCCGCCTCGGGAGTGACGCCGGTCAGCGCACCCGTGGCGATCAGGTCGTCCACGGTCTCCAGCGCGAGGTACGGGTTGACGGCGGCGGCGCCGTAGCCGATCAGTGCGGCGATGTGGTGCACCTCGCGCGCGTCACCGCTCTCGACGATCAGCGCCACCTGGGTACGGGTCCGCTCGCGTACCAGGTGCTGGTGAATCGCGGCGGTGAGCAGCAGCGACGGGATCGGCGCAAGCTCGGCGGTGCTGTCGCGATCGGAGAGCACGAGCACTCGTACGCCGTCGGCGATCGCCTCCGACACGTGGCGGCAGATCTCGGTGAGCCGGCCACGCAGGCCCTTGCCACCATCCATGACCCGATACAGGCCGGAGACGCGCACCGCCTTGTAACCCGGCATGTCGCCGTCCTCGTCGATGGAGAGGATCTTCGCGAGGTCGTCGTTGTCGATCACTGGATACGGCAGCACGATCTGCCGGCAACTCGCCGGACCCGGATCGAGCAGGTTAGCCTCCGGGCCGATCGTGGTCGCCATGCTGGTCACGAGCTCTTCCCGGATGGAGTCGAGCGGCGGGTTCGTGACCTGAGCGAACATCTGCGTGAAGTAGTCGTAGAGCAGGCGTGGACGCTTCGACAGCGCCGCGATCGGCGTGTCCGTGCCCATCGATCCGATCGGCTCCTGACCATTGCGGGCCATCGGCGCGATGAGGATCTTGCACTCCTCGTCGGTATACCCGAAGACCTGCTGGCGGCGGCGTACCGAGTCGTGCGAGTAGACGACGTGCTCGCGCGCCGGCAGCGCGTCGAGGTGCATGAGCCCGCCGTGCAACCACTCCGCGTACGGCTGCTCGTCGGCGAGCGACGACTTGATCTCGTCATCGGTCACGATGCGGCCGGCGGCCGTGTCGACGAGGAACATCCGGCCCGGCCGGAGACGGCCCTTCTCGACCACCCGCGCCGGGTCGATGTCGAGCACGCCGGATTCGCTGGCCAACACGACGAGCCCGTCCGTCGTACGCAACCAGCGACCGGGCCGAAGGCCGTTGCGGTCGAGTACGGCGCCGGCGAGCGTACCGTCGGAAAACGCCACCGCGGCCGGCCCGTCCCATGGCTCCATCAGGCTCGCGTGGAACTCGTAGAAGGCGCGCCGGGCCGGATCCATCGTCGGATCGTTCTCCCATGCCTCCGGGATCATCATCAGTACGGCATGCGGCAGGCTCCGGCCGGCCAGGTGCAGCAGCTCGAGCACCTCGTCGAAGCTCATCGAGTCGGATCCGTCCGCCGTGCAGACCGGCATCAGCCGCTCCAGGTCGCCGCGGATCGCGTCAGTGGCGAGCAACGCCTCCCGGGCGGCCATCCAGTTGCGGTTACCGCGGATCGTGTTGATCTCACCGTTGTGCGCGACGAACCGGTAGGGGTGCGCCAGCGGCCACGACGGGAACGTGTTCGTGGAGAAGCGGGAGTGCACGAGCGCGATGGCCGACGTGACGCGCTCGTCGTGCAAGTCGAGGTAGAACGCGCGGAGTTGGGCCGGGGTCAGCATGCCCTTGTAGACGATCGTGCGCGCAGACAGCGACGGCAGGTAGGCGGCCACGTCGCGCTGCCGGGTCTCGCGCTCGGTCTGGCGGCGGACGGCGAACGCGACGCGGTCCAGCTCGATGCCGGCCAGCGGGTCGCCGTCGGGTCCGGTCGCGCCGAGGAACACCTGACGGACGTCCGGCCGGGCCGCCGCGGCGGTCGCACCGAGCCCGTCCGCACACACTGGGACATCACGCCAGCCGAGGATCCGGGCGCCCTCCGCGGCGGCGTACTTCTCGAGGACCGCCACCGAGCGCTGCGCTTCGGCGGGGTCGATGGGTAGGAAGACCAGTCCGGTGGCGTACTGGCCGGGCGGTGGCAGGTCGAAGTCGACGATCGAGCGGAAGTAGTGGTCGGGGATCTGCAGCAGCATGCCTGCGCCGTCACCGGTATCCGGGTCGGCGCCACGCGCGCCACGATGGTCGAGGCGACAGAGCGCGTCGAGACCCATCCGTACGATGTCGTGGCCGCGATGCCCGGACACGTTCGCGACGATGGCGAGGCCGCAGGCGTCGTGTTCGTACGCCGGGTCGTAGAGGCCGGCCCGGGTCGGAAGGTTGCGGGGATGCGGCATCGCCATGGCTGGGCTCCTCGCACGTCGTCGGCCATGAACCGGTGATGATCGTGATCAAGGGACGACGTCGGCCCGGGGCGAATCTGAACGACACCTTAGGGAGCGCGCTGGTCGGCCGGTGATCGCGAAGCGGCGCGTCCCAGCCAATGGACCCGCGGCCTGTCCCCTTGTGAGGGTGCTCGACCTGCGGTTCCGGCCCGGGCACCGTGGCCCGTCTGTCGGGGGCCTCACTGATGCGCGGACATGGCGCTGCCCACCATTGTGCGTCGGCATCGCTGTCGGTTCAAACAGTTCCGCGTCGCAAACCGTGCCGCGTCCTGCCAGCGGGCAACCCAGCCGCTATGTGCGCCGCAGGCTGCGAAGTGCTTGGGAGGCGCGGCCGAATGGTCCGGGCGCCACGCCGAGCACCGCGTCGCGCTCCCGCGCGGATGCCCGGCTCGTCGCAAGCGCGGCGCCGATGCGGCGCGACTGCCGGCCGATCCGCGCGACGTCGCGGCGCCGGCCGTGCGCATAGCGGTCGAGCCCGGACTGCAACGCGCGGCCCGCCGACGGCCCACCGCCGACCGCCTCGACGAGCGCGGCCGCGTCCTCCAGGGCGAGGCACGCGCCGGTGCCGAGGTGGTGCGACATGGCGTGTGCCGCGTCGCCGATCAATGCGTACCCACCGCGGCCGGCGTGGAACGCGAACGCGCGTGGCAGCGGCCACAGCTCACCGACCGCATGCTGGATCACGTCGTCCGGTGCAGTTGCCGCGATCAGCGCACCGATCGGTGCATGCCAGTCGGCGAACCAGCGACGGAGCAACGCAAGCTGGGCGTCGGCGGACTCCGGCCGAGCGGCCCCCGGCACGGTCGCGGTCCAATAGATGCCGCCTTGCGCCGACGCACCTGACGATCCGCGGTGCTCGAGCACGGCGTAGCGGAACCGGTGACCGGCACCGACGGTCTCGCCGCCCCGCGCGCCGACCGAGGGTCGGTTCAACGACTCCATCAGCGCGGTCCCGCGGTACCACGGAATGAAGGCACGCCACGCGGTGCAGCCCGCGGGGACCACGGTTGCCTCCGGCGCGAGCCGGCGCCGCACCGCGCTGGTGATGCCGTCCGCACCGACGACGAGGTCGGCCTCCCATGTCGTGGCGGCGTCACTCACCGCCGGCGCCGACGTCGCGGACATCCGGACGCCGCGGACGGTCACCCCGGTGCGGACGTCGATGCCGCTGCCGAGCCCGGCAACGAGCGCGTCGTGCAGGTCGACGCGCCGGACCACGACCGGTGGCCCGGCACCCACCTCGACCTCGTCCGGGCGCACCAGCCAGCTGCCGTCGGGACGGCACACGCCACGGGCCGCGATCGGTGACGCAATCGCGTCGAGACCGCCGGCCAGCCCGAGGCGACGCAGTGCCTCGACCCCGGACGGCCACAGCATCAACCCGGCCCGGTCGGCGTCCAGCCGAGCGTTGCTTTCCAAAATCGTGACTGCCCAGTCACGCCGAGCGAGTGCCCCGGCTACCGCGAGACCGCCGATGCCCGCACCGACCACGACCGCCGAGGGCACGGCTACTTCTTCGCGGCGGACGCCGACGGCGTCGTGCCACCGCCGGCGGAGGGATCATCGTCGTGCGCGCGAGGGGTCGGGGCATCGGTATCGTCCGGCGCCCCGTCGTCGGCTTCGGTGTCGCCAGCATCGCCGGCCGCGGACCGGATCCCGTCGGATTCGTCGTCCGCCGACCGATCGGCGTCGGCGGCGCTGCCGTCCGAGTCGGTCGGGTCGGCGACCGGTGTCAGGATCAACTGCTCGCCCTTGACGCGTACGAAGTAGATCAGCGCCCCGAGGAACACGACGATCGCGACCCAGTCGTTGACGCGCAGACCGGCGAAGTGGTTGGCCTGATCGATGCGGAGGTATTCGATCCAGGCACGGCCGGCGGTGTAGGCCATCACGTAGAGCGCGAACGCCCGGCCGCGGCCGAACCGGAATTTCCGGTCGAGCAGGAACACCAGCAGCGCGACGCCGAGATCCCAGATGACCTCGTAGAGGAAGGTCGGTTGATAGAGGCCGGGCAGGAAGAGCTGGCCGTCCACCGGGACGGCCTTGCCGTCCACCATCTCGGCGTGCACCTTGAGACCCCACGGCAGCGACGTCGCCTTGCCGTACAGCTCGTTGTTGAACCAGTTGCCGAAACGGCCGATCGCCTGCGCCACCGGCAGGGCCGGGGCGATCGCGTCCGCGACGAACGACAGTGGGATGCCGAGTCGCCGGCACGCGATCCAGGCGCCGACCGCGCCACCGGCGACAGCGCCCCAGATGCCCAGGCCGCCGTTCCAGATGTAGAACACACCGACCGGGTTACCGCCTTGCCCGAAGTAGAGCTGCGGCGAGGTGATCACGTGGTAGATCCGGGCGCCGATAATGCCGGCCGGTACCGCCCAGACTGCGATGTCGAGGACCACGTAGCGTGGCGCACCGCGCGAGCGCATCCGGCGTTCGGTGATGTAGCACGCCACGATGATCCCGACCACGATGCACAGCGCGTACGCACGAATCGGCACGAACCACAGGTGCCACACGGACGTCGCAGGGCTCGGAATGCTCGCGTAGTTCACGCGCGAAGGTTACCGCCGACGGGATCCATGCGGGAGCCTGGCGTCGTCGGCTGTCCGGTTCTAGGCTTTCGTCATGAACCAGCTCACGACGGCCGTGGCGGCCGTCATCACGGACCCCGCCGGCCGCGTTCTGGTTTGCCAACAGCGCCAGGGACATCGGTTGTGGGCGCTGCCCGGCGGCAAGATCCACCCTGGCGAGTCTCCACTGCACGCCGCGGTGCGAGACATCTGCGAGGAGGTCGGTGCCGAGGTCACCCTCGTCGACCTCGTCGGCCTCTATCAGCTCACGAGCCACGGAGACGATCTTCCGGACGTGCTCGTCCACGTGTTCCGCGCCAAGATCGACGGCGAGGTGACGGTCAACTCCCCTGGCCGCATCTCACGCGTCTGCTGGCACGACGTCGACGACTGCCCGTCGCCGATGACTCCGGTGACCCGCGCGGCGATTGCTGATGCGGCGGTCGGCAAGGCCGGCCTGCTGCGCGTTGTCCAGCGCGATGCTGAGCCGGACATTCCCGACGCGATCGGCGACGATCAGGACGTGTCCGACGCGATCTACGCGGCCGCGAACTGACGTCTGCCCTTGTTCTGACGCAACACCGGGCTTTCGCGACGCGCTATCCGCCGCCGAGGCCCGAGGCAGGCTGCGTTACCGCTTGCGTACGCCCTCGGCAAGTTCCGCGGTGAGCCGTGTCAGCGCGGCGCGGCCGGCCGCCTCGTCATCGAGATTGTCGAGCACGCAACTCACCAGCGCACTGCCCACGATCACCGCGTCGGCATATCCGGCTACCGCGGCCGCCTGTGCGCCGTCTCGCACACCAAGACCGACACCGACCGGCATGGACGTGGCCGCCCGGACGCGTGCGACGAGATCCGGCGCCGCGTCCGAGGTGTGATCGCGCGCCCCGGTCACGCCCATCACGCTGGTCGCGTAGACGAAACCTCGGCACGCCGCCACGGTCGCCGCGATCCTGGCAGGCGTTGACGACGGCGCGACGAGGAAGATCCGATCGAGATCATGCCGGTCGGCGGCGGCGATCCACTCGGCACCCTCGTCGGGAATCAGGTCCGGCGTGACGATCCCGCTGCCGCCCGCCGCCGCGAAGTCCCGGGCGAAGCGGTCGACGCCGTACCGTTCGACGGGGTTCCAGTAGGTCATCAAGATCACCGTGGCGCCCGCGCCCGCGACCGCCTCGACCGACCGGAACACGTCGGCAGTGCGTACCCCACCGGCCAGCGCGATCTCGCTCGCCCGTTGGATGACCGGACCATCAATCACCGGATCGGAGTACGCGAGCTCCATCTCGATGACGTCCGCGCCGGCATCGGTCATCGCGCGCATCGCGTCGATGCCTCGCGCGACGGTCGGGAAGCCGGCCGGCAGACATCCGACCAGTACCGCACGGTGTTGCGCCCCCGCGGCCTCGAACACTGCGGATAGCCGTCCCGCCTGAATGGCGTCGGGATTGGTCGCGTCGGATGTGACGGTATCCCCGGTCATACCGCGTCCCCGATCATGCTGTATGCCCGCTGATCATGGGACCGCCGGACGCTGCGCGCTGTCGAGCAGCCCGAACCACTCGCCCGCCGTGGTGACGTCCTTGTCACCCCGACCAGACAGGTTGACGATGATCGTCGCATCCGGCCCGAGATCGCCAGCGATCCGGACGGCGCCGGCGAGGGCGTGCGCGCTCTCGATCGCCGGAATGATCCCCTCGGTGCGGCACAGCAGCGCAAACGCCTCCATCGCCTCGCGATCCGTGACCGGCTGATAGGTGGCGCGTCCGACCTCGTGCAGCCACGCGTGCTCGGGCCCCACGCCCGGATAGTCGAGCCCGGCCGAGATGGAGTGCGACTCAATCGTCTGACCGTCGTCGTCCTGCATCACGAAGCTGCGCGTGCCGTGCAGCACGCCGATCGCGTTGCCGCCGCTGATCGTCGCCGCGTGCCGGCCGGTGTCGACACCGTCGCCGCCTGCTTCGAAGCCGTAGAGCCGCACGGACGCGTCCGGGATGAATGCGTGGAAGATGCCGATGGCGTTCGAGCCGCCGCCGACGCACGCGCACACGGCATCGGGCAGCCGCCCGGTGAGGTCGAGACACTGCCGGCGGGCCTCGACCCCGATGCCGCGCACGAAGTCGCGGACCATGGCTGGGAACGGGTGCGGTCCGGCGGCCGTACCCAGCAGGTAGTGGGTCGTCTCGACGTTGGCCACCCAGTCGCGCAGCGCTTCGTTCAAGGCGTCCTTCAGCGTCTTCGAGCCGTGCGTCACGGGCACCACCGTCGCGCCGAGCATCTGCATCCGCGCCACGTTCAACGCCTGCCGGCGGGTGTCCTCCTCGCCCATGTAGACCACGCACTCGAGACCGAAGAGGGCCGCCGCGGTCGCCGCCGCGACGCCATGCTGGCCGGCGCCGGTCTCCGCGATGACCCGCTTCTTGCCCATGCGTTGGGTGATCAGCGCTTGGCCGAGCACATTGCGGATCTTGTGCGCCCCGGTATGGTTCAGGTCCTCGCGCTTCAGCAGGATCCGCGCGCCGACCTCGGCCGACAGCCGGGTGGCGTGGTAGAGGCGGCTCGGCAGGCCGGCGTAGTCGCGCAGCAGACGGTCGAATTCGACTTGGAACGCCTCGTCGGCCATCGCGTGCCGGTAGACGGCGTCCAGTTCATCCAGCGCCGCGACGAGCGCCTCGGGAACGAACCGACCACCGAAGCGACCGAAGTGGCCGGACACGTCGGGCAGCAGACCGGCGGCCGACGCGAACGCGGCCTCCGCCGACGAGACGGTCGTGGACGTCCCCCCAGTCGCAGCTGCCGCCGCGGTCGATGGCGGTCCCGCGGCCGATGGCGACGCGCTCATCGAGCCGGCCTGGGCGTCGCCGGATGGCTGCCCGCGGTGACCAGCTCGGCGACCGCGTCGCGCGGGCTCTTCTGGGTCACGAGACCCTCGCCGACGAGCACCGCGTCCGCGCCGGCCGACGCGTATTTGATGAGGTCGTGCGGTCCTCGTACGCCCGACTCGGCGATCTTCACGACGTGCCCCGGTAGCCCAGGGGCGATCCGCTCGAACACCGTACGGTCGATCTCTAGCGTCTTGAGGTTGCGGGCGTTCACGCCGATCACGCGAGCACCGGCGGCCAGCGCCCGGTCTGCCTCGTCCTCGTCGTGCACCTCGACAAGCGCGGTCATGCCGAGCGACTCGACGCGCTCCAGCAACCCCTCCAGCACGTTCTGGGCGAGCGCCGCGACGATCAGCAGGACCAGGTCGGCGCCGTACGCCCGCGCCTCGTGCACCTGGTACGCCGAAACGACGAAGTCCTTGCGCAGCAACGGCACGGTGACGGCGGCGCGCACCGCGGCGAGGTCGTCGAGGCTGCCGCCGAACCACCGGCCCTCGGTCAGCACGGAGACGCAACGGGCGCCGCCCAGCGCGTATTCGCATGCGAGTTCGGCCGGGTCGTCGATGGACGCGAGCTCGCCCTTCGATGGCGAAGCGCGCTTCACCTCGGCGATCACACCGACGCCGGGGGCGCGGAGCGCACCATAGGCATCGAGCGCCGGCGGCGCGGCCGCGGCCAGTTCCCGTACGTGATCCAGCGGCACCCGGTGCTGTCGGTCCGCTACGTCGTCTCGGACGCCAGCGAGGATCTCCGCCAGCACGCTGGCTCTGCCGGGCCCGGAAGTCGGACTCCCCGCTGCGGGTGTCATGGACCCGATGCTAGGTGGCGGCAGATCGGCAGGGCGGGCGGGGTATGGCGCGGCTCACGCAGATGCCATGAGGCATAATGGCCGGCTATTTGTGTGGCGCCGAGGTTGTCGGGTGCGGATGGGCCGGCGAGGTCGCCGGTGACGTCGCCGGTGACGTCGGACGATCGGTGCCGCCGCTGGCGAAGTTGGCACGAAAGCCGAGCAGCACGCCGGTCACCGCGCACACCACCACCAGCACCGCGAACAAACCGAGCACCACCAAGGGATTGCGCGCCCTGGCCAGCGGCTCGCCGCGGGCGATCCGCTTCGCGTCCCGGCGGGCGGCACGCCATCGACCGAGCGGGCCGGGTGCCGGCGGCTGCCAGCGCAACGGCGGCCGGGTCGACAGCTCGTCGCGCCATGACGATCCAGCGGGGGTACGGGGTGCTTCGGCGTCCCACCCCGGTCGGCCGCCGTCCGGCGGTCGCGGTCCGCGCGCCGCCGCGCCCCAGGTGCCCCGCGTGCGGTCGCCATACCGATGGCTCGCCGGCTTGTGTGTCGCGGACAGCGACGCCGTCGAGAAGCGCGTCGTCGGAGACGATCGGCCCGGTTGCCATGTCGATGGCCTCGCGGACGGCCCGGATGGCCACATGGACTGCGGCGCAGACGACGGCCGTGCGGCCGGCGCCACGTACCTCGTCGAGCCCGAACCGTTGGGCGATGGCCGGGGCCTCGGCCGGTCGGCGTCCGGCCGTGGCTCAGTTCGCGCGACCGTGCGAGGGGTGGCGGCGAGGTATTCGTCGTAGGCGCCGCGTTCCGCGTCGTCGAGCAGGATCGCGGCGGCGGCATTCACCAGCGACATCACCGCGGCGTCGCCGCCCGGCAGGTCGGGATGGACCCGGCCGGCGAGCCGGCGGCGGGCCGCCTCGATCTGGGCGCGCGTGGCGTGCGCCGCCACGCCCAGCACGTGGTAGGCGTTGTGCCCGTCGAGATGCGTGAACCGGCGCGAAGACATCAGCGCCGTCGCCCCTGGTCCGCGTGCGCCGCCATGCCGTCATGGTGACACGGTGCGGTCCGTTCTCCGACGCTCCACGCCAGCGCTTGTCGCGACAAGTAGTGCGGCGATTAGTGGTGTGGCCCAACCGCCACCGTGCCGTAGGTGAGCTCCGTCTCGCCGTGCAGCGTCGCACCGATGCGAGTCACCTCGTCCTCGAGCTCGTGGCGGTGCCGCAGGTTCAGGCGGCCGAACAGCTCGACGGTCACCGTGATCCGCCGCCGCGCGACGCGGTGATGCCAGATGCCGGCGACCGTACCCTCGACGAGCAGCAACGGGCGTACTCCGGCCAAGCCCCGGTGCAGCGCACGGTGTGCGGCCGGACCCGGAAACAGGAGCCGCCGCGGCTGGCATCCGATGCCGTACGCGTCGAAGTAAGGCAGCAGCCGTACGGCGCCGTCCAGCTCCGGTACGTCGGTGTCGCCCGCGATGATCCAGGACGGGCCGGCGCCCGACTCGACGGGAAGCGCAGCGACGTCGGGGTCGTCCGGAATCTCGACGATCTCGGCACGTGTCAGCTCCGCTTCGATCGACTTGAACACGTCCACCGCCCAGGCACGCGGCGCTCCGAACCACTGCGCAAAGTCGTACGGCGAGGCCGGCCCGTACGTGTGGAGATACCGCCGTACGAGCTCGGCGGCCGCGGACGCGCCCTCGTCGGGACGGAACCCGGTGATCCACGTGGCCGGGTCGGTGTACGTCACCCGTCGGCCGCGCGTCGGGCCGAAGCACAGCACGCCGCGCCGTGCGGCGATGACGAGTGCCTGTCGCCACCGCGGCCACCAGTCCCCGAATGCCGGCACCACCGGATCGGCCGCCCACCGGCCGGTCGCGTTGACCACCGCCTTGTCCAGCTCGTCGATGGTGAGTTCGGCACCGGACAACGCGGCCGCGATCGCGTCCACGACCTCGTCGCACTGCCGCGGCGTGAGCCGGGCCGACTCGGGCAGCGACGTCGGTGGTGCCGGGATCGCGCCGAGCGCGCCGATCCACATCGGCAGGTCACGCGACGGCAGCAGATGTACGGTGCCGCGCGGCCCGTACGTCTTGACCAGGCTCCGCTCCGTCCACAGTGCGCGTTTCACGTCCGTACCCGCCGCTTCCGGAAGCCGCACCGCGACGGACATCTCGGCGGCCGACGGCACCTGGGCGTGTACGCCACAGATCGCGGCCGCGACGTTGGCGACGGTCGTCGACTCGGCATCGAAGCGCGGCGCGAGGCCGTGCCGGGTGAGCCGCCGGGCACACACGTCGCGCCAGGTCAGCCGCGCGGTCACGGGTTCGGCCGCAACACGTGGATCATCCGCCAGGCGCTCGGATCGGCGAGCCCGACGTCGCCGGAGAAGTCGCCGTATTCACCGTCCACACGCATGCCGGCGAGCCGCGCCGCCGCGTGCATCTCGTCGCGCGTCCAGAAGCGGTCCGGCTCAATACTCGTCACCGAGTGCTCGCCGCCGGGTCCGGACGTCGCGACCGTCACGTGCAACTGGGTGATCTGAGTGACCGGATCGATGAGGTCGGTGTCCTCGCCCCACGACAGCGTCGAGGAGATGCCGTCGCGCGTGCAGGTCCATGTCGTCTGCGTCGCCTTCGCGCCGAACTGCTCGGTCGGGTGGCTGCCCTCGATGACGTAGCAACCGCCTGGCCGGAGCGCGCGCCGCACCGTCGACAGGTGCGTGATCATGTCGTCCAGGGTGAGAACGTACGAGATCGAGCTGATCATGCAGAACGCGAGGTCGACCGGCTCGGCCAGTGTGAAGTCGCGCATGTCGGCCCGGATCAGGTCGACCGTGACGCCGGCCGAGGCGGCGTTCTCGCGGGCGCGATCGAGCATCGACGGCGACTGGTCGACCGCGGTCGCGCGCCATCCGCGCCGCGCGCACTCCACCGCGTGCTCGGCCGGCCCGGCACAGATCTCGAGCACGGACGCGGGTTCACCGCCGCTCAGGCGGACCAACGCATCGACTTCGGCCGGCACATCGCGGTAGCTGAACGCGATCTCGTAGCCGAGCGCCGCGTCATAGATCGACGTCACCCGGAC
>DATFRR010000135.1:0-6699 GCA_035263025.1 Micromonosporaceae bacterium
CCTCATGCTCGCGTTCATGCTTGCCATGCTCGACAACTTCATCGTCGGCACCGCGATGCCGACGATCGTGCGTGATCTCGGCGGCCTGTCGCACCTGTCCTGGGTCGTGACCGCCTACGTGCTCGGCACCACGGTCTCCACTCCGCTGTGGGGCAAGATCGGCGACATGTACGGCCGCAAGGGCGTATTCATCACGTCGATCGTGGTGTTCCTGGCCGGCTCGGCACTGTCCGGCGCCGCGCAGAGCATGACCCAGCTGATCGGTTTCCGGGCGCTGCAGGGCCTCGGCGCCGGTGGTCTCGTGGTCGGCGCGATGGCGATCATCGGCGACCTCGTGCCACCGCGCGAGCGGGGTCGCTATCAGGGCATCATGTCGGCCGTCATGGCGGTGGCGATGGTGGCCGGCCCGCTGGTCGGCGGCTACATCACGGACAACCTGAACTGGCGGTGGGCGTTCTACGTGAACGTGCCGATCGGCATCGTCGCGCTGGCGCTGCTCGTCACGCGACTGCACCTGCCGAAGCACCGAGCGCAGCACCGCATCGACTGGACGGGCGCCGGCCTGCTGGCGATCGGCATCACCGCGCTCGTACTCATCACGACGTGGGGTGGCAACCAGTACGCCTGGGGCTCGACGATGATCCTCGGCCTCGTCGCGGTCGCCGTCGTTTCGCTCGCCGTCTTCGCGTTCGTCGAGCCGAAGGCACCGGAGCCGATCCTGTCACTCGGCCTGTTCCGCAACCGCAACTTCTCGCTGACCTCGGTGATCGGCTTCCTGGTCGGCTTCGCGATGTTCGGGGCGATCAGCTATCTGCCGCTCTACCAGCAGACCGTGCAGGGTGCGTCGGCCACGAACTCGGGACTGTTGCTGCTGCCGATGATGGCCGGCCTGCTCATCACGTCGATCGTCGCGGGGCAGATGATCACGCGTACCGGTCGCTATCGGGCGTACCCGGTGATCGGTGGCGCGCTGATGACGGTCGGCATGGTGCTGCTCGCGTTCATGGGTCTGCACACCACGAAGACCGAGACCGCGCTCGCGATGCTGGTGCTCGGCCTCGGCATGGGATTCCTCATGCAGACCACCATGCTGATCGCGCAAAACAGCGTCGAACAGCGCGACATCGGGGTGGCCAGTAGCACCTCGACGTTCTTCCGGTCGATCGGTGGCTCGTTCGGCGTGTCACTGTTCGGCGCGATCTTCAACCACAGCCTGACGAGCTCGCTGACCAAGAGCGTCGGCCCGGCCGCGGCGCACCAAATCACGTCCAGCGGCGCCAGCACGCTGAGCGGCGGCGTGAAGCTGCCGCTGCCGGTGCTCGCCGGCATCGCGGACGGCATCTCGAGCGTGTTCTTCTGGGCCACGTTCCTGGCCGTCGTCGTACCCGTGCTGGCGATCTTCATCAAGCACGTCGCACTGCGCGGCCGGCCGGATGCGGCTTCCCAATCCGCCGAATCCGAGCAGGCCGAACTCGCCCTCGTCGACTAAGTCGGCGTACGAGCAGGGGCGCGCCGTGGCGGGGGGCCGCGGCGCGCCCCTTTGCGTTTGGTCGGTGGAGCAAGATCACCGCCCGACAAGATCACTGCCCGACAAGATCACCGCAACTGCACGGCAGTCGTGGCCATTTCGCGCGAAATGGCCACTACTACGGTGGAGTTGCGACGATCTTGCGCCGCAGGCAGCGACTCGCGAACCCGCCGCTGCGCGAAACGTTGTGATCGAGCGTGATTTCGTGCAAGACTGCGCACAGATTGCGCGGACCGTGCGCGAACTGTGCGCGGTCTAAGTGGCCGCTGGCGGCGGCTCGACGACCTCGGACGAAGGAGCGACGGTGGCGGAGCGTGGCACTGGCATGGCAGCCGACATCGCCGAACAGCCGGAGGTGTACGAGCGACTGCTCAGTGCCGAACACGCGGCGGCGATCGAGGTGGTCGCACGTCAGATCGCCGAACGCCGCCCGCGCCACGTCGTGTTTACCGCTCGCGGCACGTCGGACCACGCGGCGCTCTATGCGGCTTACCTCGTCGAGATCCGGCTCGGCATCCCGGCCGGCCTCGCGTCGCCGTCCTCGGTGACCGTCTACGGCGCCCGCCCGGATCTTCGTGACGCGCTCGTCGTCGGAGTCAGCCAGAGCGGCGGCTCTTCGGATCTCGTCGAGGTGGTCCGCGCGGCTCGGGACACGGGCGCCCTCACGTTGGCGGTGACGAACAACCCTGACTCGCCGCTGTCCGGTGCCGCCGAGCTGCACGTCGACGTCGCGGCCGGACACGAGCGCGCGGTCGCGGCGACCAAGACGTACACCGCCGAGTTGCTCGCGCTACTCATGCTCGTCGAGGGGATACGCACCGGGAGTGGCGTGCTGCCGGCCGACGAACGGCGCGCGCTAGACGAACTGCCGGGACTCGCCGCCGGGTTGCTGGACGACCCGACGCCCGCCGACATCGCCGGTCGCTACCGGTTCGCGGCGCGCGTGGTCACCACCGGACGTGGGTACGCCTATCCGACCGCGCGCGAGGCGGCGTTGAAGCTGATGGAGACGTCATATCTGCCGGCACTCGCGTTCTCGGGTGCCGATCTGCTGCACGGTCCGCTTGCGATGACCGCGCCGGACGTGCCCGTGCTCGCCGTGGTCGGGGACGGTCCGGCCGGCGCGGCGATGCGGGAGGTCGTCACGCGACTCGATCAGCGCCGTGCCGACGTCGTGGCGATCGGACCGTCGCCGATCGATGGCGTACCGCTGCGGCTCGCCACCCCGTCCGTCGACGAGCGCTACGCCCCGCTGCTGGACATCGTTCCGTTGCAGCGGCTCGCGCTTGCGTTGGCGCTCGGCCGTGGCGAGGATCCGGACGCACCGCGCGGACTCAGCAAGGTGACGATCACCCGGTAGCGCCGCGTCCCGCCGGAACTAGCCGAGCCAGTACGCCGGCAGTCGCAGGATCTCCGTGATGCGATCGAGAATCGCGTCCCGCGCCGGCGGCACAATGGTCTCCGACGGCTCAGAAGTCACTGGGTCGTAGAACCGCACCCCACGCTGTACGGCCACGAACAGCGCGGTGAGGGTGTCGATGACGTTGGCGGCCCACGGCGGCGTCGGCCCAGGTTCGCCGGCCTCGATCGCGGCGTGCAACGCGTCGAGCCAGCCGACTGCATCGGCGAGCTCCGGCCGGCACAGCGCCGCGGCGATCCCGTACCCGAGACGCTCGCCCTCGAACTGCCCGAACCGGTATTCGGTCGGCACGAGCAGCCGCTCGGCGGCGAGTCGCAGCAGCGTGTCGAGATCGTTGGCGTCGAGATGCGGCGACCGCGCAAACGCCCGGACCGTGTCGGCGCCGTGCGCGATCGCGTGCAGCCAGCCGACCCGGTCGTCGTACCCGCGAATGTCGTGCTCAGCAACCCACCACGCGGCGAAGGCGTCGCGCCATCGGCGGACCACCGCGGGCGTGAGTTCGCCGCTTGCCGCGTCCCGCCGCAGCACCGCCGCGAGAATGAGCGCGGCGAACGTCCGGGCCTGGATGCGTTCGTCGCGCCACATCTCGACCATCGCGTCGCCGATGCCACCGAGCAGACCGTCGAGTTCACCGCGGACGATCCAGGTCGCGAAGATCGGATACGCCGTATCGTCGCGGATCGCCGGATCCGGGTCGCCGAGCATGTTCGCCAGCTCGGCGACGAGATCTTCACGCCGGCGCCCGGCAGGCACCGACCCACCGTCCGCGATGACCGCGGCCCAGTCGACGGCTGCCTGACCTAGCGCCGGATCCGATGCCGGACCCGATGTTGGACCCGATGTCGGACTCGTCATTTCGTAATCGTGATTACGGCGGGAGCGTTCTGCCGGAGCAGTGACGCGGGGAACGTCTCCGCCGGCCGGTCGCCGATCATCACCTGGTACGTCGTCGAGCCGCCTGGTACGGCCGGGATCTGGAACGGGAACGCGCATGTCGTCGTGCTTCCGGACCGGGCCAGGATGCCGCTGCCCAGCAAACCGTTCGCGACCGCCACGCCGTGTGCGTCGAGCACCTTGACCGCGGTGTTCTCGGCGACGCCGGTGATCGAGGCGGGCGCCTCGCAGGTCGTGCCGACCGCCGCGCGATCGCTCGTCGGCAGCACCACATCCGCGTGCCCAATCAGCACGAACGTGGTCGGCTTCGAGATGCTCTTCTGCCCGGCGGCGATGAAGCCACAACCGGCCGCGGCGCCGGTCACCAGCAGCAGGCACAGCGCGCTCGCCATGCGTCGGATTCCGGTCACGGGTGCCGACGCTACTCCCGCGTGCTGGACGCGAGCATGGCAGTCTGGGACGCGGGCCGGATGGCCGCTTACCATCGGGTTTCACGTTCTGACGCTGGCCGGTGCGACCGCCGGCATCGCCCGCGCGGGAGGAGGCGAGTCGACGTGTCGACGTTGCGCGACCTCGTCGAGGAGCACACCGCGCTCGACCCCGTCGACGTGGAGCATCTGCATCGCCTGGCCGGCGAGTGGCAGCTGGTCAGCGATCTGTCGTTCGCCGATCTGCTGCTGTGGACGAAGCTCAAGGACTCCGAAGCGTTCGTGTGCGTCGCGCAGGTCCGTCCGACCACAGGTCCCACCGCCTACGAGGATGACCAGGTCGGTCGCATCGCGCGGGGACCGGAGATCGCCCATCTGACGGTGGCCACGAAACAAGGTCGGATCTGGCGGGAAGGCGACCCGGTCTGGTACGGCGACGTGCCGGCCCGCAACGAGGCGATCCCGGTCCGGCGGATGGGCCACACCGATGTGATCGCGTTGATCGGCCGCGACACGAACCTGTCGACCGCCCGGTCACCGAGCCAACTCGAGCTGAACTATCTGACCTCGGCCGACGATCTCGCACAGATGATCACCGACGGCACGTTCCCGCCGGGGCTGCATCTCGGCGAGACGACCACCGCGCCGCGTGTCGGCGACGGGCTGATCCGTCTGGACGCCGCTGGCACGGTCACGTACGCGAGTCCGAACGCCCTGTCCGCATACCGCCGTCTCGGGTTGCCGACGAACCTCGAGGGAGAAGATCTCGCACTGCTCACCAAGCGCCTGATCGACGATTCGCTCGACGCGTCCGAGGCGACCAGTCGCATCCTCGCGGCGCTGCGCGGTGAGGCGCCGCCGCGCAAGGAACTCGAGACGCGTGGCGGCGCGGCGGTGCTGATGCGTGCGCTGCCGCTGCTGCCGGCCGGCGTGCCGATCGGCGCTCTGGTGCTGGTCCGGGACATCACCGAGGTACGCCGTCGTGACCGCGCGCTGATCACCAAGGACGCCACGATCCGCGAGATCCACCATCGCGTGAAGAACAACCTGCAGACGGTCGCCGCGCTGCTTCGGCTGCAGGCGCGCCGGGTCGGCATCCCGGTCGCGCGCAGCGCGCTCGAGGAGTCGGTGCGCCGAGTGGCGTCCATCGCGCTGGTGCACGAGACGCTGTCGATGTCCTCGGACGAGGCGGTGGACTTCGACAACATCGTCGATCGGGTCGCCGCCGCAGCCGCCGAGGTGGCACGCGACGAATCGCGCATCGTGATGCGACGCACCGGGTCGTTCGGCGTGCTGCCGGCCGAGATCGCGACGCCGCTCGTGATGGTGTTGAACGAGCTGCTGCTCAACGCCGCCGAGCACGCGTTCGCGGCCGGCGACGCCGGATCGGTGGAGATCATCGTGGAACGCGACCGCAGCCAGATCCAGGTCCGGCTGACCGACGACGGGCGCGGCATCCCGGACGACTTCGACGCGGAAAGCAGCCGCCGGCTCGGCCTGCAGATCGTTCAGACGCTCGTCGCGGGCGAGCTGCGCGGCACGATCGACATCCGTCGTCGCGAAGACGTGGGTACGGAGGCGGTGCTCGCGTTCCCGTTGGAACGGCGTTAGCGGATCGGCGTCCGGATGTCCCGGGCTGGCAGCGGGTCGGGCGGCGCAGACGTCGACAGCAGCGACGGCGTGACGCGCGGCACAGCCCTACGAATGGGACGGCGGTGCATTTGGCTGGCATCGGTGCAGTCGCTGTGACATTGTTGTCCGCGTGACCGCCGAGCCGATGCGCGCCGCCGGGATGTTTCCCGCGATGTCGTGCGCGCGCTCGCGCAGCGGCGAGGTGTTGTTGACCGCACGGCGGCACGTCGACTACGGGCGCGTTCGCAGCGCCATGTGTCCGGCTCGCTAGCCCGATCCTTCGCGGGCGCGTGCATCGCCGGCCACCTCTGAAGTAGACATCGACGTCATACCCGCGGCTCCGGCCGTCGGCCCGGCGCATCCGCGCGCCCTCCCAGGCAAAAGCTTTCGGAGGGCTCCTCGCATGACCATTACCACCGGACGTCTGGCCGCCGACCCGGCCATGGTCGACCGCGGCGGTTCGGAAAGCCCCGCTGAACTCGCCACCCGCGCAGACGGCGTCCAGCGTGCACGCGGCGAGGGGCAGTGGGCGCTCGGCTATCGCGAGCCGCTCAACCCCAACGAGCGCATGAAGCGCGACGACGACGGTCTCAACGCGCGCTTGCGCATCGAACACGTCTATGCCCAGCGCGGCTTCGCCAGCATCGACCCACAGGATCTGCGTGGCCGGTTCCGTTGGCTGGGCCTCTATACCCAACGGAAGCCCGGCATCGACGGCGGTCGGACCGCAGTCCTCGAGCCGCACGAGCTCGAAGACGAATACTTCATGCTCCGCATCCGGATCGACGGCGGGCAGC
>DATFRR010000136.1:0-21422 GCA_035263025.1 Micromonosporaceae bacterium
GCCGGTACGCATTTTCACCGGCAGCCGCTGGCGCCCACACGGTTGGTCCGGTGGGCCGCGTGTCAGCGTGGCACTCTAGGCTCATTGGATCGGTGGGGCGGGGACGCGAGGGTGGCTATGAGCGAGCGAGGGCGTGCATGACTGTTCGGCGGATCATGGGCACGGAGATCGAGTACGGCATCTCGGTGCCTGGCCAGCCGGCCGCCAACCCGATGGTGACGTCGTCACAGATCGTCAATGCCTACGCGGCTCGACCCGAACTTGCCCGCGGCGGCCGCGCGCGGTGGGACTACGAGGAGGAGTCGCCGCTGCGGGACGCCCGCGGCTTCAGCTACTCCGGCGCCCTCTATGACCCGGCCGAAGCGCTGGCCGACGAGGACATCGGCCTCGCGAACGTCATCCTGACCAACGGCGCACGTCTCTACGTCGACCACGCGCACCCGGAATATTCGACGCCGGAGTGCACAAATCCGCGCGACGTCGTGTTGTGGGACAAGGCCGGCGAGCGTGTCATGGCCGAGGCGGCGCGGCGCGCCGCAACCGTGCCGGGCACCGGTGTCATCAACCTCTACAAGAACAACACCGACAACAAGGGCGCGTCCTACGGAGCGCACGAGAATTATCTGATGTCCCGGCAGACGCCGTTCGCGGACATCGTGGCCTACCTGACGCCGTTCTTCGTGACCCGCCAGATCATCTGTGGCGCCGGCCGGGTCGGCATCGGGCAGGACGGTTCGACGGCCGGCTTCCAGATCTCCCAGCGCGCCGACTTCTTCGAGGTCGAGGTCGGCCTCGAGACGACGCTGAAGCGGCCGATCATCAACACGCGCGACGAGCCGCACGCGGACGCCGACAAATATCGCCGGCTGCACGTCATCATCGGTGACGCGAATCTGTCCGAGGTGTCAACGCTCCTCAAGGTCGGCACCACGTCACTCGTGCTGGCAATGATCGAGGCGAAGGAGATGGCCGGCGATCTGGCGATCGCCGATCCGGTCACCGAGCTCAAGCAAGTCAGCCACGATCCGGGTCTGAAGCATCTGGTACGCCTTCGGGACGGCCGACGGCTCACCGCGTTGGATCTGCAGTGGGCATTCTTCGAACGTGCCTCGTCGTTTTTGGAGTCACGTGACTCCGACGAGCCGACCACCGAGGTCATGCAGCGGTGGGAAGCGGTGCTGGATCAGCTCGGCCGCGACGCGATGGGCTGCGCCGACCAGCTCGACTGGGTGGCGAAGCTGCGGCTGCTGGAGGGCTATCGCGAGCGCGAGGAACTCGGCTGGGCGTCGCCGAAGCTGCAGTTGGTCGACCTGCAATACGCCGACGTACGACCGGAGAAGGGCCTCTACCATCGGCTCGTGGCGCGCGGCTCGATGCAGACGCTGTTCGGCGCGGATCAGGTGCGCCACGCGATGGCCGAGCCGCCCGAGGACACCCGGGCCTATTTCCGCGGGCGCTGCCTCGCGCAATACAGCTCCGAGGTGGTCGCCGCGAGCTGGGACTCGGTGATCTTTGACGTGGGACGCGACTCGTTGGTGCGGGTGCCCATGATGGAGCCGGAGCGTGGCACGAAGGTGCACGTCGGCTCGCTGTTCGATCGTTGCCCGAGCGCGAAGGATCTGCTCGAGGCAATCACCACTACCTGACGCCGCGACTGGCGGGGCCGATGGGCGCCGCACGGGCGTTGACGAGGTAGGTTTTGGGGTACGCACCACATGAGGAGGCATCCATGGCTACTCGCGACACCGGCGGCCAGTCGCAGTCTGGCCGGTCCCGGCGCGACAACGAGATCGAAGACGACGTCGCGCCGGCCGTCGACCCTGAGGTCGCCGAGCGCCAGGAGAAGCTCACCGAAGACGTTGACGACCTGCTGGACGAGATCGACTCGGTGCTGGAGGAGAACGCCGAGGAGTTCGTACGCGGGTACGTGCAGAAGGGTGGTCAGTGACGTTGCCCACCGACCGTACCCCGGCCGATCTGCTGCCTGGCTTCTTGCCCGCGTCGTACCGCGTCGCGGGTGAGTCGTCTTTCACCGACTTCCTGACGCGCACCGCGCCACACATGCTGCCCGGCACGCGACCGTTGCCGGCCGGTGTGATGGTGCCCGCGCCGGAGATGCCGCCGCACGCCACCACGATCGTCGCGATCAGCTGCGTGGACGGCGTTGTGATGGCCGGCGACCGCCGGGCAACCATGGGCAATCTGATCGCGAGCCGGGACATCCAGAAGGTGCACGCGGCCGACGCCTACTCGTGCATCGGCATGGCCGGCACCGCTGGTGTCGGCATCGAGCTCATCCGGCTGTTCCAGGTCGAGCTGGAGCACTACGAGAAGATCGAGGGCACCGTACTGTCGTTGGACGGCAAGGCGAACCGGTTGGCGACCCTGGTGCGCAACAATCTCGGAGCCGCGATGCAGGGCCTCGCGGTCATCCCACTCTTCGCCGGATTTGACCTCGACGCCACGGATCCCACCCGGGTCGGCCGTGTCTTCGGCTTCGATGTGGCCGGCGGGGTCTACGAGGAGACCGGCTACGACGCGATCGGCTCGGGATCGCTGTTCGCGAAGTCGTCGCTGAAGAAGACGTACCGCACCGGCGTGGCCACCGAGGCGGCGACACGCCTGGCGATCGAAGCGCTCTACGACGCCGCCGACGACGACACGGCAACCGGCGGACCCGACCTGACCCGCAAGATCTTCCCGGTGGTGATGACCGCGACCGCGCAGGGCACGCACCGCTTGACGGATGCCGAGACGGCAACGTTGGCCGAGGAGATCATCGCGGCCCGCACCGCGGAGCCGACGCCATAACCGTGACCATCGACCACCCGGACCGTACGCGCGCCGGCGACCGCTGACCGAGGAGACCGCACACCGTGGCCATGCAGTTCTATGCGTCACCCGAGCAGATCATGCGCGACCGCTCGGAGTTCGCGCGCAAGATGATCGCGCGTGGGCGCAACGTCGTGGTGATGAGCTATGCGGGCGGCGTGTTGTTCGTGACCGAGAACCCGTCGAAGGCACTCCACAAGGTCAGCGAGATCTACGACCGGATCGGCTTTGCCGCGGTCGGTCGCTACAACGAGTTCGAGAACCTGCGCGCCGCCGGCGTACGGATGGCCGACCTGCGCGGCTACTCGTACGACCGTCGCGACGTCACGGGTCGAGCGATCGCCACAGCTTTCGCGCAGACGCTCGGCTCGATCTTCACCGTCGAGACGAAGCCGTACGAAGTGGAGATCTGCATCGCGGAGGTGTCCGAGACACCCGGCACCGACGAGCTCTACCGGATCACGTACGACGGCCAGGCCCAAGAGGAGCTTGGGTTCCTCGCGATGGGTGGCCAGACCGACGTGCTGTCCAAGATGCTGCGCGAGCGGCACTCGTTGGAGATGTCGCTGACCGACGCGATCCAGCTCGCGGTGGAGTCGATCGCCTCGGTCGGCGGCGAGGGCGGCAAGCCGCGCACCATCGATCCGAACCAGCTCGAGGTCGCGGTGCTCGACCGCGATCGAATCGGCCGGAAGTTCCGCCGGATCACCGGTTCCGCTCTGTCGCCGTTGCTGGCCAACGCGAACGTCGTCACCGCACCGGCCGCCACCGAAGCGCCCGCACCACCAGTACCCGCCGAGGAGGGCAAAACTGATGCCGCGGCGAGCGGCGGGAGCGCGAACGGCGAGAGCGCGAACGGCGGCGCGGCAACGGATTCGGACGCCGCGCCCGGCGACGCCGACACCACCAGCGGCGCTGCCGACACGCCCACCGACGATGCCGCCAAGGGTCCGGACGCCGGCGGCAAGGCCAACGGCGGCGGCGGGACGGGGAACGGCGGCTCGACCGGAAAGTCACCGCGGCGGGGTTCGTCGGGCGCCTGACTCCCGTCCACGTCGACCGATCCGAGGGCTCTGACCGCTGCGCCTGGCCGCGACACTGCCCGCGCGCGGGCAAAGTTGACCCGGGCTTCGAGTGCTGCAACCGGCGTGGTTACGCAGGTTCGACATGCCCGGTGGAGATCCTCGGATGATCTTCCAGATGCCGGATTGTCCGGCTACTGTCGTTGCATGGACCGGCGCATTTTCGGGCTCGAAACCGAGTACGGCGTGACGTGCACGTACCGGGGTCAGCGGCGACTGTCGCCGGACGAGGTCGCGCGCTACCTGTTCCGGCGTGTGGTGTCGTGGGGGCGGTCCAGCAACGTATTCCTTCGCAACGGCGCCCGGCTTTACCTCGATGTCGGCTCGCACCCGGAATATGCGACGCCGGAGTGCGATTCACTGGCCGATCTGGTCGCACACGACCGGGCCGGCGAACGGATCCTCGAGGGTCTGCTCGTGGATGCCGAGAAGCGGCTGCACGACGAGGGCATCGCCGGCGAGATCTACCTGTTCAAGAACAACACCGACTCGGCCGGCAACTCGTACGGCTGCCACGAGAATTTCCTCGTGTCGCGGCACGGTGAGTTCGGTCGGCTGGCTGACGTACTCATCCCGTTCCTCGTCACGCGGCAACTGATCTGCGGCGCCGGCAAGGTGCTGCAGACACCGCGCGGCGCGGTGTTCTGCTTGTCGCAGCGCGCCGAGCACATCTGGGAGGGCGTGTCGAGCGCGACCACGAGGTCGCGGCCGATCATCAACACGCGTGACGAGCCGCACGCGGACGCCGAGCGCTATCGCCGCCTGCACGTCATTGTCGGCGACTCGAACATGAACGAGGTCACCACGCTGCTCAAGGTCGGCAGCGCGGATCTGGTGCTGCGGATGATCGAAGCCGGCGTCATGATGCGTGACCTGTCGCTGGAGAACCCGATCCGCGCGATCCGTGAGGTGTCACACGACATCACCGGTCGTCGCAAGGTCCGCCTCGCCAACGGCAAGGAGGCCAGCGCGCTCGAGATCCAGCAGGAGTATTTCGCGAAGGCGAGCGAGTTCATCGACCGTCGGGGCGCCGACCCGACCGCGAAGCGAGTCGTCGAGCTGTGGGGCCGCGTGCTGACCGCGGTCGAGACGGGTGACCTCGAGCCGGTTGCCCGCGAGATCGACTGGGTGACGAAGCTCCGGCTGATCGAGGCGTACACGAAGCGTCACGACCTCACGATGGCGCATCCGCGCGTGGCGCAGATGGATCTGGCCTACCACGATCTGCGCCGAGGCCGCGGTCTCTACCAGGTGATGGAAAAGCGCGGCCAGGTCGACCGGGTGACCGGCGATCTCGAGATCTTCGAGGCGAAGGAGACGCCGCCACAGACCACGCGCGCGCGGCTGCGCGGCGAATTCATCCGCCACGCGCAGGACCGCCGTCGCGACTTCACCGTCGACTGGGTGCACCTCAAGCTGAACGATCAGGCGCAGCGCACCGTGCTCTGCAAGGACCCGTTCCGCGCGTTCGACGATCGCGTGGAACGACTCATCGCGAGCATGTGACGGTGGCGAGCGACCTGCCGCCCGAGCTCGACCGCCAGGTCGGTGCGGCGCGCGCCGATCGGGACACTCGAGACGCCAACCGGCACACCGGAAACGCCGACCGGGACACCGGAAACGCCGACGCGGACGCCGGAGGTCTGCCCGCCGCGCTCGCCCGATTCACGGCGGCGCAGCGGGCCACGGCTCGGCCGCCACGCCCGCGTTCGCGCCTCGACGAGCGCCGCGACGCGATCCGCGCCGAGATCGAGCGCAATCGCCGCGGCGAGTACAAGGTGCCGACGTGGCTGTTGGGTGCGTTGCTCGTGCTGATCGCCGCCGGCATCGCTGCGTTCGTGGTGTTTGGCTGACGGCGTCTGGTTCTGCGACGGCACCGGGGTTCCGGGACGGGTCCGGTGCCCCCCGGTTGGCCCGCTCGGATCCAGGCCGCGGTCAGGCGTCGCCGAGCACGACGTCGAGCACCGGCCGATAATCGTCGGGTCGCTCGTGGCCGCGAGCGACGTTGGTGGCCATGCGATACATGAGCGCGCGGATCAGCGCCTGCCGCCAGACATCCGGCTCGACATCGGCGGGCGCCAGCGCCGCCAGTCGAGCGTCGTGCCAGACAACGGCATCGACGACCGCGACCGCGTCGGCCCAGACGGCCGGCCGAAAGTAGACGGCCCAGTCGATGATCGCCGGCGCGGCGCCCGGCGCGAACAGCACGTTTCCCAGGAGATCCCCGTGCACCGGCTGATTCGGGAGCGGCAACGGCTGGCGCGCCGTGGCGAGACGGCGCAGTGGATCCGCCCATGGCCCACGGTCGGGAACATCCGCATCCGCGAACGCGACACGGTCGCCGTACGTCCAGCGATTGTCCCGCGTGTCCAGGAACACCGGACGGGGCACGGTGGCCACCAGAGCGTGGAATTCGGTGCCGGCCCACCGTACGTCGGCCAGGCGTCGCGGGTCGGGTACGCCGTCGAGCGGTCGCCATGCCTCCCATCCGTCGTACGTCCAGGCGCCGTCGTCGGCACGAACCGGCCGAGCGACCCGGATGAGTCGCGACTCCGGCAGCGCGTCGAGGATGGCGGCACGCCACACCGATTCGGCCACGTCGCCGACCGGCTTGCAGATCACGTCGCCACACCGCCACGTGCGCCGTTCGCCACCGTCCAGCAGTCGGGGCGGCCCGGTTGCACCGAAGGCACGGCGTACCCGCGGCGGTGGCGGTGTGGGCTGCGCGACGGCTGTCATTGTTCGCACAGCGTCGCGGCGTGTCGGCCGGCGGCCGCCGCGGCAAGAAAGTACGCGGGATCGGCGTCCAGATCGCGGCCCATCGTGGACAGCTTCACTGGCAGTGCGCGTAATGCCGCGTCGAGGCCGTCCGTGGCGACGGTCACGATGGTGTGCCGCACGGCGAGCGGCTCGAGTTGTGCGCTGACGCGGGCCGCGAGCGCCGGCAGCAACGCGTCGGGGACCACCAGGTCCGCCCGGGCGAGCGCGACGCGGCCGTACGCCGTGAGAGTGTGATGCGACACGCCCAGGTGCCGTTCCCGCGGATCCGCGTCCGAGATGCGCAGCGAACCGATCGGCCGCCCGCCCAGCACCGCGGTCGCGTTGACCGCCTCGCCCGCCGCGGTTCCCGAGAAGCCCCATGCCGTACCGGTGCCGAGGTTGCCCGGACCCTGCGCGACGACGGCGACGTCGGCTCCGAGCACATGTCGGGCGGCGAGCAGTCCGGAGTGTACGTTCGACGCCTCGAGATCCCCGCCGTACGCCTGGCCGACCGTCACGGTGCCGACCAGAAGGGTACGGAGGCCGTCGAGCGTACGAGA
This sequence comes from Micromonosporaceae bacterium, assembly GCA_035263025.1. Classification (GTDB taxonomy): domain Bacteria; phylum Actinomycetota; class Actinomycetes; order Mycobacteriales; family Micromonosporaceae; genus DASQPR01. Next base: position 7,235 of record DATFRR010000136.1, read on the forward strand.
AAACCAGGCGGGCAGCGCACCGCCGTCCAGCATCACGTACGCGATGCGGGCGGCTGGTCGTCGTTCCGCGATGCCGGCCACGATCGCGGGCAGCGCAGAATGCAGGTCGGCTACCACAACCGGCAGCCCGTCGAGGTCCGTTGCCGATGCCATCGCGTTACGGTGCCCGGACGCGGCCTCGTCAACACCGAGCACGATCGGCTGCAACGGCGTGTAGCGCGCCTTGACCACGTGCCCACCGGCCGCCGTCGCGAAGCCGGGCGCGTCGTCGGGCAGCCGATCCGGTAGCGCGACCACGAGTGCGTACCCCCCGGTACCCAGCGCTAACGTGACCGCGGACATGTTGAGCAGCACGCGATCGCCGACCACCGGATCGCCGACCAGCGGCGGATAGGCCAACGCTCGTACCCGTGTGGGATCGTCCGCGGCGCGCGAGGTGACCGCGACCTCGAGCTCGACGGCTCCGTGCCAGCGACGCCCAGTCGCGGTCACGGTGCCTTCCCGCCACCGGATCATGCGGCGACACTATCGCTATAGCTAGCCGAAGCGCCGGGACCTTCGGTCGGCGCACCGTCCCCGAACGTGATACGCCCAGCAGCGCGACGGGTGGCGGCGTTACGAATCATGCGAAGCCGGCGGCAATGCGTGCCCAATAGGACGGGCGTTCGGGCGGCGGCTTTGCTAGCGTCGCAGGAGTGTCGCGCATCCGCACGGAGCGACTGGTCAATCTGGTCATCTGTCTGCTGTCTACGCGGCGGTTTCTGACCGCTGCGCAGATCGCTGCGACGGTGCCCGGCTACGAGCACGACCCGAACGATCCGAAGGACCACGAAGCCTTCCAACGCAAGTTCGAGCGCGACAAGGCCGAGTTGCGCGACCTGGGCATTCCGTTGGAGACCGGCGCGTCGAGCGCGTTCGAGGTCGAGCCCGGCTACCGGATCACGCGCCGCGACTACGCACTACCGGACATTCCGCTCGCGCCGGATGAGGCGGCCGCGGTCGGCATCGCGGCGCGGCTCTGGCGGCACGCTGGCCTCGCCGAGGCGGCGTCCTCCGGCCTCGCGAAGCTACGCGCCGCCGGTGTCGAGGTGGATACCCAGGCCACGCTCGGTGTCGAGCCGGTGCTCACGGTCGACGCGGCGTTCGGCCCGCTCACCGCCGCCACGCGGGCGCGGCAGGCGGTCACGTTCGATTACCGGGTACCCGAGGCCGACCGGGCCACCACCCGCCGGCTGCAGCCGTGGGGAGTGGTGTGCTGGCGCGGCCGGTGGTACGTCGTCGGCCACGACCTCGACCGACATGCCGAGCGGTGCTTCCGGCTTTCCCGCATGGTGAGCCCGGTCAAGTCACACGGACCAGCGGGCGCCTACCAGCCGCCGGCCGACGTCGACCTGATCAGCTACGTCGCGAACTGGACCGGGCACCCGCCGGAATACACCAAGCGGACCACGCTCCGCGTGACGCCGGGTCGGGCCGCGGGGGTACGCCGGTGGGCCGAGTCCGTGACGCCGTCCGACCATGGCGATCTCGTGGTGCTCGGCTACACCGACGCATGTGGGTTCGCGTCCTGGATCGTGGGCTACGGCGCGGAGGTGGAGGTGCTCGACCCGCCGGAGGTTCGCGACGCGGTCATCGCCCGCCTCAAGCAGATGGCGGCGGCTTGGGCGCCGCCGGATGGAAACCAAGGGCCGGACTCGCTCGATGCGAGCGCCGACGCGGTGACCGCTGAGGCGATGTGATGCCGACGAATACCGCCGCCGACCGGGTGGCCCGCCTGCTGAACCTGGTGCCGTATCTGCTTGCCCGGCCGGGCATCGAGATCGCGCAGGCGGCCGGCGAGCTCGGTGTCACCGACAAGCAACTGCGTGAGGACCTGGAACTGCTGTGGGTGTGCGGGCTGCCCGGCTACGGCCCGGGCGACCTGATCGACATGGCGTTCGACGGCGATCGGGTGACGATCACCTATGACGCCGGGATCAACCGGCCGCTGCGGCTCACGCCGGACGAGGCGCTCGCGCTCGTTGTCGCACTCCGCATGCTCGCCGAGATGCCCGGCATCGACGGCAAGGACGCTATCGAGCGGGCGCTCGCGAAGATCGAGGCGGCGGCCGGCGACCTCGCCGACGCGCCGGTCGCGGTCCGGATCCCGGGTGACGACGACCGGCTGGCCACCATCCGCGGCGTGGTCGAGCGGCGTCGCGCGTTGCGGATCACGTATTACACGGCCACCCGCGACGAGACCAGCGATCGGGTGATCGATCCGATGCGTGTGCTCCTCGTCGACGGCCGCGCGTACGTCGAGGCGTGGTGCCGCCAGGCCGAAGCCGTACGCATGTTCCGCGTCGACCGGATCGACGGCTTCACCGAGCTCGACGAGCCGGCGACGTTGCCTCGGCAGGCGCGATCGAACGATCTCCGCAGCGGAGTGTTCCAGGCGAGTCCGGATCAGCCGCTGGTCACGCTGCTGGTCAGCCGCGACGCGCGGTGGATCACCGAGTACTACCCGTGCGAGTCGGTGATCGACACGGACGCCGAACAGTGGCGCGTCACGCTGCGCGCCAGCGACCTTTTGTGGGCGCGGCGCCTGGTGCTCGGGCTTGGTTCGAACGTCGTGGTGCTCGATCCGCCCGAACTCGCCGAGGCGGTACGGGAGGAGACGAACCGGGCACTCGCCGCATACGACACCGCGGTGGCATAGAGTCGTCGCCATGGTCGGCTGGATCGTGCTCGGCGTATGCGTCGGCAGCCTGCTGGTGTTCGCGCTGGTCGTCACGCGCACCATGGGCGGTCTTCGTCAGCTTCGCCGGGCGGTACGACGCGCGCAACTAGGGCAGGAAGCGAACGTCACGCGTACCCGGTCCAAGGTCGCCGAGATGCAGACGGCGCTGGGACTCGTTGCGCTGCGGGCCACCCGTACCAGTGAACAGCTGGCCATGATCAAGGCGGCGCGAGCCGACGACCGAATGGCCGTCACCGACCGTGATTGATTAGGCTTCGCGCGGCGCCACGGTTGCGTGAGCGTTCATCTGAGGGTTGCCCGACCCGGGTTGACCCACCAAGCGAGCGTCCGGGATCCTAACCGAGACCGTTATGAGATAAGCCCGGGCAGGTCAGCGGTTCGATGAGCCGGGCGGCCGACGTAACATAGGGCGTCGGCCCAGTTGGGCCGGCGTGAGTGGTGAGGGGTGGCGCATGGGCGGCTTGAGGCCATGGCACATCGCAGTCTTGGTCGTGCTGTTGATCCTGCTGTTCGGCGCGAAGCGACTGCCAGACGCGGCGCGGTCGCTTGGCCGCTCGATGCGGATCTTGAAGTCCGAGGTCAAGGGCATGCAGGAGGACGACGTTGCAGCGAAGGCCGAGGCGCAGAACGGCCGTACACCGTTGGACGGCCGTCCGCAGATCGACCACAACCAGCACACGTCAACATCTGCGCACGATCCCGCACAACGCGTCCACGACAACTGATCGTCGCGCGATCGGATAGCCGTGTCCGCCCAGCAGGTTAAGCGAGTCACGCAGTTCCAGCGTGCCTCGGACGGCTCCATGACGCTGTTCGAGCACTTGCGTGAGTTGCGTGGCCGGTTGTTCAAGGGCTCGCTCGGCATCGCGGTCGGCACCATCGTCGGTTTCTTCGTCGCGCAGCGCGTGATCAACTTCCTCATCGCGCCGTATTGCCAGTTCCAAGCAGGAAGGACGCCCGGCGCGGCCTGCACATTCTCGGCCGGCGGCCCGCTAGACACGTGGCTGCTCACGCTGAAGGTCGCGCTCTATGTCGGCCTGCTGCTCGGTGCACCGATCTGGCTCTACCAATTGTGGGCGTTCATCGCGCCCGGGCTGCACCGCCACGAGCGTCGCTACACGTACATTTTCGCGGCGATCGCCGCGCCGCTCTTCGCCGCCGGCGTTGTGCTCGCGCACCTGATCGTGTCCAAGAGCCTGCATTTCTTCCTCGGTGCCGGGAACTTCAACGTGGTCGTCGGCGTCAACGGCTACTTCGGCTTCGTGACGAAGATGATGCTGCTGTTCGGTGCCGGCTTTGAATTCCCATTGCTGATCGTGATGCTGAATCTCGCGGGTCTCGCGAGCGGCAAGCGCCTGCTCGGCTGGTGGCGACAGGCGATCTTCCTGATGTTCCTGTTCGGCGCGATCGTCACGCCGACGCCGGATCCGTTCGGCATGAGCATCCTCGCCACGTGCATGGCGATCCTCTACTTCGGCGCGGTCGCCTTCGCGCTGCTGAATGACCGGCGGCGGCGCCGCAAGACGCTCTACGGCGACCTGAGCGATGACGAACTGTCGCCGCTCGACGAGCACGACGAGATCGCGGCGGGCGAGCCGATCGCGGCACCGGAGCCGGTGGCACCGGCGCAGCCGATCGAGCGACGGTACGACGACTTCACGTGACCTGATCCCGACGTGAACGCAGTCCCGTCCGAGTCGAGCGGCCCGATCGCCGTGTTGATCAATCCGTCGGCCGGTCGCGGTCGCCATCGGTCCGCCGTACCGGTGGTGTTGGATCGCTTGCGAACCACGGGCCGCGAGGTGCGCGTGCTGGCGGCGGAATCCGCGGACGCCGCGCTGTCCGCGGCGCACGACGCGGTCGCTGGCGGTGCTGGCGCCGTCGTCGCGATGGGCGGCGACGGTACGGTCAACCTTGCGCTCCAGGCGGTGGCCGGCACCGGGATTCCGTTCGGTGCCGTGCCGATGGGCACCGGCAACGACTTCGTCCGCGAGATCGGGTTGCCGCTCGACCCGCGCTCCGCCGCAGACGCCATCGTTGCGTCGCTCGACGACGGTGCGCGCCGCCGGATCGACCTTGCCCGAATGGAGTCGTCGGATGGCTCGGTGCGGTGGTTCGGCGCGGTGCTCGGCGCTGGATTCGACGCGATCGTGAACGAACGAGCGAACCGCATGCGGTTTCCGCGCGGGCCGCGGCGCTATGACCTCGCGATCTTCGCGGAGCTGCTACGGCTGCGGCCGCGCCCCTACACGCTGACCCTCGACGGCGTCGTGCACCAGTTGGCAGCGGTCCTGGTGGCGATCGGCAACACCCCGGCCTACGGCGGCGGAATGCGCATCTGTCCGGCGGCGGACGCGACGGACGGACTGCTCGACGTCGTGGTCGCCGGGTCGATCGGCCGCGCCACGTTAGTGCGGATCAAACCCCGCGTGTACGCGGGGACGCACGTGTCGCACCCGATGGTCACGTCATACCGGGCGCGGGTCGTGACCGTCGACGCACCAGACATCACGGCGTACGTGGACGGCGAGCGCGCCGCACCACTGCCGGTCACCGTGACCGCGGTGCCCGGCGCGTTGACACTGCTGGGATGAGTTGACGCGGTAGAGCGTCGGGCCGGGTTGACTGAGCCCGGCTTGTGCCGTCGGTTAGGTGGCTGCCGGGTAGCCAGCTGCCGGGGCGTTGGCGAGTGCGCAGACCGCCGCCAGGCCGTTGACCTTGCCGGGTCCGGCGGCCGGCACGACGTAGGCCGCGCAGCCGATCGCGACCGCGGCCGCATCCGCTGGCGTGTCGCCGACCATCAACGTACGTTCCGGGTCGACATGTAGGCGGGCGCACGCGTACTCGAAGATCGCCGGGTCTGGCTTCACGCGTCCCACCTCGTAGGACAGCACGACCGCGTCGACGAGCTCGGCCAAGCCGTGATGCGCCAGCAACGGCCGGATGTCAAAGCCGATGTTGCTGACCACCGCGACGCTCGTACCCGCCGACTTGAGCGCACGAAGTGTCGGCGCCGAGTCGACGTACGGGAACCAGGCACGCGGCGACAACGCCCGGTCGTAGAGTGCCTCGGCGAATCCCTCGATGTCCGCGTCCACCGTTTCGGCGAGCCCGACGAACGCGGCGCGGTGCGCGTGTTCGTACAGATCGCGTTCGGCCCACGCATCGACGAGGTGCGGCGGGATCCGGGTCGGCAACGGACCGCCGGGCCGTCCCGCGGTGACCAGCCGGTCGGCGAGCACGGTCGCCTTGCCGACGTCCAGCGCGACGCCACACTCGGCGGCCGCCGCTCGCACCCAGGTGACCGGATCCTCGACCTGAGCGAGCGTGCCGTGGAAGTCGAACAGTACGGCTTCGGCACGGCGGCCGGCGCGCATGGCAGACGCGACGGTCGGAACGCTCGGCTGCGCGACGGTCGCGGGCGGGCTTGGCGCGGGCGGATTGGAGGTCGCCGGCGCGGGGGCGGCCGGCGCCGATGCCGAGGCGGCGGTTTCAGCAAGCGGTGCGGCGGGCAGCGGATCGGAGGCCGGTGGTGCGGACGCCGAGGCAGCGGGTCCAGCAGGCGGCTGTGCCGACGGCGGCGCCGGCCTCGGCGGACCGGCCCCGGACCAGCCTTCCGAGCTGGGACTCGGCGGTTCGGCTTCGTCCGGCACGAAGGCACCATACGCCACCGGGCGGCCGGACCGGCGCGACCCACCCGAACCACCTCGGATCGTCACCAAGCGCACGGCGCGTCACGCTCCGCACCCGCCGCGCGACTGGCTGGCGTACGCATCGATTAGCCTTCAATACATGAGCAGTCCCGCCGAGCGGTACGCGGCATCCCGTCGGCGGGCGCAGCGGGCGGCGCGCTATCCGGCGCTCACCGAATTCGCCGCGGACCTCCCGTTCGACCTGGACCCGTTCCAGCGCCAGGCGTGCGAGGCGCTCGAGAACGGCGGCGGCGTGTTGGTGTGCGCGCCGACTGGGGCCGGCAAGACGGTGGTCGGTGAGTTCGCGGTGCACCTCGCGCTTCGGGCCGGCACGCTTCGGGCCGGCGCGCTTCGGCCCGGCGCGCTTCGGGCCGGCGCCGGTCACATACGCCGCAAGTGCTTCTACACGACGCCGATCAAGGCGCTGTCGAATCAGAAGTTCCGCGATCTCGTGGACCGGCACGGCGCGACGAATGTCGGGCTGCTGACCGGTGACAATTCGATCAACGGGGACGCTCCGGTCGTCGTGATGACGACCGAGGTGCTGCGCAACATGCTCTACTCCGAATCGTCCACTCTGGACGGTCTGGCGTACGTGGTGATGGACGAGGTGCACTATCTGGCCGACCGATTCCGCGGCGCGGTGTGGGAAGAGGTCATCATCCATCTGCCGGCGAGTGTCACGCTCGTCTCGCTGTCTGCCACGGTGTCGAATGCCGAGGAGTTCGCCGACTGGCTCACGACCGTACGGGGCGAGACGACCGTCGTCGTCACCGAGCATCGGCCCGTCCCGTTGTGGCAGCACATGCTTGTTGGGAAGCGGATGTTCGACCTGTTCCACGATGCTCGGGCGGCGGCGAAGCACGACGTGCATCCGGAACTGTTGCGTTACACCCGTGACATGGGCCGTCGTCTGGACGCCGAGGAGTTCCATCGTCGCGGGCGGTCGAGACGGTGGCCGCCACCGTCGCGGCCGGACATCGTCGAGCGCCTCGATCGCGCCGGCCTGCTGCCCGCGATCGACTTCATCTTCAGCCGCGCCGGCTGTGATGCCGCCGTACGGCAGTGCCTGGACGCCGGACTCCGCTTGACGACGCCCGACGAGCGGGCGGAGATCCGTACCATCGCGGAGGCCCGTACCGCGAACATCCCGCCCGACGACCTCAACGTGCTGGGCTACTGGGAGTGGCTGGACGGACTCGAGCGTGGTCTGGCCGCGCACCACGCCGGACTGCTGCCGACGTTCAAGGAAGTCGTCGAGGAGCTTTTCGTACGGGGATTGGTCAAGGCGGTGTTCGCCACCGAGACTCTGGCGCTCGGCATCAACATGCCGGCGCGATGCGTTGTCCTCGAACGGCTCGTCAAGTTCAACGGCGAGCAGCACGTCGACCTGACCGCAGGGGAGTACACGCAACTGACCGGTCGGGCCGGCCGGCGGGGCATCGACATCGAGGGACACGCTGTCGTGGTGTGGTCGCCGGAGATTGATCCGCGGCACGTCGCCGGGCTCGCCTCGACGCGTACCTACCCACTGCGATCGAGCTTCCGCCCGTCGTACAACATGGCTGTCAACCTCGTCGGGACGGTCGGCGTGCCGGCCGCGCGCGAGTTGCTCGAGTCGTCGTTCGCACAGTTCCAGGCCGACCGGTCGGTGGTCGGCATCGCGAAGCAGGTCCAGCACAACGCCGAGACCGCGCACGTCTACGAGACGGAAATGGCGTGCGACCGTGGCGACTTCGGTGCGTACTTCGAGATTCGGGTACGCATTAACGAGCGCGAGCGGGCGATGGCACGGCATGGCGCGGCGGCTCGACGCAACGCCGCGCTCCGCGCACTCGAGAAGCTCAAGATCGGCGACGTGATCCGGGTGCCGAGCGGCAAACGCGCCGGCCTCGCGATCATCATCGATCCGGGCGTCGGCGGATTCCAGGAGCCGCGACCGCTGGTGCTGACCGAACAGCGGTGGGCCGGCCGCATCTCGGTGGCGGACTTCTCCGTTCCGGTGGAGGCACTCGGGCGGGTACGCGTACCGCGTGGTTTCAACCCGCGATCGCCGGCCGAACGCCGCGACCTCGCCGCCAGTCTGCGCGCCGCGCAGCTCGGTCACGATCTGCGGCGGCCGGCACGCGGCCGACGCGCCGCCGCGGATGACCGCGAGCTCGAAGGGTTGCGACACGAACTGCGAAAGCATCCGTGCCACCAGTGCCCCGATCGCGAGGAGCACGCACGGTGGGCGGAGCGGCGCTGGCGCCTGAACCGCGACACCGAATCGTTGCGGGAGAAGGTCAACAGCCGGACCGGTTCGCTCGCCAAGATGTTCGACGCGGTCTGCGCCGTGCTCACCGGACGCGGATATCTGAACAGCGACGGGGTGACCGAGCCGGGACGGCTGCTCGCGCGGATCTGGACCGAAGCGGACCTGCTCGTCGCCGAATGCATCCGGCGCGATGTGTGGGCAGCCCTATCGCCGGCCGAGCTCGCCGCGGCGGTGTCGGTCGTCGTGTACGAGGCACGGCGCGACGCAGAGGAGCACGCCTCGGTGCCGTACGGACCGGTCAGCGACGCCGTGGACGCGACGCTTGACCTGTGGTCGGAGCTGTCCGGCGACGAGCAGGCGGCCGGCGTCGACCTGACGCGTGAACCGGATCTCGGTTTCGTCTGGCCGATCTACCGGTGGGCGCGCGGCGAACCGCTCTCGAAGGTGCTGGCGAGTGGCGCCACCGGCGACGGCGACATGCCGGCCGGCGACTTTGTCCGGTGGGCACGCCAGGTCGTTGACCTGCTGGGACAGATCGGCGATGCAGTGCCGAGTGGGCACCCGATGCGGGCGGCGGCCAAGGAGGCGGCCCGGCTGGTGAGCCGCGGGATCGTCGACTACTCCGTGGCGGCGTGAGCGCAGCACACCTACCTCGACCGGTTACGCACCGTGCGCAAACCTCACGCTACGGTGGGTTGTACTCGCAGCTCAAGCCGCATGCGTTGTGTCACGACTACGCTACGTGACTTGTCCAGGTGGCATCGCATACGCGACGATGTGCAACGCGCGCGGTCTCGCCAGAACGGGCCAGGTCGCGCCGCGGCGAGCGCGGTTCGTCGCTCGCATGTACCGGTCGCCGACCGTCCCGCGAAGCGACCCCCGGGGGAAGGCACGAAGTTGGCGCACGTGACGGAAACGCAGTATGGCTGGCTCACCCCGACCCTGGCCTACCTGTTCTCATTTCTCGGCTGCCTGCTCGGCCTGAAGGCGACGGCTCGTGCACGCATGCTGCCCGCGAGCGGGCAGCGGGCACGCTGGCTGATCCTCGCCGCATGGGCGATCGGCGGCACTGGCATCTGGGTCATGCACTTCGTCGCGATGATCGGCTTCGCGATCACCGGTTCGCAGGTCCGCTTCGACCTGAGAATTACGCTGGCGAGTTGGATCGCCGCCATCGTCATCGTCGGGTTCGGCCTGTTCGTCGTCGGCTACTCTCCGCGCCCCACCGCGCCGCGGATCATCGTCGCCGGCGTGTTCATGGGCGTGGGCGTCGCGGCCATGCACTACACCGGGATGGCCGCGATGAACATCAACGGCACCACGATCTGGGATCGGCGACTCATCATCGCGTCGGTGGTCATCGCAGTCGTCGCAGCCACCGTCGCGCTGTGGTTCACGGTGTCGGTTCGCCGCACCGGCTCGGTCGTCGGAGCCGCCGCGATCATGGCGCTTGCGGTGTGCACGATGCACTACACAGGCATGGCCGCGATGAGTGTGCAGCTGCACTCCGCGCCAGCCACCGTGTCCGGCTCCGAGGCGATCTCCTACCTTGTGCCGATCTTCGTGTTCGTCCTCGTCGTCGTGGTGGTGCTGGGCTACGCGATGCTCAACTCGGTCTCCGAAGAGGACGCGGCCGCGCTCGAGGAACTCGAGCAGCGCCTGGCCGGCGCGACCCCGCGCCAGCCCGTACAGCATTCGTCGTTCGGCTTCCGCGTAGACGCCAACCGAAGATAGGTTGCTAGCTGAGACTATCGACCAATCTTCGGGCGGAGCCCGCCAGGTTGTAGCGCTCGGCGAGGGCGAGCAGCGCGTCGCCGTCGGCGGGCGCGTCGGGCAACGTCGGATCGAGCTTCGGCAGCGGAATGTCCCGTGCCACGGCGACGACCTTGGGCGCCACGTTCAGGTAGTCGCGTGCGGCGGCGAGCTTGGTGCGTACGCCGGGCGCGAAGCCCGCGTCCGGATCGTCGAGCGCGGCCACTAGCGCGTCGAGGCTGCCGTACCGCGCGATGAGCCTCGCGGCGGTCTTCTCGCCGATGCCGGGTACGCCGGGTAGTCCGTCGCTCGGGTCGCCGCGGAGCGCCGCGAAGTCGGCGTACCCGGCGGCCGGCACCCCGTAGCGCGTGGTGACGTACGCGTCGTCGCACACCTCGAGCTTCGCCACGCCACGGCCGACATAAAGCATGCGCACCGGTTTGGCATCGTCGACGAGTTGGAAAAGATCCCGGTCGCCGGTCACAACCTCGACTGGGCCGGGCTGGGTGGTCGCGAGCGTGCCGAGTACGTCGTCGGCCTCGTACCCGTCCGCCCCGAGCGCGGGAATGCCGACCGCGGCAAGCACATCGAGGATGACCGGGATCTGCGGCGTCAGGTTGTCCGGCACGGTCTCGCCGCCGGCCGGTGCGACGCGGTGCTTCTTGTATGAATCGATCAGCTTCACCCGCCACGCCGGCCGCCAGTCGTTGTCCAGCGCGCACACCATCCGGTCCGGTTGCCGGGCCTTGATGAGCGTGGCGAGCATGTCCAGGAAGCCACGGATGGCGTTGACCGGGCGGCCGTCGACGTCGGAGGCCGACGACTCCGGCACCCCGAAGAACGCGCGGAAGTAGAGGCTCGGTGCGTCGACGAGCAGGATCGGCGGCTTGGTCACGACTGTTGAGCTTGCCACGTCGCGGGCCGTCGTGCCCGTCAGCCGCGAGGCGTCGATGGTCCAGCCGGCGCTGTCCCAACTAGGCGCCAGAGTTCCAGCCGAGCCGAACGAGCGTTAAGCTAACGCGCGTGGCAACGTCTGGTCTGTTCACCGCGGAACGGCTGGCAACGGCGCAGCGCGCGGTGGCCGCCGCCGGACTGGACGCCATCCTCGTGGCTCCCAGCGCGGATCTGCGCTACCTGACGGGCTACAACGCGCATCAGGCCGAGCGGCTCACGTGCCTCGTCCTGCCGGCGGACGGCCCCGTGACGCTCGTGGTTCCGACATTGGAGCGCCCGGCGGCCGAGGCCTCGCCGGCGCCAGGCACCGGGCTTCGCATCGTCGACCACGCCGACGGCTCCGACCCGTACCCCCTGGTGCGTGCGGCCCTGGGCCGCGCCGCAGCCGACGGAGCCGGTGTGGGAATCGGCAATCGCATGTACGCCGAGCACGCGCTGGGCCTGCGCGATGCACTGCCGGGCGTGGCGCAACGCCTCGCCGGGCCGGTCATGCGCGAATTGCGGATGCGCAAGACACCGGCGGAGATCGACGCGCTCGCCGATGCCGGTGCCGCGATCGATACTGTGCATGCGCACCTCGGCGACTGGCTTCGGCCCGGCCGAACCGAGCAGGCGGTCGCGGCGGACATCCTCGACGCGATCCGGGCGAGCGGGCACGCGAGTGCCGACTTCGCGATCGTGGCGAGCGGCCCGAACGGCGCGAGCCCGCACCACGGCACGTCCGGCCGCGTCATCGAACCGGGTGATCCGGTCGTCGTGGACATCGGCGGCACGATGCCGTCCGGCTACTGGTCGGATTCGACCCGGACGTACGTCGCCGCGGGTGAGCCGCCCGCGGAGTTCGTGGCGTACTTCGCCGTGCTGTTCGAGGCACAGAACGCGGCGGTGGCCGCCGTCCGGCCCGGCGTGACGTGCGAGGCCGTGGACGCGGCCGCGCGTGACGTGATCGCGGATGCCGGCTACGGTGACGCGTTCCTGCACCGCACCGGGCACGGCATCGGGATGGACGGCCACGAGGATCCGTACATCGTGGCAGGCAACACGTTGCCGCTCGAGCCCGGCATGGCGTTCAGCATCGAGCCGGGCATTTACCTCGCCGGCCGCCACGGCTCGCGCATCGAGGACATCGTCGTGTGTACGGACGACGGTGTGCGCCGGCTCAACAACCGACCGACCGATCTCGCGTACCTGTAACGCCGTCAGGCACGGGTACCCGTTGCACCGAAGGAACTGGCACCGTGACGATCGAACGCATTCTCCCCACCGAGGACGCGGCCGCCCTGCTGGAGCTGACCACCGATCTCGCCGATCGTGAGCTTGCGCCGCGCGTGAACGACTTCGAGACGAGAGGCGAGTTCCCGCGCGACGTCCTGCGGACGCTCGGCCGCGCCGGGCTGCTCGGACTGCCCTACCCGGAGGAGTGGGGCGGCGCCGCGCAACCGTACGAGGTGTATGTCCAGGTGCTGGAGATCCTCGCGAGTCGCTGGTTGGCGATCGCCGAGGCGGTGTCGGTGCACACGCTCGCGTGCTATCCGATCGCCACGTACGGCTCCGACGCGCAACGCACCCGGTTCCTGCCGGACATGCTCGGTGGCGACTTGCTCGGGGCGTACTGTCTGTCCGAGCCGCAGGGCGGTTCGGACGCCGCGAATCTCGCCACCAAGGCGGTACGCGGCGACGCAACGAGTGACAGTGGCCCGGGCTATGTCGTGACCGGAACCAAGGCCTGGATCACGCACGCCGGCATCGCCGATTTCTACAACGTGTTCTGCCGAACCGGCGGCCCGGGCGCCGCCGGCATCTCCTGTCTGCTCGTCGACGCATCAACGCCGGGCGTCAACCCGTTGGCCCGCGAACGCACCATGGGCGTGCGGTCGTCGCCGGTCGCGCAGATCGCGTTCGACGGTGCGCGAGTGCCGGCCGATCGGCTTGTTGGCGAAGAGGGCATCGGGTTCCGCATCGCCATGACCGCGTTGGACTCGGGACGGCTGGGCATCGCCGCGTGTGCGGTCGGGCTCGCCCAGGCCGCGATCGACTACGCGGCCGCGTATGCCGCCGAACGCGAGCAGTTCGGCCGTCCGATCGCGTCGTTCCAGGGCATCGGCTTCATGTTGGCGGACATGTCCACGCAGGTGTCCGCGGCACGTGCGCTGCTACTGTCCGCGGCACGCCTTCGTGACGCCGGGCGGCCGTACGCGACGGAGGCGGCCAAGGCAAAGCTGTTCGCGACGGACATGGCGATGCGCGTCACCACGGACGCCGTACAGGTGCTCGGCGGGTACGGCTACGTTGCCGACCACCCGCTGGAACGCTACATGCGCGAGGCGAAGGTGCTGCAGATCGTCGAGGGTACGAACCAGATCCAGCGCCTGGTCATCGCGCGCTCGCTCACCAAGTCCTGACCGGCGCGCTACATCTGGAATGCCGTGGTGTGGCGCGGTTCGTAGAGCCCGAGCTGTCCGCCGCCGGGCAGCGTCAGGGTCACGACGAGGCCGTAGCCGCGATCGGTCACGTCGGTCGTTGGCACGCCACGCGCGACCAGATCCGCCACGGTGGCGTGGATGTCGTCGCACATAAGGTGCATCTCGGTGAACTCGGGTCCGTCGGTGGGGTGCACGCCGACCTCGGTCGGTGGCGTCTTGAAGATAAGCCAGCCCGGGTCGGGACCGGCGTCCTCGACGTACGGCCAGCGCAGAACGTCCCGGAAGAACGCGCGATCGGCGGCCGGATCGTGGCTGTAGAGCAGCACGTGCAACGCATTGATCATGTGCACCGATGCTACCGGCGGTCGCA
>DATFRR010000137.1:0-32459 GCA_035263025.1 Micromonosporaceae bacterium
GCGGCATCGCTACGCTTCGGCGGCTCATGGACGACACGATAGGTCTCAAGGCGACCGCGTTCCATTGCGGTGCGCCTGCGCGCGACGTGGGGAAAACCCCAATACGGTGCCGCGGTACACCGCAATGACCGGACCGCGTGGCGCTGCGAACGTCGAGCCATGATTGAGATTCGTGGACTGACCAAGCGCTACGGCAAGACGACGGCGGTCGATGACCTCACGTTCACCGTCCGACCGGGCATCGTCACCGGCTTCCTCGGCCCGAACGGTGCGGGCAAGTCGACGACGATGCGTCTCATCCTCGGGTTGGACCGGCCGACGAGCGGGTCGGTGACCGTCAACGGCCGACACTTCGCCGATGTGAAGCGGCCGCTGCACCATCTGGGCGGCATGATCGATCCGCGGGCCGTACACCCGAGCCGCAGCGCGTTCCATCACCTGTTGGCACTCGCGCAGACGAACGGCATCCGGCGCTCGCGGGTCGACGAGGTGATCGACGCCGTCGGGCTGGCCGACGTGTCTCGCCGCCGCGCCGGCAAGTTCTCGCTCGGCATGAGCCAGCGGCTCGGCATCGCCGCGGCGCTGCTCGGCGACCCACAGACCGTCGTGCTCGACGAGCCGGTCAATGGCCTCGACGTGGAGGGCATCCGGTGGATCCGAGCGCTGCTACGGGAGATGGCCGCTCAGGGCCGCACGGTATTCGTGTCGTCGCACCTGATGAGCGAGATGGCGCAGACCGCGCAACACCTCGTCGTCATCGGACGCGGCCGGCTGCTCGCCGACACCTCGGTCGACGCGTTCGTCGTCGGCGCCGCGTCACTCGAAGACGCCTACGTAGCTCTCACTGAAGACGCGGTCGAGTACCGCACGATGAACGGAGAATCGCTGTGAACGTCTTGCAGGTCAACGTGTTGCGGTCCGAGTGGACCAAACTGCGCACCCAACCGTCCGCGGCGTGGGCGCTGGTGACCACGCTCGCCGCGATCGTCGGGTTCGGCATCCTCTACAGCCTGGTGCGCGAGACGCGGCCGCCGCAGGGAGCGTCGGCGCTCGCGACCTTCGACCCGACCGCGGTGAGCCTCGCCGGCATCAACCTGGCTCAGCTCGCCATCGGCGTGCTCGGCGTGCTGCTGATCAGCAACGAGTACGCCACCGGACTGATCCGCTCGACGTTCGCGGCGGTGCCGACCCGGCTGCCGGTTCTTGTCGCGAAGGCGGTCGTCATGACGCTCACGACTCTCGTCCTGTGCGTGCCGGCCACCGTCGCGGCGTTCCTCACCGGCCAGTCGATCCTCGCGCGAGAGCACCTCGACGTCGCGTTCGGCGCACCCGGCGTGTGGCGCGCGGTTGTCGGCAGCGCGCTCTACCTCGGAGTCGTGGGACTGCTCGGGCTCGCGCTCGGCACACTGATGCGCAACACCGCCGCGGCCGTGGGTACCCTTGTCGGCGCGCTGCTTGGGCTGCAACTCGTCCTCGCGCTCTTCCCGGCAAGCGTGCAGGACCATGTCTACAAGTACCTGCCTGGCCCGGCCGGGCTTGCCGTGACGGAGGTGCGGCCGGATCCGGACTCGCTCGCGCCATGGGTGGGCTTCGGCGTCATCTGCGCGTACGCCGCCGTGGTCGCTGCGCTGGCCGCGTACCGCGTTAGGCGGAGCGACGCCTAGCCGACTCGTGGTGGACCGGCCCGTGGTGGACCGGCCCGTGGTGGACCGGCCCGTGGTGAAATGGCCGAAGCCACGGGGAGAGAAGCCACGGCGGAGACATGGATGGCGGGAGGTCGACGTGCAGCGTTGGCGGGGATTCGAGGCGGCACCCGGTGGCTGGGGCCGGTCGGTCGTGACGATCGGCGTGTTCGACGGCGTACACCGCGGACACCAGCAGATCATCGGGTACGTCGTGGAGCGCGCGCACGAACTCGGCGTGTCATCCGTGGTCGTCACGTTCGATCCGCATCCGGCCGAGGTGGTCCGGCCCGGATCCCACCCCGCCGTCCTCACCGAGCCGCACCGCAAGGCCGAGCTGATCGAGGCGCTGGGTGTCGACGTGCTGTGCGTCGTGCCGTTCACCCAGGCCTTCTCACAGCTCTCGCCCGAGGAGTTCGTTCACGATGCGCTTGTCGAGCACCTGCATGCGACGCTCGTGGTGGTCGGCGACAACTTCCGCTTCGGCCACCGGGCGGCCGGCGACGTCGCGCTGCTGACCCGGCTCGGCCGCACGTTCGGCTTCGCGGTCACGGACGCCGACCTGGTCGCCGAGGGCGGCACGGTCTTCTCGTCGACGTACATCCGGTCCTGCGTGGACGCCGGCGACGTGGCGGCGGCCGCGGCCGCGCTCGGCCGGCCGCACCGCGTCGAGGGCATCGTGGTACGCGGTGACCAACGCGGCCGCGATCTCGGCTATCCGACCGCGAACCTGGCGTGCACCAAGTACGCCGCGATCCCGGCCGACGGTGTGTACGCGGCCGAACTGCACGTGCGCGGCAAGACGTACGGTGCCGCCGTATCGATCGGAACGAACCCGACGTTCGCTGGGCGGGAGCATCGAGTCGAGGCGTTCGTGCTGGACTACGACGGTGATCTCTACGGCGAGCGGGTCAGCCTCGACTTCGTGGCGCGCCTCCGCGAGCAGCGGCGCTACGAAACCCCGGAGGGACTAGTCGAACAGATCGCGGTCGACGTCGCGGAGACACGCGCCGCGCTCGCGCACGGAGCGTGAGGGACCGCCGTACCGGCTAAATAGCATCAAAACCCGCCGAACCGACACGCGGACCCCGCGCTCGACGGCGTCGTTTCGGAGATCGGCGGGTGCGACTGGTAGCCTTGGCTTCGACGCCGGGTAACCGGCGGGTTTCGTGTATCTGCCCGACGCCGCGGATCCACGGACCTCATCTCACCAGCCCTAACCGAACAGGGAGATCATGGCGCTCGACGCTGAACTCAAGACGCAGATCATGAAGGACTACGCGACCGCCGAGGGGGACACTGGCTCGCCCGAGGTACAGGTCGCCGTCCTGTCCCGGCGCATCGCCGACCTGACCGAGCACTTGCGCACCCACAAGCACGACCACCACAGTCGTCGCGGCTTGCTGCTGCTCGTCGGTCGCCGTCGCCGGCTGCTGAACTACCTGCAGAAGACCGACATCACCCGATACCGTTCGTTGATCGAGCGGCTCGGCCTGCGCCGGTAATCGTCGGCAGGTGCAACCGTTGGGGGAGTGGCCCGCAGCGCGCCGGGCGGCGCGAATGCCCGGTCGCTCCCCCGAGCCGTACCCGGTCGGCACGGGCCACCGCGGCCCGCGTCCGCGCCGTGTCACGGACAACCGAACAATGGCGGCGACCCACCTCAAACGCCAGGTCACGCGCTCGGCGAACCGGTCTCCGGTAGTGGTCTTCGGGACATCAGTCCCGCGGGCTTCGATCGAAGACCGGCCCATCGCCATCGAAGGTGCGGGGCATCACGGCCGCGGTCGTCGCTCGCGACACTGAGTCGTCCTAGATCCGGATCGATCCGACCGGATCCCAAGACCAAGGAGCACAACCCACACATGTCCGAGTCTCTCGGCACCGAATCAAGCAAGGCGATCATCGACAACGGGCCATTCGGCACGCGCGAGATCACGTTTTCCACGGGCCGCCTGGCCCGCCAGGCCGCCGGCTCCGCGATCGCGCAGCTCGGCGACACGGTCGTGCTGTCCGCCACCACGGTGAGCAAACACCCGAAGGACCAGCTCGACTTCTTCCCGCTCACCGTCGACATCGAAGAGCGCATGTACGCGGCCGGGCGCATTCCCGGATCGTTCTTCCGGCGCGAAGGCCGGCCAAGTGAGGACGCGATCCTCACCTGCCGGCTGATCGACCGGCCGTTGCGCCCGAGCTTCGCGAAGGGGCTCCGCAACGAGATCCAGATCGTCGGTACAGTGCTCGCGCTCGACCCGTCGCACCCGTACGACGTGGTGGCGATCAACGCGGCGTCGATGTCGACGAAGCTCGCCGGCCTGCCGTTCTCCGGGCCGGTCGGCGCGACCCGTGTGGCGCACATCGACGGCGTGTGGGTCGCGTTCCCGACGCACGACGAGCTGACCCGCGCCACCTTCGACATGGTGGTGGCCGGCCGGGCGCTACCGGACGGCGACGTCGCGATCATGATGGTCGAGGCGGAGGCCACCGAGCACACCATCGGCCTCGTCGCCCACGGCGCGACCGCGCCGACCGAGGAAGTCGTGGCGAGCGGTCTCGAGGCCGCCAAGCCCGCGATCCGCGAGCTGTGCCGCGCCCAGCAGGTGCTGGCCGACGGTGCCGCGAAGCCGACCGGTGAGTTCCCGGTCTACCTGGACTACCAGGACGACGTGTACGCCGCCGTGGAGTCGTCGGTGCGCGCCGAGGTCGGCGAGGCACTGAAGATCGCTCCGAAGCAGGAGCGCGAGGACGAGCTCGACCGGCTCAAGGACGCCGCGCACGAGCGGCTCGACGCCCAGTTCGAGGGCCGCGAGAAGGAGATCAGCGCGGCGTTCCGCTCGGTCACGAAGAAGGAGGTACGCGCTCGGGTCCTTCGTGACCAGGTGCGCATCGACGGTCGTGGCCCGCGCGACATCCGGCCGCTGACCGCCGAGGTCGGCGTACTCCCGCGCGTGCACGGCAGCGCGCTCTTCGAGCGTGGCGAGACACAGATCCTCGGCGTCACGACGCTGAACATGCTTCGCATGGAGCAGGCGCTGGACACGCTCTCGCCGGAGAAGACCAAGCGCTACATGCACAACTACAACTTCCCGCCGTACTCGACCGGTGAGACCGGCCGGGTCGGGTCGCCGAAGCGTCGCGAGATCGGCCACGGTGCGCTCGCCGAGCGTGCGCTGATCCCCGTGTTGCCGTCGCGCACCGAGTTCCCGTACGCGATCCGTCAGGTCTCCGAGGCGGTCGGCTCCAACGGGTCGACGTCGATGGGGTCGGTGTGCGCGAGCACGATGTCGTTGATGTACGCGGGCGTACCGCTCAAGGCGCCGGTCGCCGGCATCGCGATGGGCCTCATCTCGGACGAGGTGGACGGCAAGACGTCCTACATCACGCTGACCGACATCCTCGGCGCCGAGGACGCGTTCGGTGACATGGACTTCAAGGTCGCCGGTACGTCCGACTTCGTCACCGCGCTGCAGCTCGACACGAAGCTGGACGGCATCCCATCCGACGTGCTGGCGGCCGCCTTGGCGCAGGCACACGATGCCCGCGCCACGATCCTCGGCGTGATGCTCGGTGCGATCAACGAGCCGGGCGAGATGAGCGACTACGCGCCACGTGTCACGACCGTGAAGATCCCGGTGGACAAGATCGGCATGGTGATCGGCCCCAAGGGGCAGATGATCAACGCGATCCAGGACGAGACCGGCGCCGAGATCTCGATCGAGGACGACGGCACGATCTATGTCGGCGCGACCAACGGTCCGGCCGCGGCCGCCGCGGTGGAGCGCATCAACGCGATCGCGAACCCGACGATGCCGAAGGTCGGCGACCGTTTCCTGGGCACCGTCGTGAAGACCGCGGCGTTCGGCGCGTTCGTGTCGCTGCTGCCCGGTCGCGACGGCCTGCTGCACATCTCGAAGGTCGGTGACGGCACAAAGCGTGTCGAGCGCGTCGAGGACTACCTGAACGTCGGCGACAAGGTCGAGGTGCAGATCGCCGAGATCGACGCCCGCGGCAAGGTCTACCTCGACAAGGTCGGGCCGGACGGGGAGGTCATCGTGCCAAGCAGCGGCCCCGGCAACCGCGGTGGCGACCGGGGTCCGCGGGACCGCAGCGACCGCGACCACGGCGACCGCGGCCCGGCGCGCGGCGACGACCGGGCACCCGGCGGATCCGGACCGGGTGCGTCCGGACCGGGCGGCGACGGCCCGGGTGACGGCGATGAGGCGCGCCGGCGGCGGCGCCGCCAGCGCTGAATCGAACCGGGCGGCAGTCCCACCGATCCGGCGAGCAAAGTCCGTGAGGGCGTAGGCGTGCCTACGCCCTCACGGGTATAAGCACGGACCGGCACTACACCGAACGAGCAGCCGAAGGCGGCACATGGATCCTCACGCAGACCCCCCGACCACTGAAACGATCGTCGCCAATCCGTTGGGTGGCACGGTGCGGCGTACGGTGCTGCCGAACGGCTTGCGCGTTGTGTCCGAGTCAGTGCCGGCGATGCGCAGCGTGTCGTTCGGGATCTGGGTCGCCATCGGGTCGCGGGACGAGGATGCGTCCGACGCGGGTGTCTCGCACTTCCTCGAGCACCTGCTGTTCAAGGGTACGCACCGACGTAGCGCGCTGGATATCTCGGCCGGCATTGAGGCGGTCGGCGGGGAGACGAACGCGTTCACCACCAAGGAATACACGTGCTACTTCGCGCGTGTGCTCGATGAGGACGCCGCGCTGGCCGTGGACGTGATGTGCGACCTGGTCACCGATTCCGTGCTCGCGGACGCGGACGTGGAGACCGAGCGTGGCGTGATCCTCGAAGAGATCGCGATGCACGACGACGAACCCGGCGACGAGGTGCACGACCTCATCGCTGAGGCGATCTACGGTGCAGGTACGCCACTCGGCCGACTCATCTCCGGCACGGTCGAGACGGTCACGCCGATGACCCGCGACCAGATCCGCGCCTTCTACCGCTCGCGCTACCGGCCCGAACACATGGTGGTCTCGTTGGCCGGCAACCTCGACCACGATGCGATCGTGTCGATGGTGACCGAGGCCTTCGCCAAGGCGGGCCTGTCCACCGTCGCGAGCGCCACGCCGCGCCGGTCGGGCGAACCACCGGCACTGGTGCGCGCGCCGTCGGTCGTCGTCCGCGACAAGGACACCGAGCAGGCGCATCTGGTGCTCGGCTGTCCGGGGATGTCCCGGCTGGACGATCGCCGGTTCGCGCTCGGCGTCCTGAACAACTGCCTGGGCGGTGGCATGTCGAGCCGGCTGTTCCAGGAGATCCGGGAGAAGCGCGGCCTCGCGTATTCGGTCTACTCGTATACGTCGCAGTACGCCGACTCGGGCATCTTCGCGGTGTACGCCGGCTGTGCGCCGGGCAAGGTCGACGAGGTGCTCTCGCTGATCCGCGTCGAGCTGGCCCGAGTGGCAACGGACGGGCTCTCCGAGGACGAAGTGAGCCGCGGCAAGGGAATGATGAAGGGATCGCTCGTGCTCGGCCTCGAGGACACCGGCTCGCGGATGAGCCGGATCGGCAAGGGCGAGCTGCTTTACAACGACCTGTTGACCGTCGACGACCTGCTGGCTCGCGTCGAATCGATCACCGCCGCGGAAATTCGCGAGGTCGCGGCCGACCTGCTGAGCCGGCCGATGTCGCTGGCGCTCGTCGGACCCTTCGGCGATCAGGACTTCTCGCATCTGCTGACCGCGTGACGCCGCCGTGCCGGGCTTCCGGCCAGCTTGATCGTCCGGAGTGGAATCTGAGGCACCTCCCGGCGCGCGATAAGTCGTTCGCCATCCCCTCGTCGCGATCTTTCGCTCACCACGGGCACTCCGCCGCGCTCAGTGCCGCGTAACGGTCGGTCACGGGTACCCACCGAATCTGTCCAGATGTGCCGCGACGTGCCCACTTGAGAGCGCCGACCAGCGTCGCATGGGCTAGGTTGATCGGCGTGACTGAGGAACGGGAACCGATCCGGGTCGGTGTGCTCGGCGCCCGGGGGCGGATGGGCATCGAGGTGTGCCGCGCCGTGGAGGCCGCCGACGACATGGAGCTGGTGGCCATGGTCGACCAAGGCGACTGGCTGTTCAACGCGTCGGACGCCGGCGCGCAAGTGCTGGTCGATTTCACCAACCCGGACGTCGTCATGGACCACGTGCACTGGGCCGTCGACCAGGGCCTCAACATAGTCGTCGGAACCAGCGGGTTCACCGAGTCACGCATCGAGCGCATCCGCGGCTGGCTGAATCTCAAGCCGGAGGTCGGCGTCATGATCGCGCCGAACTTCGCGATCGGCGCGGTGCTGATGATGGAGTTCGCGGCGCGCGCCGCGCGCTTCTTCCCGTCCGTCGAGATCATCGAGATGCATCACCCGAGCAAAGTGGACGCGCCGAGTGGGACGGCGATGCGGACTGCGGCGATTGTCTCGCAGGCCAGGACCGCGGCCGGGATGGGCGCGATGCCGGACGCGACCAAGGACGAGATGGTCGGCGCACGCGGGACCGAGGCCGACGGCGTTCGCATTCACTCCGTGCGGGCGTCCGGGCTCGTCGCGCACCAGGAAGTGTTATTTGGTACGGCCGGGGAGACGCTGACGATCCGGCACGACTCGTACGAGCGCGCGTCGTTCATGCCCGGCGTACTGATGGCAGTGCGTGCAATCCTCGACCGCCCCGGCCTCACGATCGGGCTGGATTCGCTCCTTAGCTAGCCGAAGCGCCTGGACCGTTGGTCGGCACACTATTTCTGGCTGAAGCGCCTGGACCGTTGGTCGGCGCACTCCGTGCGGGAGCTGTTCGGCATGGGCTACATGGCGACGTGTAGGCGGAGTTGGCGGACGAGCAGATCGTCGACGTCGAGCGCACGCGTCGCGCCGTCCGGTTCCCAGCCCGCCGAGGCGAGGAACGCTCGGGTGGCCGGATCCTCCTCGTACGCCCACGCGACGGCGCTTTCGAAGCCGTCCGTATGCCATCCCTCCACGGCCGCGGCGAGCAGTCGGCTGCCGTGGCCACGCCGGCCCCACCGTGGCTCGACGAGCAGATCGGTGACCGCGGCGACGGTATCCGGAAGCGGCTTCTCCTCTGGGGCCGCCGCCTCGTCGTCGGCCGGCCCGCTCGCCACGAAGCCAACCGCCTGCGCGTGGGTTTCGTCCGGATCTCGGGGCTCTGCCTGAGCACCGGTCGGTGGCGGGCCGGATTGCTCGACGGCGATCCAGATCCGGTGGCGCGCTGACGGCGGCTCGTCGATCGCCTCGCGCCACTGTGCGGCCATCCAGCCGGCGTCGAGATCCGCGAGCACGTGTCGCGGCAAGAGCCGACGGTACGCGGTCCGCCACGTGGCCAGCTGGATCCGAGCGATCTGTTCGGCGTCTCCTGGTCGCGCCGGGCGGACGAAGCCGGTTGCCATCCGGTCAGCGTACGTGCAGCGTGTAACGCACTTCCTCGACCGGCCGTCCGCCCACGTCCTCGACGAGCGTCTCGCCGTCCGCCACGAATCCGCACCGCTCGTAGAACCGGCGCGCACGAGGATTGTCCGCGAACACCCATAGCCGGACCTCAGCGAACCCGTGACCGGCGAGGTGCTCGATCGCGGCGTGCATGAGCCCCATCCCGGCTCCGATCGACCAGCGATCGGGTGTGACGTAGATCGCGAAGACCTGCGCGGCGGACGGGTCGCGCTCGCCGCCTGGCGCCCGGTAGATGCCGACCGCGACGAACCCGACGACCATGCCGTCCGACTCGGCGACGAAGATCGCGCCGGGCAGTGACGGGTGCTCGATGGCGTTGCGCCACATCGCCGCTCGCTCCGCGACATCGAGGCCATCGAGCACGGTCTGCGGTAGCAAACCCTCGTACGCGGTCTGCCAGGTACGTACGTGTACGGCGGCGATGGCTGGAACGTCGTCGACGACGGCCGGTCGTACGGAAGTCATGTGGGACGTGGTACGCGTTAGATCGCCGCCGGGTCAACGGGATTTGTTCGCCGCACTGACTTGTCCGACCCGGCCGCTACGCTCGCCGGGTGGATTCGTTGACCGTTGCCCAGGCCAGGCGCATCGCGCTCGCCGCGACCGGGTTCGCCGACCCTCGCCCGGCCGGCGTAATCGATGCTCGCCACTTGCGTCGCGTGCTCGAGCGCGTTGCGCTGTTCCAGATCGACTCGGTGAACGTGCTGCAACGCGCCCACTATCTACCGCTCTACAGCCGGCTCGGGCCTTATCCGACGACGTTGCTTGACCGCGCGGCGTACGGCCCGGTGCGGCGTACCGGCGGTGTGGAGCTTGATCCGCTGCGATTTTCCGGGCGGCTCTTCGAATACTGGGGCCACGTCGCGTCGTACCTGCCTATCGAGCTGCACCCACTGCTGCGGTGGCGCATGCACGACCAGCACCCGTGGCCGGCCATCAATCGGATCGGTCGCGAGCAGCCGAAGTTGATGTCCTGGATTCGCGACGAGCTCGCGGCCAATGGCCCGATGACGGCGGCGGAGCTGGAGTCCGACGTGCCGCGGCGCACCGGCGAGTGGGGCTGGAACTGGTCGGACGTCAAGATCTTGCTGGAGTGGCTGTTCTGGCGCGGTGAGGTGTTGGTCAGCCGGCGTAACGCCGGATTCGCCCGACTCTACGCGCTGCCCGAGTTCGTGTTGCCGCCTAAGGTATTGGACGCGCCGCGGCCGGACGACGCGGCCGCGATGCGCGCGCTCCTCGGACTTTCGGCGCGTTCGCTTGGCGTCGCCAACGAGATCGAGTTGCGGGACTATTTCCGGTTGCCGGTTGCCGGGTTCCGCACCGCGTTTCGCGAACTGGTCGACGCGGGCGAGTTGCGTCCGGTGGAGATCGACGGTCTGCGGGGCACGTCATACCTGCATCGGGACGTGAAGCTGCCGCGTCGCGTCTCGACGGCGACGCTGGTCAGCCCGTTCGACCCGATCGTCTGGCACCGCAACCGCACCGAGCGGTTCTTCGAGTTCAACTACCGCATCGAGATCTACGTGCCGGCACCGAAGCGCATCTACGGCTATTACGTGTTGCCGTTCCTGCTCGACGACCGGTTGGTGGCACGGGTGGACCTGAAGGCCGATCGGCGCAACGGGGTGCTGGAGGTGCCGGCGGCCTACGTCGAGCCGGGCGCGCCCGGACACACCGCCGAAGCCTTGGCAACTGAACTTCGCCGCTTCGCCGGCTGGCTGGGATTGACTCGCGTCGACGCTCCGACGAAGGGAAACCTCGCAAGCAAGCTACGTGGCGCGCTCCGCGACGATGCAGCGACCCCGACCGCCGCCCACGCCGAGATCGCGCCGAGCGATGCCGAGGACGGCGACGGCGCGCCCGTCGACGGTCCGGTCGCACCAGCACCGCGGGGGACGCGGCGCCGACCGACTGCGCTGGCGCCGCTGTAATCTGCGCCGGCATAACGGCACACCGCCGCGACCGTGGCGAAGCATCACCCCTGCCGGTTGTTCTACCCGGTCGGCTCACAAGTCGGCGAACCTCGGCCAAGCGCGCGTGCACGAATTCGCGGTCGTAGTCGCCGAACCATGCGCGCTGCAGAGCCAAACCCTCAAGGCTCAATAGGTAGGCCAACGGGTGCTGGTAGATCATGGGCGGACACTAGCGGGCGCCCGGCGAGCGAGGCTAACGCTTTCTGCGCCGTTCGCCGAGCGGTGGCCCGCTGACGGCCGGATCGTGGCGGCCGTGCCGGTGTAGCGTGGGATCGATCCGTTCCGTACGCCGTGGGGACTCGCGATGACGCAGACGTACGAACCGGCGGGCCATTCGCAGGCGGCTGGCGACCCGCCCCGCGGGGTCCCGGGCGGTTACGCCTACGTCGCGCCGCCCGGCATGATCGCGGTGCCGGCCTACGCGATCCGGCAAGAGGATCGCTTCAGCCGGCTGATGATGCGGCTGTGGACGCGGTCGCCACGTTGGAGTTCGCCGCTTGCCGTGCTGCTGTGCTTTGCCGGCGGCGTGGCGTATACCCTCGCCACCCACCCAACGTCGTCGGATGCCGCGTCGATGCCGAACTGCGTCATCAAGCTCGCGACCGGATTCGACTGCCCGGGTTGCGGCGGCACGCGAGCGTTTTACTACCTGCTGCACGGCAATGTGATCGCGGCGGCACGCAGCCACCTGATCCTGGTGTTCGCCGCGCCGTATCTGGCATACATGTACGTCGCCTGGGCGGCGAACACGGCGTTCCGCTGGCGCCTGCCCATGCTGCGGCCGAGCGCGAAGACGGTCAGTACGTTCCTGATCGTGTGGCTGGTCTTCAGCGTGCTCCGCAACCTGCCGTGGGCGCCGTTCACGTGGTTCTACGTCTGATGGCGCGGTCAACAGCGGCCACAAGCGCCTGACGGGCGGGCACGATCCGGATTACCGGATCATGCCCGCCCGCCCCCCTTGGCGTGCAAAGCCTTGTGCGTACGCGTCGCTTGTCCCGTACCAGTCAGTCGGCGAGATCGTCGTCGGCGGACCGAGACGCCGCCGACGACGACTCGTTGGCCGGCGCCGACGGCGATTCGGTGTAAGGCGCCGGCGCGGACGTGGCGCGGCGGATCGTGACATCGCCGCTTACCGTGCGGACGCTGAGTTCGAGCGTTGCGGTGGCACCGCCCGGCGACGAATCCGTCACGTTCAGATCGCTGACCGTGTCGCCGGACAGCGTACTGACGTCCATCCACACCGCGGTGCCTTCGGCGATGCCGAGGAAGACATCGCCGGACGCGCTGTGAATCGTTGTCGTGCCGCGCGCCACGTTGCCGAAGTGGAAGTCGCCGGACGCACTGGCGGCACGTACCGATCCGCCCACCGCGTCGACGGTCACGTCGCCACTTGCGGTCTTCGTGGTGAAGTCGCCGCCGACGGTGCCACCGCGCAGATCTCCGGACGCGCTGTTGCTGTTCATCGTGCCGTCCACGCGACTGAACTGCGTGTCGCCGGAGGCCGAGTGCCGCGCAAGATCACCGGTCACGTGCTCGATGCGCAGGTCGCCCGACGCGGTGTTGATGTCGGCGCCAGCCAGCCGGCCTTCGCAGCTGACGTCGGCGGAAGCCGAGCGCGCCATGATCCGGCTGTCCGAGGGCAGCCGTACGGTGATGTTCAGCGCGGGTGACTTGCGGATCAGGAAGCCGCGCGCTTGTGGGGTCTCGACGAGCAGACCATCGGCGGTCATCTCGACGATGGTCTCCGCGGCGGCCTGGCGGGCGGCATCGCCTGCCGAGCCCGGCCGCACGTCGACATCGACGGTGTCGCGAGACTCGGCGACGATCCGCAGGGAACCGGCCGAGATCCGGATGGTCGCTGCGATCGGCCCGGTGACGGGAAACTCAGGCATCGGTGCGCTCCTCTGGGATGAGCGGGCATGGCTGTGGTGGCCTCGGGTCGTGGCCAGGACTGAATGTGCGATTGAGCGGACTGGACTCGCTAATGACTAGGTGCGGGTGGCTAGATTTTCTGGGCGGGCGATCGCCCGTCAGGCTTGTGCGTAGCCGGTCAGCCGGCGGCCGATGCGGGTCGCCGACGCCGGCTGCTGCATCGGCCCGCGACCGCCGACCGCGGCGCTGATCGCCCGCACGAGCCAGGCGTTGACCGAGATTCCCTCGTTCGCGGCAGCGCGTTCCACTTGCTCCTTGAGTGGTTCGGGCAGGCGGAGCGTGACACGGGCGAGGTCGCCCTGGGCGGTATCGGCGGTGGTCGGCGCCGGCTGTGCCGGTTCGTCGGTCACCGGCACGATCTCGGTGACGGTCAGGTCGGCCTCGCGGCCGCGGAGCCGTACGTCGACCGTTGCGCTACGCAGTCGGGCGGTGATCTCGGCGGCCGCGTCGGACAACGCCTCGAGCAGCAGGAGCCGCGCCGACGCTTCGATCGAGCCGCCGAGCAGTTCGGCCGCGCGAGCCACGTCGGGGCCGCCTGGCGCGGCGCTCGCAGCGAGGTCGCGTTGGAGGCCATCGATGTACGGTGTGAGATCCATGACGCCATTGTTGCAGCCTTGCTGACGTCATGTCAAGTCATTGGCGACGTCAAAATGACGTCATCTGACGTCAGCGACTAACACGGCGGTAGCAACGCTGTCGCGGGAGGTAAACACGGGGTGGGCGTGACCCGTTAGGCTCGCCGTAACCCGTACGACGAGGAGGCCAGTGGGTAGCAATGCGCCGGCCACGGTGACCCTCATCGCCTGGACGCACTTCGCGCCGCCGGAGGACACCGAGCTGATCAGCGCCGACGGCAGGGTCTGGCAGACCGACGCCGACGGCGGCCAGGCGCTCGCCGAGTTCGCTGGTCGTGCGTGCTACCAGGCCTGGCAGAAGCCGAATCCGGCGACCGCGACGAATGCTGGATACCTCCGGCACATTCTCGAGGTCGGGCATCTGTCGGTGATCGAACACGCGAGCGCCACGTTCTACATCACCGGCGTGTCGCGGTCGCTCACCCACGAGCTGATTCGGCACCGGCACTTCTCGTATAGCCAGCTGTCCCAGCGGTACGTGCCGGAAACCGACGCGGAGTTCGTCGAGCCGGCCATTATCGCGGCCGATCCCGAACTGCACCGCCTCTTCTCGGAGGCAGCGGACGCGAGCCGCACGGCATACACCAAACTGCTCGCCGGCCTGGATGCGCGGCTCGCCGGCGCGCAGACCGGCAGCGTACGGCGCAAGCAGGCGCGCCAGGCTGCTCGAGCCGTGCTGCCGAACGCCACCGAGACCCGCATCGTCGTCACCGGTAACTACCGCGCCTGGCGGCACTTCATCGCGGTACGCGCGACTGAGCCCGCGGACGTCGAGATCCGTGCGCTTGCGGTGGCTTGCCTGCGACAGCTCAATCGCATCGCACCGAATGTCTTCGGTGACTTTGTGATCTCCACGCTCGCCGACGGCACCGAGGTCGCGGCGAGTCCCTACGCCACCGACGGTTGACGGCGCCTACCGGCCACGCTCCGCGACCCGGCCACGCCCCGCGTCGCGAATCGGGTGGCCGGCCGCCGGAACTGTCCAATGTTCATCGCCGGATCACCCGGCCGCACACGTTAGGTTGAGAAATATGACGAGCACACCCATCGACAACGCCCGGCCGTTCGGCCGCCTCCTCACCGCCATGGTCACGCCGATGACGGCGGACGGGTCGGTTGACGTCGACGGCGCCGCACGGTTGGCCACCTACCTCGTCGACCAGCAGCACAACGACGCACTCGTGATCAGCGGTACCACGGGCGAGTCGCCGACCACGACCGACGCGGAGAAGGACACGCTGCTGCGTACCGTGATCGACGCGGTCGGTGACCGGGCACGCATCGTGGCCGGCGTGGGTACGAACGACACGCGGCACACCATCGAACTCGCACACGCCGCCGAGAAGGCCGGCGCCCACGGCCTGCTAGTGGTCACGCCGTACTACAACAAGCCGCCGCAGGCCGGTCTGCTCGCGCATTTCACGGCGGTCGCGGACGCGGTGGATACGCCGATCATCGTCTACGACATCCCGCACCGGTCTGGCGTACCCATCGCGACGGAGACACTGGTACGCGCGGCCGAGCATCCGCGGATCGTCGCCGTTAAAGACGCGAAGGACGACGTCGTGGCCACGTCCTGGGTGACCGCGCGCACCGACCTCGCGTTCTACTGCGGCTCGGACCCAATGACGCTCGCCATGCTCTCGGTCGGCAGCGTCGGTCTGGTCGGCACGTCCACACACTTCGTGGGCGTCGGCGCGAAGCAGATGATCATGGCGTACGAGTCCGGTGACGTCACCGAGGCACGGCGGCTGCATCGCCAGCTCATGCCGATGTTCACTGGCATCTTCAAGACGCAGGGCACGATCCTCGTGAAGGCCGGCCTCGGCGCGCTCGGGCTGCCGTCCGGACCGGTGCGTCCGCCGCTGGTGAACGCGACCGTCGACGAGCTTGCGACGTTGCGGGTCGACGCGGCGGCGGCCGGCGTGCCGCTGCCCGAGGCGACCACCCGATGAGTGCCGAGGCGACCCGATGAGCCAAGCACACATCGATCTGGACGGACCGCCCCCGCTCGCCGCCGGCGCACTCCGGATCATGCCGCTCGGTGGCCTGGGCGCCATCGGGCGGAACATGACCGTCTTCGAATTCGACGGCAAGCTGCTGATCGTCGACTGCGGCGTGCTGTTCCCGGACGTCGACCAGCCGGGGGTCGACCTGATCTTGCCGGACTTCTCCGCGGTGCTCGACCGGCTCCGAGACGTTCAGGCGATCGTGCTCACGCACGGCCACGAAGATCACATCGGAGCCGTGCCCTACCTGCTCGCGCACCATCCAGACATTCCGCTGGTTGGTTCCGAGTTCACCCTCGCGCTGGTCGAGGCGAAGCTCGCCGAACGTCGCATCACTCCGTACACGCTGACGGTCCGGGAGGGCACCACCGAACGGCTCGGCCCGTTCGAGTGCGAGTTCTTCGCGGTGAACCACTCCATCCCGGACGCGCTCGCGGTGGCGATCCGGACCCCGGCCGGCATCGTGCTGCACACCGGCGACTTCAAGATGGATCAGCTGCCGCTGGACGGGCGGATCACCGACCTCGCCGGCTTTGCCCGGCTCGGCGGGCAGGGTGTCGACCTGCTGCTGTCCGACTCGACGAACGCGGAAATCCCCGGATTCGTCACGCCGGAGCGGGAAATCGGACCGGTGCTGGACTCGATCTTCGAGCGCGCGCGCGGTCGTGTCATCGTCGCGTCGTTCGCGTCGCACGTGCACCGTGTGCAGCAGGTCATGGAGGCGGCGTACACGCACGGCCGCAAGGTCGCGCTCGTCGGCCGAAGCATGGTGCGCAACATGGGCATCGCCCGCGATCTCGGGCTGTTGCATATCCCACCCGGGCTGGTGGTGAGCCTCGACGAAGCGATGGTGTTGCCACCCGAACAGCTCGTGTTGATGTCGACCGGCTCGCAGGGCGAACCGATGAGCGCACTTGGCCGGATGTCCACCGGCGACCATCGGCACATCGCGATCGCGTCCGGCGACACCGTCGTCCTCGCGTCGTCGCTCGTGCCGGGCAATGAGACCGCCGTCTTCCGGGTGATCAACCAACTGTCCCGTGCCGGGGCGGTCGTGGTGCACAAGGACATCGCAAAGGTCCACGTGAGCGGCCACTCGCCGGCCGGCGAACTGCTCTACTTGCTCAACGTCGTGCGCCCGAGCAACTTCATGCCGGTACACGGCGAGTGGCGCCACCTGCGCGCCCACGCTCGGCTCGCGATCGAGTCCGGGGTCGCCGAGGATCGCGTGGTGCTCTGCGAGGACGGCGACGTCGTGGACCTGGTGGACGGCCGCGCCCGGCTGGTCGGACACAAGCGCAGCAGATATGTGTACGTCGACGGGCTCGCCGTCGGCGATGTCGGCGAGTCGCTGCTCACCGAGCGCCGGATCCTCGGCGACGGCGGATTCATCGCGTGCACCGTGGTCATCGACTCGGTCACTGGCAAGGTAGTGGGCGGTCCGACCGTGTCCGCGAAGGGCTTCAGCGAGGACGAGTCCGTGTTCGACGACGTCATTCCGGTGGTCACCGAGGCGATCGACCTGGCCGCGGTCGACGGCATCACCGACCCACACCAGCTACAACAAGTGGTACGCCGGACCATCGGGCGCTGGGTCAACGACAAATACCGCCGCCGCCCGATGATCGTGCCGAACGTCGTAGAGGTCTGAGGCGGTCGGTCTCGATCTACCCGGCCTTTGGCGAGCTGCCGCTATGAGGTTTTGGTGGCTCGCGTGGGTCCATGCGAGGCGTGAGGCGGTCGGGGCGGAACGTCGCGGGTATGGCGCTCGTCCCGCCGACCATTTCGGCCGCCAACTCGTGCCCGATGAATGTGCCTAGCGTGAGGCCCTGCGGCCCGTATCCGGTGGCAACCCAGAGGTTCGGAACGCCGGGCACCCTGCCAACGATGGGCAGGCCGTCCGCGCTGTGCGGCCGGATACCGACCCGGACTTCCACGAGTTCGGCGTCGTCGATCGTCGGGACCATGTCGCGTCCGGCGGCCAGAACGGCTTCCAGCCCGCTGGTCGTCGTACGTGCGTCGAAGCCGCTGTCGTTCTCACGCGTCGCACCGACGACCAGGCGGTCGTTCGCGAACGACAGCAGGTAGTACGACCGGAAGCCGTTCGCCGACGGGTGCGCGGTCGCGCCGGACAGCCGCAGGTGCATGATCTGACCGCGCTGCGGGCCAACAAAGCCGGGCTCCACGATCGCCGAGAGGAGTTCGGACGACCAGGCTCCGGCGGCCACCACGACGTCGTCCGCGGTAACAGTCCGACCGTCCACCGTCACCGTGACCATGCCATCCGATGACTGGCCGAGTTCCGCGCGGCCGGCCACGACGTCGGAGCCTGCGGACCGGATCTCGTCGAGCAGGAGTCGCCTTAGCGCCCGTCCGTCGATCTGCCCGACGTCCGGCAGCAGCACCCCCTGGGCCCGCGGCGAGAACAGCGGGAATCTGCGTGTTGTCTCGGCGCGATCGAGCATCTGCGGAACGCCAACGCCCACCGAGCCGTACGTGCCAACGGCCGTCGAGACCCAAGCGTGGAGATCCTCCAGGCGTGCGGCTTCGGAGTCGTCGAGTGCGATGAGAAATTCTCCCGCCGTCCGGTAGAACGACGTGTCCCGACCCTTCGTCGCCAGGTCGTGCACCAGCTTGACGTAATGCTCCGCCGACCGCATGGAGAACTCGAGCACGTTCTCGGTGGTCCGACGTGTCCCGATGCCAGAAATGATGCCGGCGCCAGCGTCCGTCGCGCGGCCTGCGTGGTCCGCGTCGACTAGCACCACGCCGCGACCACGTCTCATGAGCTCGAATGCCACACTCAGACCGGCAATGCCGGAGCCAATGACCGCCGTCGTCACTGCGTACCCTTCCGCCGGGCGGGAACCGTGACTGAACCGTACGCGTCGCATCGCTAAGACGAGGGTAGGCGGCGGGAACCGTGGCCGCGCAGAGCGCGTCCTACCGGCATGGCTCGCATTGGCATCCGTCGACACGCTGTGACATTGTTCGGCGCATTGGTCGCCGGGGCGCTGCTCGCCGCTGGCTGTGCGCAGGGCGGCGGTCAGCTCGCCTCCGGCCGCGCGGTGTTACCCGTCCAATCGGGTGCGTCTAACGGCGCGACACCCGGGCCGTCGATTCGCCCTTCGCCGAGCACCTCGAGCCAACCGATCCCGAAGCCACCAGGCCGGGCGGCGACTAACGCGATCCCGTCCAGCGCCACGCAGGTCATCGCTACCCTCACCACCGCTCAGCTCACCGCGATCACCGATCGTGACGTGTTCGGGCCGGTCACGGTGCGCAACGCGAGCGTGGTTGCCAAGGCGGCTGCCGCGATCAACTCGCAAGAGCTGTCGCGCGTCGGACCGGTCCATTGCGCGATGCAGGGTCCAGGCGCCATGACGTTGCAGTTCCGGACGTCGAACGGCACCGTGCTCGCGACCGCGGTGATCAACACCTCGGGCTGCCCGGGCGTGATGGTGCGGCCCGCGAGCGGCGGTGTGCTCACGCTCTCCGGCGGTGCCGATCTGGTTGCCCAGCTCGAGTCGATCCTCGGCGTGGACTGGCCGCGTCCGAGCGGGCAGAGCTAACAGCAGGCAGAGCTAACCGCTTGCGCTGTCGCGCCGTTGCGCGTCGAGGGACCGAGCGAGTTCGGCGCGCTCCTCGCTGAGCAACCGCCGCAGCGTGGTCGGCAGGTCGTCGTCGGCCAGCAGGGCATCCGTACGGTCGAGAGTGTCCGTGGACACGAACAGCCGCGGATACAGGCCGCTCGCGATGGTACGGCCGATCTCCGTCGTACGGTTCGACCACACCGTACGGATCACGTCGAAGTATCGGTCCACGTACGGCCGCAACAGCTCGACCTGCGACGACTGCACCATGCCCACGCCAGCCGGATTGCGCCGCACGCCGCCGATGATCCGGTCCTGAGTGCGGTTCGGCAGGTCGGAGCGATCGATGACCGATGCCCACGCGGCCGCCTTGGCCTCGGCGGTCGGTCGCGCGGCGAGCGCGCCGGCTGCGTTCTCGTTGCCGGCCGTGGTGTTGTCGCGCATCCGTTCCGCTTCGATCTCGGCGGCGTCGAGGCGACCGGCGCGGGTGAGCGTGCCGACGAGCGCCCAGCGCAGGTCGGTGTCGACCACCAGCCCGTCGACCACCGACGAGGCGGCGTTGCGCGCACCGTCGCGGCCGAGGTCGTCCGATTCCGCGCGCAGCGTCGCGGCGAGCGCGAGGTCGTCATCGGTGGACGCCACGCGGCAAAACAATCGGGCCCACGCGAGCTGGACGTCGCCGCCGGGCGCGCTGGTCATCATCCGGTCGCGGGCCGCCGCGGCGACCGTGGCCGAAGTGGCGGCACGCACCGCCGGGTCGACGTACGACGTGACCGCGGTGACGAGGTTCGCGTGCAGCAACTCCACCACGCCGATGTCGGTCTCCCGGTCGATGCCACCGAGCACCATCGCGACGTAGTCACGCGCTCGCCATTCGGCGCTGCGCACCATGTCCCACGCGGCAGCCCAGCACACTGCGCGGGCGAGCGAGTCGAGCAGCGATCCGATGCCGTCGCGCACCGTGGCGACGGACCGATCGTCCAGCCGGATCCGGGCGTACGTGAGGTCGTCGTCGTTCAGCAGCACCAGCGGCGGCCGCGGCCGGCCCACCATCGCCGGCACCTCAGTCCGCGCGCCGACCACGTCGAACTCGACCCGATCCACGCGCGTCAGCCCGTCCGGAGTGTGGTCGTAGAGGCCGACGGCGACGCGGTGTGACCGCAGCGTTCCGGCGCCGGTCGCGCCCGTCACAGTGGGCGCGTCCTGCTCGATCGCGAACGACGTGAACCGACCGTCGTCGACGGTGAAGGAGGGTCGCAGCGCGTTCGGCCCGGCCGTCTGTAGCCAGTCGCGGGACCAGCTCGACAGCTCGCGTCCCGACGCCTGCTCGAGAGCGGCGAGCAGATCAGCGAGCGTGGTGTTGCCCCACGCGTGGTCGACAAAGTAGCGGCGGGCGCCGGCGAAGAACTCGTCCGCGCCGACCCACGCGACAAGTTGCTTGAGAACCGCGGCGCCCTTCGCGTACGTGATGCCGTCGAAGTTGAGTGCAACGTCGTCGAGGTCGCGGATGTCGGCGACGATCGGGTGGGTCGACGGCAACTCGTCCTGGCGGAGCGCCCACGCCTTGTCCTCGCTCGCGAATCCGGTCCACGCGTCGCGATAGGCGGTGGCGTCGGCCAGGCACCGTACGGACAGGTAAGTGGCGAACGACTCCTTCAACCACAAGTCGTCCCACCACCGCATGGTCACCAGATCGCCGAACCACATGTGCGCCAGCTCATGCAGGATCACCTCGGCGCGGGATTGGCGCGCCGCCTGCGTCGTACGCGACCGGAAGATGAACGCCTCCGCGAACGTCACGCAACCCACGTTCTCCATCGCGCCGATGTTGTACTCCGGCACGAAGACCTGGTCATACTTCGCGAACGGGTACGGCTGATCGAACCGCTCGATGTAGTAGTCGAAGCCTTGCCTCGTGATGTCGAAGATCTCGTCGGCGTCGAGGTGCTCGGCCATCGACCGTCGGCACGCGATGCCGAACGGCACCACGCGACCGTCCGCCGCGGCGTACGTGTCCGTCACGTAGTGATAGTCGCCGGCGATGATCGCGGTGAGGTACGTGGAGATCCGCGGCGTCGGGGCAAACCGCCACGTCGCCACACCAGCGCGGGCTCCGCCGCCGTCGATACCCGCACTGTCGGTCCCGGTCTGCGCCGCCTCGGGCTCGGGCGCGGGGGAATTCGACAGCACTAGCCAGCCCGCCGGCGCGGTGACGGTAAACGTGAAGCTCGCCTTCAGATCGGGCTGCTCAAACGTCGCGTAGAGCCGGCGTGCCTCCGGCACCTCGAAGTGTGTGTAGAGGTAAACCCGCTGGTCGACCGGGTCGACGGTCCGATGCAGCCCCTCGCCGGTATTCATGTAGGCGCAGTCCGCCGCGATCCGGAGCACGTTATCCGCGGCGAGGTCGGTCAGCTCGACGCGACCGTCCACGTATGCCGTTGCCGGATCCACCGCGCGACCGTTCAGGCTGATCTCCCGTACCCGCGGTGCGACCAGGTCCACAAACGTCGACGCACCGGGCCGCGTACACGCGAACCGGATCTCCGTCACCGACTCGAACGTCGCTGTGTTGGCGGGGTCGGCGGCGTTCGTGAAGTCGAGGTCGACCCGGTAGTCGTCGACGCGCAGCAGGTCACTTCGAGTGCGCGCCTCGGCACGCGTGAGGTTGGTTCCCGGCACACCGCGACGTTACCGTCCCCGCCCGAGCCGTGCGGGGGCCGTACACTGACCGCCGCTCGCCCCACGTACCACGGTGGAGGATGGCCGACCCATGAGGCTCCGCCCGATCGACGTCATCACGTTCGGCTACTTCGCCATCGTCTCGTTGCTGGTTGTCGCATTCCACCGCCGGGTTGATCACTGGTACGCCTACCCGTTGGCGTTCGCCGGTGGAGCGGCCGCCGCCATTGCCTTGATCGCCGTCCATCATCGGCGCCCCACGCTGCGCATTGTCGCGCTGCTGCGTTACGTGTACCCGCTGATCGCATCGCCGTTCGTGTACGGCTCGATCGGTGGGTACGTCCTGATCCTGCGCGGTCACTACCTCGACGCCGGGATGAACACGTTCGAGACGCGCGTCTACGGCGGGCACCCGACGCTCGCGCTCCAGCACCTCACGTCACCGCCGCTGACCGAACTGCTCTACGCGTGCTACTTCGGCTTCTACCTGTTCTTCGTCGTCCCGCCGTTGGTCCTGTTCTTCCGCCGTGGTTCGGACATCGTTGATCAGCACCGTGACCTGGAGCGTTACGTCGTCACGCTGATCACCGCGCTCTACGTCTGCTACCTCGGCTTCCTGTTCGTGCCACTACTCGGTCCCGAGTATTCGCTAGCGGGAACGCTTCATCCGACGGTGTTGCGCGGCTATGTCGTCGTACCCGTGCAGCAGTTCTTGATGGCGCACGGCGATCCGCTTGGCGCGTGCTTCCCCTCCGCGCACGTCGCCGGCGCGTGGGCCGGGCTGCTCGCGATCCGCAGGGTGCTCGGCCGGCGAGCATTCGGCTGGCTGCTCGTCCCGACGATCGGGCTGACGGTTGCCGTGGTCTACACCCGCTACCACTACCTCACCGACGCGTTCGGCGGCCTTGCGGTCGCGTTCGCCGTCGTGGCGGTGGTGCACGCGGCGTCGTCGCGGCGCGTCGTCCGCCCGCGCGCCGCCACACCCGGAGCCGTGGACGAGGCGCCCGCCGTCGCATAGCCCCTACTGGCACAGCCCCTATTGGCACAGCGCTTAATGGCACAGCGCCCATCGGCACAGCGTGCTCTCAACCGCCGTGCACCTACAGTTGGCTGGTGG
This sequence comes from Micromonosporaceae bacterium, assembly GCA_035263025.1. GTDB lineage: Bacteria > Actinomycetota > Actinomycetes > Mycobacteriales > Micromonosporaceae > DASQPR01. The sequence goes on from DATFRR010000137.1 coordinate 23,081, forward strand.
GGTTTCGCCTCGTTGTCGGTGCCGTGGTCGCGGTGCACTACGCGTTCCTCGCGTTCGTGGTGCTCGGCGGCTTCGCGGCGCTCCGGTGGCGATGGCTGATCTGGCCGCACGTCGTGGCGGTCGGCTGGGCGCTGGCCATCGTCACGGTGCCGACCCTGCCGTGCCCGCTTACCACCGCCGAGGCGTGGGCGCGCCGGCACGCCGGCATGCGCCCACTCGCCGGTGGATTCATCGACCAGTACGTCAAGGGCGTGCTCTATCCGGCCCGGTTCACAGTCGCGATACAGGTCGGTGTCGCGGCGTTGGTTCTCGTGTCGTGGTGGCTGACGTACCGCCGTTCGTTTCGCACCACACCACGAGCATCGGGCACGGGTCCGGTCTAGGCAGACGACCTGGCGTGTGGCACGCTGCTGACCACATCGGCTGAGTGGATGGTGCCTCGCGGCATCGCTACGCATCGGCTGAGTGGATGGTGCCTCGCGGCATCGCTACGCATCGGCACGGGGGACTGGATCGGAACTGTCATGCGCAGAATCGTCCACGCGGCGCACGTGATCGTTCTGCTCCTCGGTTTCTACGTGCTGTGCATCGGATTGCTGGCAGCGCTGGTCGCCGCGGATGTGTTCGTGACGCGCCAAGCCGCCGCCTCGGCCGCGCTGGACCGCGAGGTCGTGATTGCCTACGTGCTCACGGCGGTGGTCGCATATATCGCGGTGCGCGGCATCTTCGTCTCGATCCGCGTCCGAGATCGAAACCTGCGCGGCATCGCGGTCAGTGAACGCGACGAGCCGGCGTTGTGGCGCCACGTGGAGTTCCTCGCGCGCGAGGTGGGCACGCGTCCGCCGAAGCGGATCTATCTGGTGGCCGATGTGAACGCGTCGGTCTGGGACAACGCGCACCTGCTCGGACTCATCCCCGGCCAGCGGCGCATGAAGCTCGGTCTTCCGCTGCTCGCCGGCCTGACGCCCGCGCAGTTCGACGCGGTCGTCTCGCACGAGTTGGGCCACTTTGGCAACCGCGATCTTCGGTTCGGGGCGCTCGACCATCGGGCCGCCGCGAACGTTGCCAGCGCCATGTCGGCGGCCCGAGGACGCCGCCTCGCGAAGGCCGGCCTGCGGCGCGGCCTCTGGATTCCGGGCCACAACACGGTCGAAGCGATGTTCGATCTCTACGGCCGGCACGTGCTCGCTGTCACGCAGGCCGCGCGCCGCCGTCAGGAGTATGCCGCCGATCGGGTGGCCGCCGACATCGCCGGGCACGCGAACGCGGCATCCGCGCTGCGCGAGCTGCGGGTCATCGCCACTGCGTTGGACTTCTACCTCGACAAGTACGCGACGGTCGGGCTGGATCGCAAGCTGGTGCCGATGCCGGCCGAGCTGTTCGGTGGCTTCGCCGCGATGCTTGCCGAGCCGGAGCGGCGCAAGCAACTCGACGACGTACGACGCAACCAGGTAGCGGATCCGCCTGCCGCGTTCGCTTCACATCCGCCGATGCACGAGCGCATCGCGGCGATCGAAGCGCTGCCTCCCGACGGCCGACCGGCGGACACGTCCGGGGCTCGTGCGATGACGCTGCTGGCGAATCCGTCCGCGGTGATGACCGCGGTCGGCCCGAAGCTGCTCGGATCCGACGCGGCCGGCGCCCAGGCGGTGGACTGGGACACGTTGGTGACCGCCGCGTCCGCGGCGCGTGCCGCGCGCCGGTCGGACCCACTGCGGCTGGTCCTCGCGGGCATGTACGGCAAGCCCGTATCGCTGGGCGGATTGCTGGACGCGATCGACGCCGGCCGGCTCGACGAGATCCTCGAAGAGCTGCCCGCTTCCGATGGCGCGAGCGACGCGCGCATCACGGGCCCGGTGGCCCGGGAGGCCGCGAAGACGTCGATGACGCCCATGGTCCGCAGCTGGGCACTCGCCGAACTCGCGTCGCAGGGTCGCGTCCGCTGGCGGCACTCGTGGGCGGACAGCGGCGGCGTGTTGGACATCGACGCGGAGTTGTCCGCTGGCCTCAGCGCTGCGCTGCGGGCGCTCGTGGCGCTGCGACCCGACGCGCGGGCGATGCGCCGCGTTGTGTACCCGGCCGGGGTAGCGGCGTGACCGCGTTCGATCGCCTGCGCGGGCGGCCGGGCAAGCAGCCGGCGTTCGGCATCGTCGGCACGCCCGATCCGGTAGAGCCGCCGCGCACGATCGAACCGGCGCAATACGGATTGCCGCCGCGGGACGACATTCGCACCGACGTCGAGGGACCCGACCCAACCGGCGACGCCGCGGTGGCCGCGATTCAACGCGGCGACTGGCGGTCCGCGTCGGAGATGCTGGCCGGTTCCGGCGCCGATTGGGAGCGCCGGACCCGGCTCGTCGGTCGCGTGGGCGGCGTTGCGAAACGGGACGACGCATGGCTCACCGAGTGGTTGGCGACCGAGCCGGACGACTCGGTCGCGCACACCGTCGCCGCGAACGCGTTGACCGCCATCGCATGGGCGATTCGCACGAGTGCGCCCAGCCAAAACGTGAGCGACGAGCAGTGGCGGGGATTCTTCCGGGTGATGCGACAGGCACCGGAGCACTGCCGTCGCGCGGCCGCACTCGCACCCTCCGACCCGACGCCGTGGATCGAACTGCTCGTCATCGCGCGCGGTCTGCAGTACGAGCAGGACCAGTTCCGTACGGTCTGGCGGGAAGTCGTGTCGCGGGCACCCGACCATCTCGGCGCGCACTTGTTCGCACGCATCTACTGGCAGCCGGAGTGGTTCGGCTCGACCGAGTTGCACGACGCGTTCATCGAGGATGCCACGCGTGATCGGCCGATGGGTTCGCTCTTCACGCTCGTACGGCTGTGTGGTGTGCACGATGGCGAGCCGCGTTCCGAGGCCGAGCGCCGCGCCTACTACCGAGAGGCCGCGCTGAATCTCGTCCTCGACGAGGCGACCGCCGATCTCGCCGTGGCGCCACCGGATCATCCGTACGCGGCGACGCAGCGACAGATGCTCGCCTTCCTGTTGACGAATGCCGGCCGCCACACCGAGGCGTACGCGCAGTTCAAGGCGATCGGGGCGTACTGCGGTTCGTCGCCGTGGTGGTCGTACGCCGACCCACTTGGCATGTTCCTCAGCACCCGAGCAGCAGCGGTGATGGGCTGGGCGGATGCCGGGCGCCCGACACTGCCGTAATGGATGCCTGTGGCCGCCGGCCGGCTCGACCCCTCACGAACCTCGCAGCTCGTCGGTGAGTGCCACGAGGAGTATCAGGTTGGGGATCTTGTGCGCGGGCGTCAGTGTCAGCGGGATGAACTTGCCCGGCAGCTTCATGCGAAGATGCCCGCCGACGAACTCGACGGACGTGATCTGCGACCACGTCGCGCTGCCGAGCCGGCTGCTAACACCGTTGCGGTCGATCGTGATCTCGCCGAACTGGACACCCTGACCTGAGCTGATCGCACGTCGCATGGGTGGCAGCAACGCCGCGGTGACTTGCACGCTGACGTGGTGGCCGAGGCGCTCGCTGTCGTTCCAGAAGTGGGTGAGCGTAAAGAACGCGCCGTCCGTACGGTTGATCGTGTACCGGACCGTGGCGCCTGTCGTGACACCGAGCGTGTTCTTGACCACCGCCTTCTGGAAGATCGAGTGGATGTCGTTCCACCGCCAGACATCCGGCTGGTCCGGCCGGGTTGCTAGCACGAGGCCGCGCTCGTACACATAGAGCCGCTGAGCGGCACGCCTACGGTTCAGGTTCGGCGTGCGGAACAGCAGCCACAGTACGTAGATCGGGAAAATGCACCAGATCAGCGCGATCGACACGACGAGCATCGGGATCACTATCCACGAGCTGTGCCGCTTCGGGGCGAACACTTCGAGAAGCCTGCCGAGTTGCTGATCCGCGGCGGCGGTCGCGACAGCGGCAGGCGCGGACGGTCCGCCGTACGCCGGACCGGGCGTCGCGACACCCTCCGACGGAATGGCCGGCGGGACAACGGGTGGCAGGACGGCGGGCGGCGGAACCACGGCCGGGAACCCGATGGCGCCGCCCGAGTCCTCCTGACCGGTGGGTTGCGACGGCTGGACCATGGCGGGTCTCCGGTGCGTGGAAGCGAATCGGCGAGCCGCATGTTAGTCGGTCGCCGCGATCGGCGCGTACCCGTCGTGCGGCTCGGCCTTGCGTCGGCGGTGGTCGGCGCGCACCCGTCGCCGATGTGGACGTTCGGCGCGCCTCGCCGCTGGTCGGACCTGTCACGGTTACCGTGTGACCGATGGCTGGTCGCACCTCCTCGGCGAGCCGGCGCCGGACCGCGCCCACGCGGCGGGCGTCGGCCGGTTCGTCTCGCCGAGGGCGCGACACATGGCGCGGTCGCGCAGCATCGATTCCCGGCCCGCTCGACGTGCTCGGCAAGCTCCTCGTCGGCATTTGGATGGGCCTCGCGCACCTGGTTGGTTGGCTAGTGCGCGCCGTCGGGCGGCAGGCCGCGAACGCTCGTGAGCTGGATCCACAGCACCAGCGCGATGGCAGTGCGCTCTTCTCGTTCGCGGCCGCGCTGTTGCTCGGCGTCGCGGTCTGGTTCGACGCGGGCGGCGTGGTCGGCAAGGACGTCAACGAGTTCGCCCGGCTGCTGTTCGGCGCCGCGGCGATCGCGCTGCCGCTGATCCTGGTCATCGCGGGCGTACGCACCATGCGCCAACCCGACGACTCCGAGGAGCACCGCGGTCGCGGTGTGGTCGGCTGGTCGTCCATCTTCGCCGGCTGGTCCGGACTCATCTACTTGCACACGAACAATCGACTGCACATCGACTCGTCGGGTGGTCTGCTGGGGCGGCTCACCGGCGAGCTGTTCTCGCGCGCGGTCAGCTCGTGGGTCGCCGTACCGGTGCTTATTGCCTTGACCGGGTTCGGCCTGCTCGTGGTGACGGCAACGCCGATCAACCGGATCCCGGCCCGCTTGGCGCACGTGCGCGACCTCGCGCTCGGGCGCATCGGCGGCCGGAGCGCCGCGGGCGAGTTCGACGACGGCCTCGACGACGACGAGGACGACGAGCCCGTGACGACGACCGGCCTGCGGCGCTCCTACGGCCGTCGGCGTCAGGGCAGTCTCGCCGGAGCATCCGGCGACCTGGTGGGGATACCAAGTCGACCGCCGCTCGGGCTCCCGCTGGCGCTGCCGTCCGCGTCCCGCCACGACTCGTTGCACCCCGACTCGATCGCCACCCGCGACACGGTCGCATTGCCGAAGCCGATGCGTGGGCGTCGCGCGCCGGAGCACACGCCAACACCGCTACGCGCCCATCAGCTGACGCTGATGGAGGGCGATTACAAGCTGCCGCCGGCCAACATGCTCCGGGTGGGCGAGGCGCCGCGGTTGCGGAGCAAGGCGAACGACGATGTGATCGCCGCGCTCCAGGGCGTCTTCGAGCAGTTCGACGTCGACGCGGCGGTGACCGGATTCACGCGCGGCCCAACCGTGACCCGCTACGAGGTCGAACTCGGTCACGGCGTGAAGGTCGAGCGCATCACGCAGCTGTCGCGCAACATCGCCTATTCGGTCAAGTCGCCGGACGTACGCATCATCAGCCCGATCCCGGGCAAGAGCGCGGTCGGCATCGAGGTGCCGAACCTCGACCGGGAGAACGTGTCGCTCGGCGACGTGTTGCGCTCGCGTCTGGCGAGCTCCGACCATCACCCGTTGACGATCGCGCTCGGCAAGGACATCGAGGGCGGGTACGTGGTCGCGAACATCGCCAAGATGCCGCACATCTTGATTGCCGGCGCGACCGGCGCGGGGAAATCTTCGTGCCTGAACACCATCCTGGTGTCGCTGTTGGCGCGGGCGACGCCCGACGAGGTACGCCTGCTCCTGATCGACCCCAAGCGTGTCGAGCTCACCGCGTACGAAGGCATCCCGCATCTCGTCACGCCGATCGTGACGAATCCGAAGAAGGCCGCCGACGCGCTGGAATGGGTCGTCCGCGAGATGGACATGCGCTATGACGATCTCGCGCATGCAGGTGTCCGGCACATCGACGACTACAACCGCAAGGTCCGGTCCGGTCAGATCAAGGCGCCGCCCGGCAGCGAGCGCGTCATCAAGCCGTACCCATATTTGATCGTGATCGTCGACGAGCTGGCCGACCTCATGATGGTCGCGCCGCGCGACGTGGAGGACGCGGTCGTCCGCACCACGCAGCTGGCCCGTGCCGCCGGCATCCATCTGGTGCTCGCGACGCAGCGGCCGAGTGTGGACGTCGTCACCGGACTCATCAAAGCGAACGTGCCGTCGCGGCTATCGTTCGCCACGTCCAGCCTTGCCGACTCTCGGGTCATCCTCGACCAGGCCGGCGCCGAGAAGCTGATCGGCCGCGGCGACGCGCTGTTCCTACCGATGGGTGCGTCGAAGCCGATCCGTTTGCAGGGTGCGTGGGTGACCGAGGCAGAGATCGTCGACATCGTCAAGTTCTGCAAGAACCAGCGCGAGCCGGAGTTCCGCGCCGAGGTGTTCGCCACGACGACCGAGGCGCGCCGCAAGCCCGACGAGGACATCGGCGACGACCTCGATTTGTTGCTGCAGGCGGCGGAACTCGTTGTGACGAGTCAGTTCGGATCGACATCTATGTTGCAGCGCAAGCTTCGGGTCGGCTTCGCGAAGGCGGGTCGGCTGATGGATCTCATGGAGACGCGCGGCATCGTCGGCCCGTCGGAGGGCTCGAAGGCACGCGACGTGTTGATCAAGCCGGACGAGTTGACCGACGTGTTGGATTCGTTGCGTGGCGCGGTAGTGGACTGACGCGTCGGCTCGTTGCGCTGCGGCTCCTCGGCAACCGGGCCGTGCTCGTGGGGGCTCACTCGAATCGCCGCTGCGTCACGAATGTCACTGTCGGTAGGCGGACCGTGCCGTGCCGAAACGACTGACCCGCTAGGTACCCTCTTGGGGTGCCTTCCAACGTCCCGACCTCGCGCGCTGCCAGCGCTGTCGGCCGTCGCGTCGCGGTGCTGACGCTCGGCTGCGCCCGCAACGAGGTCGACTCCGAGGAGTTGGCGGCGCGCCTGACCTCGGGCGGCTGGCATGTGACGACCGATGGCTCGGATGCCGACGTGGTGCTCGTCAACACCTGTGGCTTCATCGAGAAGGCGAAGCAGGACTCGATCGACACGTTGCTCGCCGCCGCCGACACCGGCGCGCCCGTGGTGGCCGCCGGCTGCATGGCGGAGCGTTATGGTCGCGAACTCGCCGACAGCCTGCCCGAGGCGGCGGCAGTGCTCGGATTCGATCACTACCCGCAGATCGCCGCGACGCTCGACGCGATCGTGTCCGGCGTGGAGATCCCGGCGCACGCGCCGCGCGACCGCCGTCGGTTGCTGCCGCTCGCGCCGGCCGCACGGTCGGGATCGGTGGTCAGCCTGCCCGGGCACGGATCCACGCCACTGGGCGTGCCAACGATGGTCGATGCGGCCGTGGTTGACGCGGCCATGCATGACGCGGCCGTGGTTGACGCGGCCGTGGTTGACGCGGCCACGCCGGCGCACCTGCGTCCGATCCTGCGCCGTCGGCTCACCGGCGGCCCGGTCGCCTCGATGAAGTTGGCCAGCGGCTGCGACCGGCGGTGTTCGTTCTGCGCGATCCCGTCGTTCCGCGGCGCGTTCGTTTCGCGAAGCCCGGACGAGCTGCTCGCCGAAGCGGAGTGGCTCGCCGCCGGGGGCGTACGCGAGATCGTGTTGGTGAGCGAGAACTCGACGTCCTACGGCAAAGATCTCGGCGACCCGCGGTTGCTCGACGCGCTGCTGCCACAGCTCGCCGCCGTGCCAGGCATCGTCCGGGTGCGTGTGTCATACCTGCAGCCGGCCGAGGTACGTCCGAGCCTCGTCGAGGTGATCGCGGGTACGCCGGGCGTGGCGCCTTATTTCGACCTGTCGTTTCAGCACTCGTCCGAATCGGTGCTGCGCCGGATGCGCCGCTTCGGCTCGACCGAACGGTTCTGGGACCTGCTCGCCGCCGCCCGCCAGATCGCACCGCTGTGCGGCGCGCGCAGCAACTTCATCGTTGGATTCCCCGGCGAGACCGACGACGACGTCGCGGAGCTGGAGCGATTCCTCAACGACGCGGCACTCGACGCGATCGGCGTTTTCGACTACTCGGACGAGGACGGCACCGAGGCGGCCACCATGGCGGGCAAGGTCGACACCGATGAGATCAAACGCCGGTACGGCCAGGTGAGCGCGCTCGCCGACGAGTTGTGTTCGCAGCGCGCCGAGGATCGCATCGGCACCGAGGTCGAGGTGCTGATCGACTCGGTCGGGCGGGACGGGATCGAAGGCCGCGGCGCCCATCAGGCACCGGAGGTGGACGGCACCACACTTCTCGTCGCCGCCGATGGCGTACGCCTCGACACGTTGCGGCCGGGCGACCTGGTACGAGCGCGCGTGACGGGTACGAATGGCGTCGACCTGGTTGCCGTACCGATCGAGATGGTCTCCGCCGCCCCCGCCACCATGCCGACCGCCGCCGCGCCGGTGTAGTGAGCCGCGCCGTGGTGTCCGAGAGGAGCGAGCACGCCGCCGCGGTCCGGCGCGTGGGCCCGGTGCCACTGGTCAACGCGGCCAACGGTCTGACGGCCGCGCGGATGGTCCTCGTACCCGTGTTCGTCGTGCTGACCGTGGCGTCCGGTCTCGTCCATCCGGGACTGCGCATCGCGGCGTGCGTCGCGTTTGTCATCGCGGCGATCACTGACCTCGTTGACGGGTGGATCGCCCGCACCTGGAATCTGGTCACCGCGTTCGGGAAGGTCGCCGACCCGATCGCCGACAAGGCACTGACCGGCGCCGCGTTCCTTCTGCTCTCCGCGTACGGCGCGCTGCCCTGGTGGGTGACGGCGGTGATCCTCGGCCGGGAATGGGGCGTCACGGCGCTGCGCTTCTGGGTGATCCGGCACGGCGTGATCGCGGCCAGCCGCGGCGGCAAGATCAAGACTGCGCTGCAGACGCTCGCGATCGTCTGGTACCTGTGGCCATTCGATCCGACGCTCGCGAAGGCCGGTCCGTGGCTGATGGGCGCGGCGCTCGCGGTGACGGTGGTGACCGGCGTCGATTACACGGTGCGGGCGTTGCGGCTGCGTCGTGCCGGCGGACGCTCGACTTAATCGGATGGGCTCCGACGTTCGGCCCGACCCGGCCGCCACGATGCTGGTCGACCTGCTCACCGCGCGTCGCGAGACGGTGGCGACCGCCGAGTCACTAACCGGCGGCCTACTCGCCGCCACCATCGTGGAGGTACCAGGTGCCAGCGTCGTGCTCCGCGGCGGGCTGATCGTCTACGCGACCGACCTCAAGGCGACGCTGGCGGGCGTACCAGCGGAACTGCTCGATGAGCGTGGCCCGGTCGATCCGGACGTCGCCGCGGC
>DATFRR010000138.1:0-4947 GCA_035263025.1 Micromonosporaceae bacterium
TTCTTCGCGAACGCCGCGCGGGCGCTGCTCGGCCGCCGCTGACCCGCCGTGCCGCCGTCTACATCGTGCGAGCCGTGAGCATCCGGTTGAGTCGGTCGGTCAGCTCGATCACCCGCTTGGACACCACGGGACTCACGCCGTCGGCGTTGGCAGCCGCGACCGCGCGGTCCACGAAGGCCGCGCCGACCCCTGCGCGCGGATAGAGCGCTCGCGATGTGCCCAGCGCCGGAATCATGCCCGCGAGGTGCAGGGTGGGCAGGATCTCCAGGTAGCGGTCCGCATACGGCGCCACGATGACGCCTTGCGACCGTCGCCAGAACGCGTCGCTGACGATGCGGAGCGATCCCATCGGCACGCGGTGCTCCTCGACGATCGCCCGCCAGGTCGCCTCCTTGCACTGCGGATCGGGTCGCGCCGAGTCGACGACGAGTGCGCGAACCCACGCGTCCGGGTCCGGATCCTCGTGAGTGAGCCGCTCAACCTCCGCGGGATCCGCGGAGCCGATCTCAGCAAGGCGGGCCAGCAGGCGCCAGCGAAGATCAACATCGTCACCAACGAGGGTACGCAGCTCGGCAATCTGGCTCTCGGTGACCGCGGTCTGCGCCAGTGCTCGTACGGCTGCGTGCCGGCGCACCGGATCCGTGGCGAGGGCGAGGCACACATCGGCGACGCGTTCCAGCAGTGCATCGCGGCGTACGTCCGGCGACCAGCTGTCGGCGGCCTCGACCGCCAGTGACAGGTAGGGCTCGATGACGCTGTCCACCGACTCGTTCGCCAGGACACCGGTCACGCAACGAACGAAGTCGGCCGCGCTGAGCTCGCCCCACACCAGCATGTCCCAGGCCGTCGTGACCGCGACGCCACGTGACACGGCCGTCGGCAACCCGGCGGCAGAGTCGAGCATCGTACGCAGTGACGACGCATCGGGCCGTACCGACGCAAACGTGAGGTCCTCGTCGTTCACGAGGAGTAGCGCCGCGCCGCCCACGTCGGGAACCCGGGTCGTCGGACCGGTCGTCTCCAGCGAGACCACGTGGCGACGCACCAGCGAACGGTCGCCTTCGGGTCGGTCGTAGACGCCGACGTCGAGCCGGTGGGGACGCGGCGGGATGCCGCCTGGGCCGGTGGTGCGCAGCATGGCGGCACCCGGTCCGTCCACGTCGAGCGACAGCCGGTCAGTGCCCGCGGTGTCCAGCCAGCCCTCGGTCCAACCGGTCAGGTCACGTCCGCTTGCCAGACCGAGTTCGCCCATCAGGTCGACAAGACGGGTGTTCCCCCAGGCGTACTTCGCGAAATACCCGCGTAGGCCGGCGACGCATGCATCCTCGCCAACGAACGCGAAGAGTTGCTTGAGCACGCTCGCGCCCTTCGGGTAGGTGATCCCGTCGAAGCTGGCGGCCGCGGCGGCTACGTCGGCGGCGGGCTGCCGAATCGGGTGCGTGGTCGGCGCCATGTCGGCGGCGTACCCCTCAAGCTTCTCTCCGGCCAGGAAGCTCGACCAGGCATCGGTGAACGGGGTGGCGGCCTCGGCCGCCCAATAGCAGGCCCATTCGGCGAAGGCCTCGTTGAGCCAGAGGTCCTCCCACCACTGCATCGTCACCATGTCGCCGAACCACATGTGCGCCATCTCGTGCAGCAGCACGAGGGCCCGATTCTCCCGCTCGGTATACGTTGGCGAGCTCCGGTAGACGAACGCGTCCGACCACGTCACGCATCCGAAGTTCTCCATGGCGCCGCCCATGTCGGGCAGGAACACCTGGTCATATTTGTGCTGCGGAAACGCGAGGCCGAAGCGGTCGCCGTAGAACGTGAGGCCGGCCGCCGTAATGTCGAAGATCTCCTCGGCGTCCCGATCAAGGAAGCGCGCCAGCGATCGTCGCGCGAACAGGCCGAGGTCGAAGCCGTTGCGCTCGGAACGGATCTCGTGGAACGGACCCGCGTTGATGACCGGAATGTACGTCGACAGCGGCGGCGTATCCGGGAAGTCCCATCGCCGCCCACCACCTGGATGCTGGGTGACGACCGGGTCTCCGCTGTTGCTAACCACGATCCACGGTGCCGGCGCGACGACCGTGAAGTGGTGCGGCGCCTTGAGATCCGGCTGGTCAAAGCAGGCCCACGCACGCCTCGCGTCATCAGGCTCGAACGACGTCCAGACGTAGACCTCCTTGTCGGCCGGATCCACCGACCGGTGCACCCATTCACCGGCCGCGGTCTCCGACTGCACCGACGCAACGACCAGGAGGTTGTCCTCAGCGAGGCCGGTCAGTTCGATGCGGCCGGTGGAGATCCGATCCTCGGCGATGTCGACGCCGTTCAGGCTCGCGGACGTGACGGTCACCGCCGCGTCGACAAACGTCGAGGCTCCCGCGCTGCGGCACGAGAACCGAATAGTGGACACCGCTCGAAAGTCGGAGCCGTCCAGCAGGTCGGTCAGATCGGCCTCGATGTCGTAGCGCTGGACTTCGATCAGCGCGGCGCGCTCGGCTGCCTCGCGTTGGGTGAGGCTGGGCAGTGAGTCCACTTTAGACGGCCCTTCAGGTCAAGGTTGGCAGTCCGGCGCGGAGCGGCTCACGGGTCGCACCGCCACACAGTCCCCGACGCTATTGCGTCTCGTCGCCGGGCACAAACGCGATACGGATGCTTTGAGCTGGATGGCGTGATGGGTGAACCGCGTAACGAATCGGAGCCGGTGACGGGCCGATCAGGTGGATTGTGTAGCGATGTTTGCGGTGATAAACCGCGTGTTACGCAACCATCGGTTGGCGACTGCGCTGGAGATGCGGTGAGGAGAGCGTCGTGAGCTTCTTTGTGGAAGGCGATTACTTCGAGGTGTGCACGTGTGACGTCAGCTGCAACTGTGTATGGCTCGGGCCGGCGACCAAGGACAGCTGCGATGTCTTGCTGGCGTGGCATGTCACCAGCGGAAGCAAGGACGGCGTGGACCTGTCCGGTCTGAACGCCGTTATGGCGGTGCACTCGCCGAAACAGATGACCGACGGCGGCTGGAAGGTGGCGTTGTACCTGGACGACCGCGCCTCCGCAGAGCAGTCCGACGCGCTGGGGGCGGTCTTCTCCGGTGGCGCCGGCGGACACCTGGCTGCGTTGGGCCCGCTGATCGGAGAGGTCGCCGGAGTGGCGCCGGCCACGATCACGTTCGAAAAGTCGAACGGATCGTTGCGCGCGGAGGTGGCCGGTGCTCTCTCGATGAGTAGCGACCAACTTGTGGGCATGGACGGCCTCGAGCCCGCGGTCATCGCCAACGCGCCGTTCGGCGCGGTCACGCAGCCCGTGCGGCAGGCCAAGGCGAACGACGTCAGTTACCACGGCCACTGGAACGTTGACTTCTCGGGTACGAACAGCTTCGTCACCGACTTTCGGTACGAAGGCTGACCGGGCTCGGCCGTGGCTGACCACACTGGCGCGGCCGCCGCTGCCGAACCCTTGAAGGCCCTGTCATCGCGCGAGCTTGCGGTGCCCTGGCTGGCGGTGGCGGCGCTGGCCGGGGCGGCCTGGGCAGTGACCGTGGCGCTCGCTCGCCAGATGGGCAACGGACCCGGGACCATGGGCCTGGCGCTCCCGCCGTTCCTTGGGCTATGGGTCCTGATGATGGCGGCGATGATGCTGCCGTCGGTGGCGCCAGTCGCGGTGATGTGGACGCGCATGATCAGCGGTGTCTCCGCCGGTGGCGTACGCGTGCTGCGGATGGGCTCGTTCCTTGGCGGCTATCTGCTCGCATGGGCGGCCTACGGCGCCGTCGCGTTCGCCGCTCTGGTTGGCGCCGATCGACTGCTCGCGGCGTCACCGACAGCGGCAAAGTGGCTGGGCGTGACGATCTTCGTCGCGGCCGGCATCTACCAGCTCACACCGTGGAAGGACTGGTGCCTTCGCCACTGCCGCACGCCGTTCGGCGCGATCATGTATTACATCGGCTTCAAGGGCCGCAGCCGAGACGCACGCGTAGGCCTCCATCACGGTGCGACGTGCGTGGGATGTTGTTGGGGGCTGATGGTCCTGCTCGTCGCGGTCGGCGTGATGAACATCGCCGCGATGGCGGCGCTGGCCGTGGTCATCTTCGCGGAAAAGCTCTGGCGTTACGGCAAGCCATTCGGACGTGGGGTCGGCGTCTTGTTGATCTCGATCGGCGTGCTGGCAATCTGGTTCCCCTGGCTGCTGCCGGGCCTCCATGTCGCGAGCATGTCGACGATGTAGAGCGACGTCGACGAAAACGACGTCAGCGGTCGTCACGGCGTGGCGGAGGCGGTCCCGATCGTGGCTGGCGTTGGCCAGGTGGGACGACGGATGCCCTGGTCGAAGAACAGGTACTCGTAGGTCGATGATCGCTCGAACGCGGCGAACATCGCGCCCAACGTGTTCCGGTCGGCGGATTCGGCCGCCTCGTCGGCAAGCCGGCGTGCGGTCGCCGTGGCGTCCTGGAAGGCCGGGTCCGCGTACGTGGCGATCCACCGCTCGTACCGGTGACCGCTCAGGTCGCCCGCCCGTCGTAGCAGCGTGTCCCCGATGTGCGCATAGAGCCAGTAGCACGGCAGCACGGCGGCGACGGCAACCGGGTACGAACCGCGGGCGCAAGTCGCGAGGAGATGGTCGGTGTACGCCACCGTGACCGGCGATGCCTCGCCACTGCCGGTGACGGTGTCGGGGGCGGTGGCGCCGTGTACGCGGAGCCAGTCGCGATGCAGCGCCGACTCGACGTCGAGCGCAGTGTGCGCGGACTGCGCGAAGAATGCCTGCGCGGTCCGGCTCGGCGCCAGCTGGCTGACCATTGACAGGGCGCGCGCGAACTCGACGAGGTACGCGGCATCCTGCGTCAGGTAGTGCGCGAACGCGTCGGTCGGCAGCGACCCGTCCGCGAGCGCGCGGATGAACGGCATGGTCTCCACGGCTTCCCGCCAGTCGGCGATGCGGTCCCACGCGCGTTGCGTGAAC
>DATFRR010000139.1:0-25704 GCA_035263025.1 Micromonosporaceae bacterium
CGATGGCCAGTCGCGCGGCGCTCTACCGCACGGTCGAGACCGCGATCGACAACGAGATCGTCAACGATGCGTCCGCCCTCCGCGATAGCGTCGAGCGGCAGATCATCATTGACGTCGGCCTGCTCTTCGGCATCGTGCTCGTGGCCATGCTGATCGCCTGGTTCGTCGCCCGTTCGATGAACCGTTCGTTGCGCGAGCTGAAGCACGGTGCGCTCACCGTGGCGCGCCAGGGCCTTCCGCAGGCCGTCGCCCGGTTGCGCGATCCGACGATCGCGACCCAACTCAGCCCGCAACAGATTGCGCTGCAAATTGCCGAACCATTGCCGGTCCGGAGCCGGGACGAATTCGGTGAAGTGACCGAGGCGTTCAACGCGGTTCACATCGAGGCCGTACGCACCGCCGCTGAGCAGGCCGTCCTGCGGTCCTCGGTGGCGACGATGTTCGTCAACCTGGCGCGTCGGTCGCAGATCCTGGTTGACCGCCTCATCGGCCACCTCGACCGGTTGGAGCGCGGCGAGGAAGACCCGGATCGGCTCGCCGAGCTGTTCCAGCTCGACCACCTCGCCACCCGGATGCGCCGCAACGACGAAAACCTGCTGGTTCTCGCGGGCGCGGACTCGACGCGCGTACAGCGCGAACCGGCGCCGCTGGTGGACGTGCTCCGCGCCGCGCAGTCCGAGGTCGAGCACTACACCCGCGTGGAGTTTGGCAGCATCGACCGCGACCTCGAGGTTGCCTCGCACGCCGTCAACGACCTCGTGCACCTCGTCGCCGAGCTGCTCGACAACGCGACCGCGTTCTCGCCGCCGGACTCGCCGGTGCTCATCGAGGCACGGCGCTTCGGCGACCGTGCGGTGCTCTACGTCGAGGACCGCGGCATCGGCATCTCGGCGGACCAACTTGCCGAGCTCAACGAGCGGCTCGAGAAGCCGCCGCTGGTCGACGTTGCGGTGTCCCGCATGATGGGCCTGGTCGTGGTCGCGCGGCTGGCCGCCCGCCACGCCATCGAGGTCAAGCTGCGGCCGGCGTCGGACCGGGGCACGGTGGCCGACGTACTGCTGCCGCCGGGCGTCCTGGTCAATCAGAGCGCGACGTTCCGCGGCCAACCCGCCGCGGTTGGTGCGGAGCGCGCTGAGCTCGGTGCCGGCGACCACCGGCCGCCGCCGCGCGCGCCGTTCGGCCCGCCGCTGGCACTGGAGGGCGGTCCGTCCGCCCATCAGCCGGTCTCGTCGGGCTACGGCAACACCAGCGGGTACGCCGGCGCGGGCTATGGCGCGTCGAGTGAGTTCGGTGGCTTCGCCGCGGCGGCCGACGGCTTCGGCGCTAACCGGCCCGCATTGCTTGGCCCGGGCGTCTCAAGCCGCGCGTTGCCGAGCTGGTCGGACCTCACTGGTGCGACGATCACGAGCGCCGGCAGCCTCGCCTCGCTGGGGCCGGGTGGCGGCGTCAACGGTGCCTACAACGGCGCGGGCGGGCCATATTCGGGCGGCGGTTTCAACGGCAACGGCCACGGTGGCGGATCCGGTCAGGGGCCGCAGGGTTACCAGAGTTCCCCGCTGCCCCGACGCTCGCCACAGGGCGGCGACGGCGCACCCGGCTTCGACTCGTCGTCGTACGGACCGCACCCGTTCGAACCGCGGTCCTTCGATGATCCGGCGTTCGACCGACCGCCGCCCGGGACGCACTCGTTCGAGCCGCATCCGTTCGAGCCACGCTCGGCGGCCACGGATCAGGACGCCGACCGGCCGCGGGTGCCGCGGCAACGCCCGCAAGCCTTCGAACCTCTCGACGAGGATCGGATGGCGCAGGAGTTTGCCGACGCCGAACTCGTGGACGACAGCCGTCGCCACGATGCCGCCGCCGACAGCGGAGCTGGCGTGCGCTACGACGACCGCCCCGCGCCGTCAGGCGCACCGCCGTCGTGGCCACCGGTCGCGCCCGCGACCGATGACCCCACCGGTGGTCGCGCGCCGTCGAGTCGCCCGGACATGACCGAAGAGATCCCGCGCTATCGCGACGTGGACTTCGCCAGCGCGATGCGCGGTGAGCGCCAGTCCTACGACACGCAGGCGGCAGCACCTAGTGCGCCCGCTGCGCGCCCGGCTCCGTACCAGGACCCGCGGCCCGGTGTGGTACGCCCCGAGGCACAGCGATCCGCGCCCGACGTCATGTCGTTCGCGGACGAGACGATGGAACTGCCGATCTTCCGAGCGCTCGAGTCGGCGTGGTTCGCGACGTCCGCCCCCGGCGGCGGTGGCCGGATCGCCGGTGGCAGCGGACGACCGGAAATGGCGACCGCGGACGCCGCATCGCGTGCCGCGAACCCGGGCTGGGCAACCGCGCCGCCCGCGGACGGCCGCACCTCAGATGGCCGTCCGGCGCAAACCCGGTCCGGAGCGCCGGCAGGCGCGCCGCCAGGCCGGTATGACTACTACTCCGACACGACAGGTGGCAACCAGATGGCGGGACCCGCGACGTCGGCGGGGCGTCCCGCCGAGCCAGACTGGCACACCAATGCGGACGACGGCTGGCGCGCCGCGGCGGCGGCATCGGAGCCGGCCGACGGAGGCACGACGACCGGCGGGCTGCCGCGCCGCGTGCCGCTCGCACAACTCGTGCCCGGCAGCGTCGAACGCGCCGCGACGGGCAGCAATCGAAGGTCACCGGACGCGGTGCGTGGCCTTCTCTCCGCGTACCACCGCGGAGTTCAACGCGGTCGCCAACAGACGTCCGACGAAATGAACGCAGGTCCGGAGTCGACGAGCGGGCGTTCCGCGCCCGGCGGCAAGGAGCAGGACAGATGACAACTACGCAAGATCTCAGTTGGCTGCTCGCCAACTTCGCTGATCGCGTACCCGGTGTCGCGCACGCCGTGGCCGTATCGGCGGACGGCCTGCTGCTCGCATCGTCCCGGGATCTTCCGCGTGACCGCGCCGATCAGCTCTCGGCGATCGCGTCTGGCCTCGTGAGCCTCACCGTGGGCGCCTCGCGTTGTTTCGACGGCGGCGCGGTGTTGCAGACCGTGGTCGAGATGGACAATGGGTTCCTCTTCCTGATGTCGATCTCCGACGGATCATCCTTCGCCGTCCTCGCGGCGCGGACATGCGATGTCGGCCAGGTCGGATACGAGATGGCCCTGCTCGTCGACCGAGTCGGCGACGCGCTGACTCCGCAGCCGCGCGCGGCCGCGGGAATGATGGGCTGACGCGACCTCGGTCGCGACGGACCAACGGCAACGGGCGAGGAGGTGAGCGGCCTTGGCTGACATGGATGAGCCAACCGGTGCCCTCGTGCGTCCTTACGCGGTCACCCGTGGCCGCACTCGCCCGCGACTGGATATCGCAATCGAAGCGCTCGTGGAAACGACCGTACGTGGCCGAAGCAACGATGTTCGGGCCGGCGGCGTACACGGGCGTGAACACCAATACATCGCGTCGCTATGCGATGGGCGGCTCCAGTCGCTCGCCGAGATAGCCGCACGAATGCAACTGCCGCTCGGTGTCGCCCGGGTGATCATCGCCGATATGGCGGCGGAGGGCCTTGTCGCCGTCTACGAACCAACGTCCTTCGACGGCGATAGCAACGACTCGGTCGGTACGGAACTGCTGGAGAGGGTGCTGAGTGGACTTCGGAGGCTCTGACATGGCCCGCACGCCATCGGGTCGGGTCACGTCGGCGAAGATCGTCATCGCTGGCGGCTTCGGCGTGGGCAAGACCACGCTGGTGGGCTCGGTTTCCGAGATCACACCGCTGACGACCGAGGCGATCATGACATCCGCCGGCGTCGGCGTCGATGACAACCGGCAGGTTCCGGGCAAGACGACGACCACCGTCGCGATGGACTTCGGCCGCATCTCGATCGACCGCGACCTGATCCTGTATCTGTTCGGCACGCCCGGGCAGACGCGCTTCTGGTTCATGTGGGACGAACTGGTCAAGGGCGCCATCGGAGCGGTCGTGATGGTGGATACCCGGCGGCTCGCCGACTGCTTCGCGGCGATCGACTTCTTCGAGCACCGCCGGCTGCCATATCTGGTCGCCATCAACTGCTTCGACGGCAACCAGTACCACTCCGCGCAGGACGTGCGCGACGCGCTGGCGATTCCCTCGGACGTACCAGTGGTGGCCTGCGACGCGCGCAGCCGTGAGTCGACCAAGCAGGTGCTGATCTCACTCGTGGAATACGTGCTGACGATGCGGCGGCAGCGCGCCGCGGCGCACGCCTAGCAGCTTTCGCCGCGCCGCGCGTGACGCGCGGCGCGGTCTTACCACTGCGCGGCGGAGCGGTATTCCGGTTCCCGGTCCGAGTCCCATCCGTCGCGGCTGAAGTCCCAGCCGTCGCCTGACTCGCGCCCCGGCCGACCACCGACCGCGTATCCGCGGACCTCCTCGCCGCGCCGCGAGCCGCGGAAATACCCGGTCGTGTGTGCGGCCATCGCGGCCGCGTCGCGCACTGGGCGGTGCGGCGAATCGGCCGACGGCGGCAGCGGCGCACCGGGCACGAGGTTGGCTTTCGGCACCCGGCGCGGCAGACCGACATCGGTCTCGCCATCGGTGGTCGGATGCGCCGCCCGCTGGGCAGCGGACCAACCGAGGTCGCCGGCATCGGACCAGGTAGGGGAGTCGTCGCCGTCGTATTGCGGTCCGACAAACCAGGCCGACCGCGTCTCGGCGAAGATCAGCAAGTCCTCATCCGGTTCGTTCCCGTAGGCGGGCGCGGGCGGAAGCGGCTCGTCCAGCGACGTCGTACGCGTGCTGGGCGTCATGAGGTCATCGGGACCAACCAGGCGAAGGGCCGGGGGATCGATGCTCGGCAGGCCCAGCACCGCCGGCTCGGCGGGCAGGGCCAGATCGTCGGTCTGCCACGGTGGGGCGACCCGACCGTCGCGCTGGCGGGGGATGCTGGTGTCGCCGTAGTCGGGTTCGGCCGGCATCGACGTGTCGGGCCATCCTGCGTCGAAGCGCGGGGCCTCGTACGGACTGGTGTGCGCCATGTCGTCGGCGGGATCCGGACGGTTCAGCGGCCAGTTCTGCCGCGAACCCTGGCCCGGCACGCCGGTGATCGGATATCCAGCCGGCATCGGCGCATACCCGTTGCCGGTCGGCGCGTCGGCGTAACCGTTTCCGTTGCGGTAACCGTCGCTGTAGCCGTTTCCGTTGGCATAGCCGTTTCCGTTGGCATAGCCGTTACTGCTGGCATAGCCGTCGCCGGTGCCGTATCCGGTGGCGTATCCGTTCCCGTTCGCCGGGTAGCTGGTGCTCGGCTCGTACCCGTAGCCCTCCGGTACTTCGGCCGGCACGTACTGCGGCTGCACCGGACTGTCGATCGGCGCCAGCGCGGCGGCATCGGCCGGGTACTCGTCGTTCCGGTTCTGTGTCGCTCGACCCTTGCCGCGAGCGGAGCGCTGCAGCGGCGTACGGTTCGGTCGAGCCGGCGCCTCGGCTGGCGGTGCGACCGCGGCCGGCGGCGGGACGACGGCCGGCGGCGGGACCACGGCCGGGCGGGATCCGGCGACCGGCGCGGCCAGGTTGCCGCGCGTGGCCCGTCGGCTCGCCCGCGCCGCCTCGGTGCGAGCCGACTCCGGCCGCGCCTTGTCGTTGCGCGTTGGACCGGTCCACGCCGGTTCGGATCGGCCTGCGTACGGATCGCCGGCCCGGCCGGAGGTCGGACGTGCCGCTTCGATCGCGCGCGGCCCGACCGACCGAAGCCGTGCCTGGCCGGGGCGCGGTGCGTTGCTCTTCGTCGCGACCAGACCGATCAGCGCGGCAACCGCCGCGTCACATGCCCGCACGGCGGCGACCGCCTGGCGGATCGTCTCCGCGACCACCGCGGTGGTGCCCTTGCCGATGCCGGTGCGTCGCGGTGTCTCCGACGCGGCGACACGCAACGACGTGATCGCATCCGCGATCGTCGTCGGATCGGCCACACCGGCCATCGCCAACTCCGCGGCGACCGCCGCGTCCCGGCCACGGTTCGTCACGCCGAGCAGGCTCGGCTCGGGCAGTGCGTCCAGGATGGCCAGCGGGATCGGATCGGCCGGATCCGGATAGGCCCGCAGCGCCGCCGGATACAGCTCACGCAACACCTCGCGCAGCGCGACCGCGGAACTGTGCCGGCTCGCCGTCATCGCGGTGTGCGCGGCGAGCACCGGCTTCAGCGCCATCAGTTCGCGCGGCGCGCCCTGTCCGGACGCGGCGAGCGCGCCGGCCTGTAGCGCGCGGGCGAGCCCGATGGCGTGACGTACGTTCGGGTCGGCCGCGAGCTCCTCGGCCGACTCTTCGTCGGCAAAGCGCTCCGCGTAGTCGACCATCATCTCCTCGTCGGCGATGGCGAGCGGCGCACCGGCGGCGGCCAACAGGAGCGTGATCTCGTACTCGTCGTTGTCGGCGGCGACGGGGACCCCGCCCGCGCCTCCGGAGCGCTCGGCGAGCAACGCAGCTAGCTCGGCATAACCAATGGCTTCGTCGGACACGTCGCAGACGTCGAGCAAGCGGCCCGCGTCGTCCACGACGGCGGCAGTCAGCCAGGCTTCGTCGCCTGTCGACTGCGCGACCGCCTCGGTCGCAGCAAGACCGCAATACACGCGCATCAGCGCCACGGCGTCGTCCTCCTTCGGGAGACTGGTCGTGTTGCCAGGACTGATCGTCCTCGCGTTGGGGTCAGTCGCGCCAGTCCACGATGGCGGAGATTTTGCCGATCACCGTGCGCCAGCCCAGGCTGGCGCTCTCCGCGCCGACCTTTTTCAGCCTGCGGCGGGCGAAAAACCCGGTAAGTCCACCATCCGCCACTACGCGTAGCGCGTCGTCGAGCTCGTCGAGCGGCGCGCCGGGCGCGAGTGCGAGCATCACCGGCTCGACCCGCAATGCGTGGCTCAGGTCGCGAGCGAATTGGCCGGCGCGGATCAGCAGCGGCGGATCCCACACGTCCTGCCCGCCGCGCAAGTTCTTGACCACGAGATCCAACTCGTACGTATCGTCCGAGCTGGCGACCACATACTCCGGCCGGATTCCGCGGCTCACCGACTCCCACGTGTCGATCTGCTGGAGATCGTGTTCGGCGTCGGACAGCACGAAGTCGACCAGTGACTCGGCGGAACGGAAGACGAGCAGGTGACCGCGGTGGCTCAGAAAAACCGGCACCTCCTCGACGACGTCCTCGTCGACCATCGCGGTCTCGTCCACGTCCTCCTCGGCGTCTTCGTCCTCGTCGTCGTCGTCCGCGGCAAGCTCGTCTTCGTACTCGTCGAGGTTGTCCTCGTCGGCGTCATCCTTGTCGCGGCGGCCGGCTCGACCGTCTAGATCCGAGTCGTCAAGATCCGAGGCCTCGACATAGGCACGGCGCGTTGGCAACGCGACGTCTTGCTCGCGATCCGAGACATCGGCCGGCGTGATGTCGGTGTTCTGGCGGTACGCCCGCAATGTGTACCCGACGCCCGCGGGCAGCGCGACCTCTACCGGATCCACCCGTACGCGTTGCCAGAAGTGCTCGGCGGTCGACGTCCGGCGCGGCGTGGCCGCAAGCGGCTCGTCGCTGTCCTCGTCGTTGACGGCGTCCTCGTCCTCAAGCTCGTCGTCTTCGTCGTCGACGTCGTCTTCCTCGTCGTCGTCTTCCTCGTCGTCGTCGAGCTCGTCCTCGTCCTCGTCGGCAGCCTCGTCATCCTCGTCGATCGGGACCGATTCGTCATCGGTCGGGTCGGGCTCGTCGGCGCTGGGCCGACCGGCGGGTGGACGGGCCACGAAGACCTCCATACCAGGGCACTCGGGCAGTGCGGTGGCTCTGCGCACACACCCTAGTCGCATCGACACCGCGCCGCAGATCGCACCCCTGAGCTGGGCTTTTGTCCGGCCCGAGGCGGCCGGGTGATCAGACGCCCTTCGGGTGCCAGACGGTCTTCGTCTCGAGGAACGCGGTCATCCGCGCTACGCCGGGGTCGCCGTACCAATCGACGTCGCCGTCCGGCCGGAGCACACGCTTCAGGTTGCCGGCGGCGGCCGATTCCAGGTCCGCCGCGAGCGCCGGATCGTCGATGCCGGCAAGATCCACCGCGTTCACGTCCATGTGCGCGGCCAGATGGGGTGCCGTCTCGGCAACCCGGCCGGTCAGCACGTTCACCACTCCGCCCGGTAGATCGCTGGTCGCCAGCACCTCGGTGAGCGTGACGGCCGGCAGGGGGCGTGACTCGCTCGCAAGCACGACCGTGGTGTTCCCAGTGGCGATCGCCGGCGCGACGACGCTGACGAGACCGAGCAGTGCCGATCGCGGCGGCGCGACGATGCCGATCACGCCGGTCGGTTCCGGCGCACTCAGGTTGAAGTAGGGTCCGGCGACCGGGTTCGCGTTGCCGTACACCGACGCGATCTTGTCGGTCCAGCCCGCGTACCAGATCCACCGATCGATCGCGGCGTCCACCGCCCGGACCGCGGCCGCGGTGCCGCCGCCCTCGGCCGCGGCGACTTCGGCGACGAACTGGTCGCGCCGTCCTTCCATCATCTCCGCGACGCGGTAGAGGACTTGGCCGCGGTTGTACGCGGTGGCGCCCGACCATCCGCCGACCGCCTTGCGCGCCGCGACGACCGCGTCGCGGACGTCCTTGCGCGAGGCGAGCGCCGCGTTGGCAAGAAAGGCCCCGGCGTGCGACGAGACGACGTAGCTGCGGCCCGATTCGCTACGCGGGAATGCGCCGCCGATGTAGAGCTTGTACGTCTTGCGGACGCCGAGCCGGGGCGCGTCGCCGGCGGCCGCCTTCGGCGCCGTACCCGTGGAGTTTGATCGTGCGGTCGACTTCGTGGCGGCCGCCTTCGCGTTAGTGGGCAAGGTATGCCTCCAGGCCGTGGCGGCCGCCTTCCCGGCCGTACCCGGATTCCTTGTAGCCGCCGAACGGCGACGCGGGGTCGAACTTGTTGAACGTGTTCGCCCACACCACGCCGGCGCGCAACCGGTCTGCGATGGCCAGGATGCGCGAGCCCTTCTCGGTCCAGACACCGGCGGACAGGCCGTATGGCGTGTTGTTCGCCTTCTCCACGGCCTCGGCCGGGGTGCGGAACGTGAGCACCGCGAGCACCGGCCCGAAGATCTCCTCGCGTGCGATCCGGTGTGCCTGCGAGACGCCGGTGTAGATCGTCGGGGCGAACCAGAAGCCGCGCGCCGGCAGGTCGCACGGCGGCGACCAAGGCTCGGCACCCTCACGTGCGCCGACCTCGGACAGCTCCCGGATGCGTGCCAGTTGGACCGCGGAGTTGATCGCGCCGATGTCGGTGTTCTTGTCCAGCGGATCGCCGAGGCGCAGGCGCGTCATGCGGCGGCGCAGCGAGTCGAGCAACTCGTCGGCGACCGACTCCTGGACCAGCAGGCGCGAACCAGCGCAGCACACGTGGCCCTGGTTGAAGAAGATGCCGTTGACGATCCCCTCGACCGCCTGGTCGATGGCGGCGTCCTCGAACACGATGTTCGCCGCCTTGCCGCCGAGTTCGAGCGTGATGCGCTTGCGCGTGCCGGCGACCGCCTTCGCGATCGCGCGACCGACCTCCGTCGATCCGGTGAACGCGACCTTGTCCACGTCGGCGTGCTCGACGACCGCTCGGCCGGTGTCGCCGGCGCCGGTCACGATGTTCACCACGCCGGGCGGCAGGTCGGCCTGCTGACAGATGTCGGCGAACGCGAGCGCGGTGAGTGGCGTGGTCTCGGCGGGCTTGAGCACCACGGTGTTGCCGGCCGCCAGCGCCGGTGCGATCTTCCAGGCCAGCATCAGCATCGGGAAGTTCCACGGGATCACCTGGCCGGCGACGCCGATCGGTCGAGGGTCGTCGCCGAATCCGGCGTAGCGCAGCTTGTCCGCCCAACCCGCGTAGTAGAAGAAGTGCGCGGCTACCAGCGGGATGTCGACGTCGCGCGACTCGCGGATCGGCTTGCCGTTGTCGATCGACTCGAGCACCGCCAGCTCCCGCGACCGCTCCTGGATCAGCCGTGCGATCCGGAACAGATACTTCGCACGATCCTTGCCGGGCATCCGAGACCACACCCGGTCGTACGCGTGACGGGCCGCCGCGACCGCGCGGTCCACATCGCCCGGCGACGCGTCCACGATCTCCGCGAGCGGCTCTTCGGTGGCCGGGTTGACCGTCTTGAAGCGTCCGCTGTCGCTGTCGCCGTCGACGAATTCGCCGCCGATGAACAGCCCGTACGACGGGCGGATGTCCACGATCGCGCTGGACTCAGGTGCCGGTGCGTAGTCGAAGATGGCCATGATCAGTCCAGCGTCACGTAGTCGGGGCCGGCGTACGCGCCGGTGGCGAGCTTCTGCCGCTGCATCAGCAGATCGTTCAGGAGACTCGACGCGCCGAACCGGAAGTACGCCGGATCGAGCCATCGCTCGCCGCACGTCTCGTTGACGGTCACGAGATAGCGGACGGCGTCCTTGGTGGTACGGATGCCGCCGGCCGGCTTCACGCCCACGAGATGCCCGGTGGCCGCCTCGAAGTCTCGTACCGCCTCGAGCATGATGAGCGTGACGGGCAGTGTCGCGGCCGGCGCCACCTTGCCCGTCGACGTCTTGATGAAGTCGCCGCCGGCCAGCATCGCGAGCCACGACGCGCGTCGCACGTTGTCGTAGGTGGCGAGTTCGCCGGTCTCCAGGATCACCTTCAGGTGTGCCGGTCCGCACGCGGTCTTCACGGCGACGATCTCTTCGTACACGTCGAGGTAACGGCCGGCGAGGAACGCACCGCGGTTGATCACCATGTCGATCTCGTCGGCACCGTCCGCGACCGCCGCCTTGGTGTCCGCGATCTTCACATCGAGCGGCGCCTGGCCGGACGGGAACGCGGTGGCGACGCTTGCCACGTGGATGCCGGAGCCGGCGAGTTCGGCGACCGCGACCGGCACGAGCGACGGATAGATGCAGATCGCCGCGACGGGGGGACATGGGCTACCGGTGTCGAGACCGGCGTCCGGCTGGCGACCCTTCGCACACAGCGCACGTACCTTGCCCGGGGTGTCGGCGCCCTCCAGTGTGGTGAGATCGATCATCCGGATGGCGAGATCGATGGCGAACGCCTTCGCGGTGGTTTTGATCGACCGGGTCGCGAGCATCGCCGCGCGCGCGTCCGCGCCGACCGCGTCGACGCCCGGCAGGCCGTGCAGGAACGTCCGCAAGGTCGCCTCGGAGCGTGCCACATCGAAGAGGTCGTTGCCTCGCGCCGCGCGGCCGTTTGCGCTGGTCTGGCCGGGTTGGATGGCAATGGCGCTCATGAACGCCGAGTCTACGCGCGCGGCCGTGACGATCTTGTACGGCTGTGCCGCGGCAACCGCCGGCGTCGCCGATCCTCGCACCGGCGTCGCAACCGGTACCTTGTGGGCGTGGACGTACAGGTCATAGACCACCCGCTCGCGCTGACTCGACTAACCGCGATGCGCGACGCCCGCACGGACTCGGCGACGTTCCGCGCGGCACTCGACGAGCTGACCAGCATGCTCGTCTACGAAGCGGCCCGGGCGTTCCCGGTCGAGACCTACCCGGTGGCCACCCCGGTCGCGGAAGCGGTCGGCACGCGGCTGGCTAACCCGCCGTTGATCGTGCCCGTGCTGCGCGCTGGACTCGGCATGGCGGATGCCGCGCTGGCGCTGCTGCCGGAATCGTCGATGGGTTTCGTCGGGCTGGCGCGCGACGAGCACACCTTCCAACCGCGTGCGTATATGGAGTCGCTGCCCACCGACCTGTCGGGTGGTCCAGTGCTGGTGCTCGACCCGATGCTCGCCACCGGCGGCTCGCTGGAACACTGCTGCCGACTGCTCGCCGACCGCGGCTGCACCGACATCACGGTGTGCTGCGTGCTCGCCGCGCCCGAGGGCATCGCCCGCCTCGACCGGTCCGGCCTGCCGCTGCGACTCGTGGTCGCGGCGATCGATCGCGAACTCAACGCCACCGCGTTCATCGTGCCGGGCCTGGGCGACGCGGGCGACCGCCAGTTCGGCGGCATGCCGCGCTTCTGAACGCTGGAATGCGCCGAGCGACGCGGGCCCGTGGACAGCACGCTCGCGGGCGTCGCGCGCAGGTCGCGGCCGAGCGCAGGTCGGGGGCAAGTGCACATTGCGGCCGAGCGCAGGTCGGGGCAAGCGCACATTGCGGCCGAGCGCAGGTCGCGGGCAACATGAGCGAGTCTCGCAATTCCGACTAACCGCGAACTTGTGACAGGACTCGCGTCCGTCCACTGTGATCGACATGTGTGATGAATTTCCATATTCGCACCCGTATCACTGGATTGTCTGTTATCCACTCTATGTGGGGATCGTCGGCGCGGTTCCCTTCGCTGCGCCGGCGCAGCCCGCCACCGAGCGCCGATCCGCGACACGTCATCGACAGCGCGCGGATCGAGCCGACGGCTCGCTTACGAGAACAGCGTTGCGCTTCATCAACTGCTAGCGTCCATGGGTCACCGGTGGCAGGTTGGCGACACCATCACGCGGGATGTGGGAGAAAACTTCGTGACGACACCGTCGACTGTGCGCACTGTCCCTGAAACGCGTCCGACCGTCAGCGTCGTGGTGCCCTGCTTGAACGAGGAGCAGAACCTCTCGTACGTGTTGCCGCGCATCCCGGCCGACGTCGACCAGGTGGTGATCGTCGACGGTGACTCGACGGACCGGACTGTCGAACGGGCCTTCGAGCTGATGCCGACGGTGGACGTGGTTCAGCAGACCCGCCGCGGCAAGGGCAATGCGTTGGTTTGCGGCTTCGCGGCCTGCAAGTGCGACATCATCGTGATGCTCGACGGCGATGGATCGACCGACCCGGCCGAGATCCCGAGATTTGTTCAGGCGCTGGTCGACGGTGCGGACTTTGCCAAGGGCTCCCGCTTCGCGCCCGGCGGTCGGAGCGAGGACATCACCCGGCTGCGCAAGCTCGGCAACGACGGCCTGAACGTTATGGTCAACACGCTGTTCGGCACGAGGTTCTCCGACCTCTGTTATGGGTACAACGCCTTCTGGCACTGGGTGCTGCCGCACCTGGACCTGCCCGACATGGACCTTCCGGCGCCCGGCGGAGACCTCATGCTGTGGGGCGATGGGTTCGAGATCGAGACCCTGATCAACGTACGGGCGGCGAGCCTTCGGCTGAATGTGGCCGAGGTCGCGAGCGTCGAGGCGGCTCGTGTGCACGGCGTCAGCAACCTCAACGCGTTCCGGGACGGCCGGCGCGTGTCACGGACGATCCTCAGCGAATGGCGCCGTAG
Organism: Micromonosporaceae bacterium; assembly: GCA_035263025.1. Taxonomy (GTDB): domain Bacteria; phylum Actinomycetota; class Actinomycetes; order Mycobacteriales; family Micromonosporaceae; genus DASQPR01. Next base: position 13,231 of record DATFRR010000139.1, read on the forward strand.
CCGCACGCGGTCCCAGCCGGCGGCCACCTCGAGCACGGCAGCGCCGTTCGACATTGCCCAGCCGGACCCGGACGACGTTGGCGACATCGCAACCGTCACCGGAGACGGTTTGTGACCACGATGCCGCCGATCGATGTTGCCTCGGTGGCCGCGCCCGGACCCATCCGCGTCGTCCGGGTCGATGTAGACGCCCCATTGCCGGATCTGTCGCCATTTCGCGACGGTCGGCCACCGTATTCGAGTGCGTGGTTGCTGGTGCTGCGGTCCGGCCGACCGATCGGCGAGATCCAGATCGAGTTCGACGGTCGCATAATGCCGGCGGCGGATCTGGGTGACCGACTCCGCGCCGTGTTCGGCATCGAGCAGACCGGCTCGACCGGGCACGCGGCCACGTCCGCGACCGGGCACGCGGCCACGTCCGCGGACCAGGTCGCGGCAGCGGTGGCGCTGCCGACGATCAGCGTCGTGGTGCCGTCGACGTTTGAGCGCCTGGCGATGTTGGAACGCTGCGTTGACGCGCTTCTCGCGCAGGACTATCCCGGCTTCGAGGTCATTGTCGTCGACAACCGGCCGGACGAGTCGGTCGGTCGAACCGCGCTGCATCGACGGCTGGCTCGGGACGTTCGGGTTCGGATTGTCACGGAGGCTCAGCGCGGCATCTCGGCGGCCCGGAACCGCGGCATCGCGGTGGCGATCGGCTCGGTCATCGCGTGCACCGACGACGACGTGGAGATGGAGCGGGACTGGCTGCGTGCCATCGGCCGGCGGTTCGCCGCCGAGCCGGAGACCGACTGCGTGGCCGGACCCGTCTTGCCACGTGAGTTGGAGACGCCGGCACAGATCTGGTTCGAGCGGAGCGGCAGCAAGATCGGGCAGCGCTATGAACCGGTGAGGTTCGTCAACGACGGTTCATGGCGTACCCGCCCGCTCGGCGCGCTTCGTGGTGGCAGGTTCGAGGTCACCGCGCACTCCGGCGGCTCGGTGGGCAGCAGTGTGTCGATCTACAGCGGCAAGTTCGGCATGGGGGCAAACATCGCATTCCGGGCCGACGCCCTTCGAGCGCTCGGCGGCTTCGACGAAGCCCTCGGCGCCGGAAGCCCGTCCGGCGGCGGCGAGGACTTGCTGGCCATCAGCCGACTCATGTTCGCCGGGCGACAAGTGGTATTCGATCCGGACGCGTACGTGTATCACACCCATCGCGACACGTTGAACGATCTGGAGCGTCAGGTCTACGCCTACGGCACCGGCTACACCGCGATGCTGTGCGCCCTGTTCATGACCGATCCGAGGCACCTGATCGGGTTCGCTTCGTATGCCGGTCGCGCCCTTCGGCTCGCTCGACGCCGCTCGGCCGATCGCGGGGCCGACGACTATCCGCCGCAACTGTCTCGCGCCGAGGCCCGGGGCCTGCTGCGCGGTCCGCTCTTGTACGTCTCCGGTCGACGCCGGGCGCGGCGCGGCATCGGTGTACGTTCTGGGCAACCTGACGTCGTGGAATCGGCTGGTTGAGATGGAAGACGTACGCGTGACCGTCGCCGCGTCGCGGCCCGACGGGCGGCCATCGCGCCGACCTCCGGTGGCATCCGTCGCGATCTGCGCGTACACGACCCACCGGTGGGACGACCTCCGGGACGCGGTCGCGTCCGTCCTGGCGCAGTGCCGCGACGGCGACGAGTGCCTCGTGGTCATCGACCACAACGACCGGTTGCTGGCACTGGCAGCCAACGAGTTCGCGGGCGAGCCGGTGATACGGGTGATCGCCAGCGGTGGGTCACGCGGACTGTCCGGCGCGCGAAATACTGCCATCGCCATGAGCCGGGGCGACGTCATCGTGTTCCTCGACGACGACGCGGTCGCCGGGCAAGGGTGGCTCGGCCGGATGGTCGCCGAACTCAGCCGACCCGGCGTGTACGGCGTTGGCAGCGCGGCGCTGCCGGAGTGGCCGGACGGGCAACGGCCGGCCTGGTTCCCGCCCGAGTTCGACTGGGTGGTCGGCTGTTCATATCTTGGCCAGCCGACCGAGCCGGCCCGGGTGCGCAACGTCTTCGGCGTCGCGATGGGCTTCCGGCGCGACGTGTTCGCGCTCGCCGGACAGTTCTCCATCGACGTCGGCCGGATCGGTGTCACGCCGACCGGTTGCGAGGAGACCGAACTCTGCATCCGGCTCGCGCAGCGCCGACCGGACGCGGTCATTCGCTACCTGCCCGACGTGGCGGTCACGCACCGCGTCGCGGCGTCCCGGGTGCGTCCCGGCTACTTCCTGCGGCGGTGCTTCGGGGAGGGGCAGTCGAAGGCGCGGGTATCCGTTCTGGTCGGCGCCGACCGCGCGCTGACCACCGAACGGGCGTACATCCGCCGCGTGCTTCCGAAGGCCTTTAGTCGTGAATTGCGGCGTTTTGCGCGTGGCGACTTGGGCGGCCTCGCCGCGGCGACCATGATGGCGCTCGGCCTTTTCATTGCCGGCTGCGGCTACGTCGTGGTTCGGGTGATCGGGGGTACCGGTGCCTGATGACCGCGAGGCCACCGTCAGCGTGGTGATCCCGTGCTACTCGCTCGAGCGCTGGCCGATGCTGGTGACCGCCGTCGAATCCGTGATGAAGCAGGATCCGTGTCCGGCCGAGATCGTTGTCTCGGTCGACCACAACGACGAGCTCTTGCGGCGGGTACGCGAGCAATGGCCGGACGTCACCGCGGTGGCGAACCGCTTCGCGGCGGGCGCGTCCGGCACCCGTAACACCGGCGTACTGCGCACCGACACGCCGTTTGTCGCGTTGCTCGACGACGATGCCCAGGCCCGCCCCGGCTGGCTCGCCGGCCTGCTCGCGCCATTCGCAGAGCCCGCGGTCGTCGGCACCGGAGGCACGATCGTGCCGCGCTGGCAGCGGGAGCGACCCTCGTGGTTCCCGGACGAGTTGCTCTGGGCCGTGGTCGGCACCCGAGACGGCGTGGACGCGCCGACCACGGTACGGAACGTCTGGTCGGCCAGCATGGCGGTACGCCGGCGCGCGTTCGACGCCGCTGGCGGATTCCGGGTCGGCTTCGGCAAGCGCGGCACGCGCCCACGGCCAGAGGACACCGATCTGTGCCTGCGCATGGCGGCCCGGGTCCGCGGCCACTGGGTCTACGTCCCGGATGCGATCGTCGACCACTGCGTTCCGCCCGATCGCGTCGAGCTTCCGTCGCTGATCGGCCGGTGCTATCAGGAGGGCAGAGGCAAGGTCGAACTGGCCCGAGCCTTCCGCGGTGCGACCGTCCTTGATCTCGAGCGGGACTACGTGTTCCGGCTGGTGCCAGCGGCCGTCCTGCGGGAGGTCGCGGCGGCGTTGCGGGGGCGGGGTATGGCCCACGCGGCACGGGCGGCCGCCCTGCTCGTCGGCATCCTCTCGGCGGCGGTCGGCTCGGCGGTCGAGCTTGTCCACCTGCGTCGTGCCCGCCTGACGATGTCGAACCCGGGTTCCGTGTCCGGTCCGCCCATCCTGGTTGACGACGAGGCGCCCGCCGATGCCGCAGTCGCGGGTGGCCGGCATCGTGCCGCCGCTCGGCCCGGCTGATGCTCAGGTCGGCAGCGTCGCCGCACATCGTTGCGCGCGTCGCTGACGTCGAGCTGACCGAGCCGATTCGCGACTTAGCGTCGATCGACGACTCGGGGCGTTGGGCCGGCATGGCATGGCTGCTCGTACGCGTCGATCGGACACCGCTCGGCACGGTCACGACGCCGATGTCGCCGGCCGGCCTTGACCGCGACGAGGTGATCGCCGCGATTTCGACGACGCTCGGTGAAAGCCTCGATCGGCTGGCTTTGGCGCACGGCGTCACCGGCGGGATCTCGCTCGATCCGGACGGCTTCGTGCCGCCGTGGCGGGCCGAGTCGGAGCGGCGGCGCGCGGCGGTGCTGCGCAACGGACCCGAGCTGACCGTCGTCGTGTGCACCCGGGACCGCCCAGCATCGCTGGCTCGGTGCCTGGACAGCGTGCTGGCTCAGGCGTACCCCCGGTTTCGGGTTCTGGTGGTCGACAACTCATCTACGTCGAGCCGCGCGACACGCGACGTGGCGGCGGCGGTCGCGTCCGACCGGGTCGAAACACTCGTCGTGCCGCGCACCGGCCTGTCGCACGCGCGCAACGCGGCGGTCGGCGCAACGACCGGCGAACACCTTGCGTGGATCGACGACGACGAGGTCGCCGACGCGCACTGGCTGTCGGAGATCGCACAGGCGCTCGTCGAGCAGCCGGCCGCGGACGCGGTCTGCGGAGCAGTCGTCCCGGCGACTTTGGACTCGCCGGCGCAGCTGTGGCTCGAGCAGTTCGGCGGTCTGACCAAGGGCCGTGGTTTCACGCCAGCGGTGTTCGGGCCTGGGACGGTCGACCGCCGCGGTGCGCTCTATCCACTGCCTCCGTTCGGGGCCGGCGCGAATCTAGCCACTCGAGCGGGCGTCATCGAACAGATCGGCGGCTTCGACCCGGCGCTCGGCGCCGGCAGTCTGGCGGGCGGCGGCGAGGACACCGTTGCGCTCGCCCGGATCCTGCTCTCCGGCGGCACGATCGCCTACCACCCGGCCGCGCTGACGCGCCACTTCCATCGATCCGAAGCGTCCGAGTTTCGGCGGCAACTGATCGGCTACGGCACCGGCCTCACGGCCGGTTACGCGAGCCTCCTCCGGAGCGATCCTCGGCTGCTGCTCCCGCTGCTCGGACTCCTACCCCGCGCGGCCCGCGACCTGTTCGGTGACCGGAGCCTGCGTACCGCGACGCTGGCCGACGACTTTCCCCGTGACGTCCTGCACGCTAACCTGCGCGGGATGCTGGCCGGCCCGGTCGCGTACGTTCGCGGTCGGTACAGGAACCGCCGATGACCGTCATAAGCCACCGCGGGAGCAAGAACGCGCTGGTCAAGAACGCCATCGCGCTCATGACCGCGACCGTCGGCAGTGCTGGTCTCGGTCTCGCGTTCTGGGTCGTCACCGCGCATCTGTTCGACCCGGCCACGGTCGGTCGCGCGTCGGCGCAAGTCGCGGCCGTCACGCTGGTGGCGGGACTCGGGCAGTTGTCGATCGTCAGCATCTTCGCCCGTTTCCTGCCCGTCGCACGCGCCCGTACCGTCCGGATGATCAAGGCCGGGTACGCCACCACGCTCGCCGCGTCGTTCCTTATCGCAGTCGGCTTCGTACTCTTCGGATTCGGCCGCGACTTCCTCGATCATGGCGTGCCGTCGACCGTCCTCTTCGTCGTGTGCGTCCTGGTTTTCGCGATCTTCTCGCTGCAGGACGTTGTGCTGACGGCGTTCCGCCATGCGACCTGGGTGCTGTGGGAGAACATCGGCGTCGCCGCGATCCGCCTCGCTGCGCTTCCACTGCTGTTCTTCTTCGGTCGCAGCCTCGGGGCGTTCGGCGCGTGGGCGATTCCGATGATGGGTGCCGTCGCGGTCGTCTCCTGGCTCATCTTCCGGCATCTGGGACCCGCGAGGGTCCGGCAGGGCGATGATCGCGGCCTGCTGCCGAACCGCTCGGAGCTGCTGAACTACACCGCGTCGCAGTACGTCAACAGCGTCATTACGAGCATCGGGGGGTTGCTCCCGCCGGTCCTGGTCGTCTCCTTTCTGGGCGCTCGCGCCGGCGCCGCGTTCTACCTTCCATGGCTGTTCTGTACGGCCACCACCGCGTTGCTGTGGAACATCCAGTTCTCGCTGGTCGTCGAGGCGGTCCACGCCACTGACCGCACACGTCACCTGCTGAAGCGAGCGGCCTGGCTCGGTGCGCTCGTCACGTGTGACGGCGGCGCCGTGATCGGCTTCGGTGCGCCGTGGATCCTCGGCATCGCGGGCGCGAGCTATCGCGCCGAAGGCACGGTCGTGCTTCGTCTACTGGCGCTGAGCCTGCCGTTCATCGGCGTCTATTCGCTTTACAGCGCGCTCGCTCTGATCACGAAGCGAACGTGGCTGGCGACCGCACTCGACGGCGTGGGTGCGGTGATCTTCCTGGTCGGCAGCGTGGCGACCGCGTCACGCCACGGACTCGTCGCGTTCGGCACCGCGTTCCTGGTCTCCCGCATCGTCATCGCGGTCGCTTCGGTGCCCGGCATCGTCATCGAATACCGCCGGCTCGCCAAGCCGGACGAGATGATGCTCGAGTCCTTGGACCGCGATCTCGCGGCGCGGGCCGCCGAAACCCAGCTGCTCTATCCGATCTTCGCCGTGCGTGGCATCGCGAGCGTTCCGACCGGTAGCTCATATGTCGCGGACGGCCTCGAGTGGGCCGGCATGGCGGACGCATATACCAGCCTGCTGCCGCGCGACGACCGCGGCACAGTCGTGCTGTCCGTGGTGGACCGGTCCGATCGGTCGGGGGGAGCGGACGGCGCCGAGCTTGTGGCGGCGCGCCCCAGCGGCCCCGTCGACGATCGGCAGGCCGTCGCGGAGGCGGGCGCCAGCGCAGCGGGTGTTGGCATAGCGGGTGTTGGCGTAGTGGGTGTTGGCGCAGCGGGCGGCGTTGGCGCAGCGGCGCCGAACAGCGTTCCGGCGACGCCGAACCACGCGGATCCGTTGCGCACGCCGGCGGCAGACGAGCGAGTTGGGGGACCACCGGCGCCGGGCGGCGGCCGCCCGTCCGTCGCGAACGGGACATCGGAAGCCGGCTCCGAACTGGTCGCTCCCCGATACCCGTCCGGTGAGATGAAGGTCAGCCGGGTTGGTCGACTGTTGGCTCGCGGCCAGCTGCGTGGCGCGAACGCGGTCCTGGCTTGGACTGCCGTGGCGCTGTCCGCGGCGACCCCAGTCATCATCGCGTTGCCGATCAGCCCGCTGGCCAAGGTGCTCGTCGTGCTCGCGTTCGCCTGCTTCGCGCCCGGTGCCGCCGCGCTGTGCCACGTGCGACTTGGTAGCGCCGTCGTGTCATGGGCAATCGCGCTGGTCGTGAGCATGGCGATTGTCGCGCTGCCGGGTGCCGTCATGCTGTGGGCCAGATACTGGCATCCGTTCCTTGCGCTCTACCTGCTCGTCGGTATGTCCGCCGCGGCCGCGATCGTCGGGTTGGCGCCGACGGTCGCGGCACACACTCGGATCGGCCGCCGCGTTATCGCTGATATCGAGCGCGCCGGCCTCGCCTCCTCGGCCTCCGCCGCGGGCACGATGACGACGCTGCTGCCCGCCGCGTCCAGTGGTGAGGCGGATGGCGACCTCGTCGCCACGCGAGTGCTGCCGAGGCTCGCCAACGATGGGCTTCGCTCGGCCGAACCGGCGGACGGCAACGGAACGGGCGCCGCGCGTCCGGCGCAGCCGCGTCCAGTGGGCAGCGGCGGCGATCCACGTACGAACGCGGACTCCGCCGACGCGACACAGGTCATCTCGGCGGTACCAGACGGCGTCGCTGCAGACCAATCGAACCCCGCACGGGACGCGGCCGCGACCGGTGTGACGGGTTCGGGGAGCCGCGCTCGCTGGTCGATCAGGCGGCCGCGGGCCGCAACCCAGACGGTCGCCGCCAGCCATGCCACCACGGGCGCGCCGGTCACGTCGCGGGTAACGACGACGCCGGACGGCACGGTGCCGACGACGGACGTTGACGGCGCGCCCAGCGAATCGGCGGGCGATGCGACGCGCGTGATCCCGGCGGTTCGCGATGCCAACGAAACGGTCGTCATTCGGCTGCCGCCGTTCGCGGAAACTGCCTGGCCGCCAGCGTCCGGCGTGACGCGCGCAGATGGGATTCCGGCGGATCGGGTGGCACGCGCCTCGGACGGTGCGGCGGACAACATCACAGAGGCTGGTACCAGCGAGGGTGCGCAGCGGACCGATACCGAAGCCGACCAGGCCGCGCGTACCACTCGCGCGATGACGATGATGATCGTCGAGGTTGCTATCCTCGCCGCCGCGGTCGGCTGCTGGATTGTGAGCCTGCGACTGTCGAGTACCAAGGACGTCGGCGACTACGGGCTGTTGAGCGTCATGCACCCGACGTTCTTCGTCGCCCTCGGGTTGTGCGTGGCCGGTTTCCTGGTGACGCTCACCCGGGACGTACGACGTGTGTGGCTGCTCGTCGGGTACATCGCGGTGTTGCTTGCGATCATGCACGCGACCGTTCCCGTGCTCGTGCACGAGCCCGAGTACGCCTGGACGTACAAGCACATCGGCGTCATCCAGTTGTTCCGCGTCACCGGCCATATCGTCAACAGCAGCGACATCTACCAGGCCTGGCCCGCCTTCTTCGCGGCCGTGGCCCAGCTCGGCACGTGGTCACACGTGAGCACGACCACCCTGGCCGCCTGGGCGCCGCTCTTTTTCGACGCGGCAAATTGCTTGCCGCTGTTCGCCACCGTCCAGTCGCTCACCAGCGATCGGCGGCTGCCATACCTGACCGTGTTCGTCTTCACCAGCGTGAACTGGATCGGCCAGGACTATCTGTCGCCACAAGCGTTCGCGTACGTGCTCTGCCTTGGCACGATCCTCATCATGGTCCGCTGGCTGCGACGGCAGCGCGGGCAGTACCACCACCGGTTCCGCCTGGTGGATCGCCTCTGGAGTCGACTGCACGAAGGCCTCGAGGCGGTGCCGTATGTCGGCAAGCGCAGTGAGCGTGCCGCGCTGGCGTGCCTCTACTTCGTGTTCGCGATCGTCGTCATCGCGCACCAGTTGTCGCCGTATCTGATCGCCGCCAGTGCGACCGCCCTCCTACTTCTCGGCCTACTTCGCACGTGGCAGGTCGTCCCGATCCTGATCGGCATCACCGCGACCTACCTGTTGCCGCACTACAACGTCGTCGACCAGTACGGCATCTTCGACGGGCTCAACATCTTCCAGAACCTGCTCAGCGGGTTCCGGGGCACCGCGCCGCTGACCGCCAACAGCAGTGCCGGAGAGATCTTCTCGGCGCAGGCCGTACATCTGCTGTCGCTTCTCGTCTGGGGCGGCGCGTTGATCGCCATCATGGTGTCCCGGCGTCGCCTGGGCGCGGTGGCACTGCCCGCCGTGCTTGCGTTCGCGCCGCTCGCCACGTTGGTCGCTCAGACGTACGGCGGCGAGGCGATCTATCGCGTGTTCCTGTTCTCCGCGCCGTGGTGTGTCTACCTCATCTGTCGCATGGCGCTCCGGATCCGAAAGGTCTGGGTGACGGCTGGGGTCGCCGCGGCGACGGCGCTGGTCTTCGTCGGTGCGCTCATCGGCATTCAGGGCGAACACGGCCAGCTGACCTTCGACCAGTTCACGCGCGGCGAGGTCCAAGCAGTGCAGTACCTCTACAACACCGCACCGGCCGGTTCGCACATCGTCGAGGCGGCCGACAACCTCCCGGCCCGGTTGAACCAGCGCTACGTCGACCTCAACTTCGGCGGCGACCCGGATCTGTTGCAGCCGTTACTGCCGACTAACCACGCCACGATCACCGAGGCCGATCTCGCGAAGATCAATGACTACTGCTCCGGACTCGACACCGGGGTGTACGTCATCATCTCGCGGAGCCAGGTGGCCTATGCGCACTACTTCGGCTACCTGCCGGACGGGCTCCTCCCGAGCCTGCAGCGTGCGATGGATAGCTCGCCGGCCTGGACGGTGCTGTATCGCAATGCCGATGCCGTCATCTACCAGTTCCGCGGGTAGCGACCGCACCGGACCAGCGGGCGGCGGGCGTCCTTACTTGGACGATGTCGCGGCGTACGCGGTGACCCAGTCCACCTCGAGGTTGACCTTCGACGGAGTCGAACTGTTGGGGCACGCCTCCCAGTCGCCGCCACACGGATGTGACTGCGTCTGCAAGGCAAGCGACACCGGCGCGCCGGCCGGTACAGCTTGGCCGGTCATGGTCGCCCAGACCTTGCCGTCGAGCCGGTAGACGATCTTTCCGGGCGACCACACGACCTCGGCGGTGTGCCATTGGGTGAAATCGCCGGTGACCTCGACGTGTTTCTCGCCGGGACCGATCGGGTGCGTAGTCGCCGACGTCATCGTGCGGTCCTTGCCGTTGTCCTCCGCGAAGTCGATCTCCGGCTTGGACTGTTCGTTGGTCGGCCACAGCAGGATCGCGTACGCGATGCCCCAGCCATGCTCCATCCGGAAGCGCACGTCATAGCGCCCGTACGTCTGGCTAAAGCTCTTCGAGTTGTTGATTCCGCCGGAGGCGAAGATCTCGCCCTTGGGGGTCTGCGTCGGCCACGCACCGATCGTGAGCACTCCGTTGCCCTCTGAGACATGCGACGACACGAATAGCGCTGCCGGGTCACTGAGCGGCTGACCGTCGTAGACGTACCACTTATCGGGGTCCACCTGGGTGCCGCTGAAGTCATCGGCGAATGTCTGATGCCAGCCGGGCAGGTCACCGACCGGCATCGGCACACCGGACGGGTCAGCAACGGCCGGCGTGGACGGCCGGGCGCTCGTCGCGCCGGTCGCGATCGTGGGGCTCGCCGTGGGTCGACCGCCGCCGCCGAGGATGATCTTCGCAGCGGCCAACACGAGTACGAGGGCGACGACTATGGTCGCCGTCGTGCCGACCCATCCCTTGCCGGACTTGTGTTGCACGGGTTGCGCGGCCGGCTCGTCGGCACCCTGGCCGCTGCGGTAAATGCCGTTCGCCACCGATGCTCGTCCGGACACCGGCCCAGGCTGCGGAGGTGTCTGCGACTGCATGCTTGTCCTCACTGGGCCGTCGCGCGGTCCCCGGTTGTCACTTCGGCGGGATTCATCGGCTGCGCGTCGGGACTACGGCGCGCCGAGTGTAGCTGTCCCGAATGGGCGGAACAACCACGTTCGGCATCGGAGCCGCCCTCGGTGCGGTAAGGATATCCACAACACACCGTCACGGCTCATCGAATCATGCGGTTGCGTATCTTGGCGTGCTGGGTACTGTCTGGTCTTGGCCGTCGTGGTTGGCCACGCGCATGCGAGCGACGCCGCGTCGGAGGACGGCTTGTTTGGACGGAGAAGCGCGTGCATATCGGCAACCCGGCAATCGGCGTCGCGGTCATCGGAGCCGGGTACTGGGGTCCGAACTTGGTCCGAAATGTGCAGGCCACCCCCGGCCTCCGGTTGGACTACCTGTGCGACCTTGACGTGGAACGTGTCCGGCGGGTGCTCGGTGACTATTCGACGGTCCGCGTCGCACCTTCGATCGACGAGGTGCTCGCCGACCCGTCGGTCCTCGCGGTTGCCATCGCCACGCCAGCCGCCACACATTTCGACGTCGCGATGAAGGCGCTTGAGGCCGGCAAGCACGTGCTGGTGGAGAAGCCGCTGGCGCCGACGTACGAGGAGGCACGAGAGCTCGTCGAGGCGGCCGATCGATGTGGCCGGGTCCTGATGCTGGACCACACGTACGTCTACACGTCGGCGGTGGCACATATCCGTGATCTCGTCCGCCGCGGCGAGTTGGGGGCGTTGCAGTATCTCGACTCGGTTCGCATCAACCTCGGCCTCGTGCAGCCGGACGTCGACGTGGTGTGGGACCTCGCGCCGCACGACCTGTCGATCTTCGAGGCGATCCTGCCCGACGACGTATGGCCGGTGTCTGTTTCGGCGCACGGTTCGGACCCGATCGGTGCGGGCCACGCCTGCGTTGCGCATTTGACCATTCGGCTGTCCAACGACGCGCTCGCGCACGTACACGTGAACTGGCTGTCGCCGACGAAAATCCGCACCATGGTTGTCGGCGGGTCGCTGCGGACGGTCGTCTGGGACGATCTCAATCCGAGCCAGCGGTTGTCGATCCATGACCGCGGCGTCGAGCGAAGCGCCGCCGAGAGCATTGGGCCGGACACCCGCGATCGCTTGATCGTGTCGTACCGCACCGGAGACACGGTCGCGCCGGCGCTTGCGAACCACGAGGCGTTGCGGTCAGTGATGGTCGAGTTCGCGGCGTCCATCGCCGGCAACCGGCCGCCGCTGACCGATGGCTGGGCAGGGCTTCGCGTTGTCGCGATGCTCGAGGCCGCTTCGCTCAGCCTTGCCAAGGACGGTGTGTCGGTGCCGATCCGTGACATCGACGGCGCGCCGCCCCACCACCTGCGCCACGACCCAGACGGCCAAAAGAAGGTCGAGCTATCGCGGCGCGGCCGCGGAGAGGTGACGGTGTGAGCAACGCAAGTGGCGAGGTCGCGCACGGACCGGCGGGCGCTAGCCAGCCGATTGTCGGGCAGCGCGTGCTGGTGACGGGCGGCGCGGGCACGATCGGCTCGGCAGTCGTCGACCAACTTGTCGACGCCGGAGCGGCCGACATCGTGGTGCTCGACAACCTGGTGCGCGGGCGCCGCGAGAACCTCGCCGACGCGCTCACCGTGGCCGGTGACAGGGTCGCGATCGTCGAGGGCGACATCAACGACCGCGCGCTCGTTGGCGACCTCATGGCGGGCGTGGACCTGGTGTTCCACCTTGCCGCACTACGCATCACACAATGTGCTGAGCAGCCCCGGCTCGCGCTGGAGAGCCTCGTTGACGGCACGTTCACGGTCATCGAGGCGGCCGTCGAGGCGGGCGTGAAGAAGCTGATCGCATCGT
>DATFRR010000140.1:0-6915 GCA_035263025.1 Micromonosporaceae bacterium
CGACCTCATCCAGGAAGGCAACCTCGGCCTGATCCGCGCGGTGGAAAAGTTCGACTACACCAAGGGCTACAAGTTCTCCACGTACGCCACCTGGTGGATCCGCCAAGCGATCACCCGCGCCATGGCCGACCAGGCTCGCACGATTCGCATCCCGGTACACATGGTCGAGGTCATCAACCGGATGGTGCGCGTGCGCCGCGACCTCGCGACCGCGCTGAACCGTGAACCGACCGCCGCGGAGGTCGCCGACGCCATGGGCGTGGACGTGCTGACCGTGCTGGAACTCGTCAGCTACGACCGCGAGCCGGTTAGCCTCGACCAGACGGTCGGACCGGACGGCGAGGGCGTGCTCGGCGACTTCGTGACCGCACACGCCGTGCAGCCTGAGATGGCCGAGAGCGTCGCCGCGGGTCAGCTGCGCAATGAGGTGGAGATCGTGCTCGCCACGCTGTCCCGCCGCGAGCGGGAGGTCATCCGGCTGCGATTCGGCCTCGACGACGGCCGCTCCCGCACGCTGGAGGAGGTCGGTCAGGAGTTCGGCCTGTCTCGCGAGCGGATCCGCCAGATCGAGAAGACCACCCTGGCGAAGCTGCGCACCCCCGACCGCTCCCGCCGGCTCGAGGTATACGCCGTATAGCCAGTCCAAGCGCCTGGACCTCAGGTCGGCGCACTCTTCGCTAGTCGAAGCGCCTGCACCTCCGGTCGGCGCACGATTACTAGTCGAAGCGCCTGGACCTCCGGTCGGCGCACCTGCCCTGACCGTGTTGGCCGAGGCGGTGGGTGGCGACGTGGTCGCCAAAGTGGCGTGGAGCGAGTAAGACTGGAAATGAGCGACCGTGGCTCCCGTGACCGTGAAGCCGGTTGCGGGGGTCATGGCATGTGCGGCCCGAGCCGAATCGGCGGGCCGACGGGACCGTCGGGCCCGCCGGGTCAGGCCGACTCGCTGTTGATCGGAAAATCGACGTGCAGCACTCCGTCGGCGTATGCCGCGCTCACCTGATAGCCCGCGCCGGTGAACACGTGCAGCATCGCCGTGTTGCCCGGCATCACTTCGGCGACGAAGCGCTCGATGCCGGCCTCCTGTGCCGCGCTCGCGAGGCGGTCGAGCAGCACGGGCGCGATGCCGCGAGCCTGGTGCGTGTCCTCGACCACGAATGCAACCTCGGCGGCGGAATCGCTGGCGCTCAGCCGCTCGTAACGCCCGACTGCGACGATCGCGTCGTTCACCAGGGCCACGAAGGCTTCCCGGTCGTGGTGGTCGACGTTCGCGAACCGGTGCAGGTCACTGCTCGGGATCCGTGGGTACGCCCGGAAAAAGCGCAAGTATTGCGTTCGCTCCGACAGGCGAGAGTGCATCGCGACGATGCCCGGTGCGTCCGACGGTTCCATCGAACGTACGTGGATCATGCCGCCGTCACGCAGGACCACATCGGCATCGCGCATAGCCAGTCCCACCCTCGGCGCGGTCAGTCGCGCACATCCATCGGATCGAGGCCGTGCCACGGAAAGACGGCGTTGCGCGTTGCCGCGATCGACCGGTCCACCGAGTCCGGTGTGGTGCCGGGCGCCCACGGCTGGAACGTCGCCGTGGCACCGTCGGTCATCGAGGCCGGCACCGGCCGGCGCGGTCGCCGATGCGCCGCCAACTCGCGCCACGCCGCCGGCGTGGCCGTTGCCGGCTCGATCGGCTCCCCCGTCGCAATCCCCAACAAGTGCGTCCACGCCCTGGGTACGACCTCGACAAGGGCGTACCCACCACCGCCGGTGGCCACCCACCGACCGTCGCACAACTCGTCGGCGAGCGCGTTCATCGCGAGGTAGCTCGCGCGCTGCCCGTCGACGGTGAGTTGGAGGTCGGCCAGCGGATCGAGGCCATGGGCATCCGCGCCGCACTGGCTGACCAGGATCTGTGGGCGGAATACGCGCAGCACGCTGGGCACGATCGCGTGGAACGCGCGAAGCCAGCCGTCGTCGCCGACGCCCGGCGCGAGCGCAACGTTGACCGCGCCGCCTTCCGCGCCGTCGCCGCCGGTCTCCGCCGGGAATCCGGTGCCAGGAAACAGCGTCAGCGGTGACTCGTGCAGGCTGATCGTGAGCACCCGCGGATCGTCGTAGAAGACCGCCTGTACGCCGTCGCCGTGGTGTACGTCGACATCCACGTACGCGACCCGCTCCGCGCCGAGTTCCAGCAGCCGCTTGATCGCGATCGCCGGATCGTTGTACACGCAGAAGCCGCTCGCCATCGACGGCATCGCGTGGTGCAGCCCGCCGGCGATGTTCACCGCGTGCTGTGCCTGTCCGGTCCAGACCGCCTCGGCGGCCGCCACCGAGGCACCGGCCACCAGTGCGCTCGCATCGTGCATGCCGGCAAACGTCGGGTTGTCCGGCGTACCCAGGCCGTGGCCACGGACCCGTTGGTCCACCGACGCGGCCTTCACGAGGTCGAGATACTCCGGCGTGTGTACGGTGCCGAGCCGCGCGTCGTCGGCCGGGACGGGCTTCGCGACCGTGACTCCGGCACGGTCGAAGATTCCGAGCTCCCGTGCCAGCGCGATGGTGAGCTCGACGCGCACCGGATCGAGTGGGTGGTCGCCGAGGTCGTACGCCAGTAGCGCCTCGTCCCACAACACGAGCGTGCCGGACCCGGTCATGCGCCATCACCGACCGCGATCGGTCGCGACGGGTCGGTGATCCATTCGCTCCACGAGCCGACGTAGAGCGCGGCATCGGGTACGCCTGCCACGGTCATGGCGAGCACGGTATGCGCAGCGGTCACGCCGGATCCGCAGTACGCGCCGACCGGCCCGGATCCGGACAGTCCCGCGTCGGCGAGCCGGTTGTGGAGTTCGTCGGCCGGCCGCAACGTTCCGTCGTCGTTCACCAGGTCGGCGTACGGCAGGCTGACCGCACCGGGTACTCGTCCGGCGATGGGATCGACGGTCTCGTTCTCGCCGCGGAACCGTGCCGCGGTTCGCGCGTCCGCGAGCGCGCCATGGCTGGCATAGGCCGCCGCGTGGTCCGCGTCGAGCACGGGCAAGTGCCCTGGGCGCACGGTGAAGTCGCCAGGATCCGCGGCTTCGGGACCCGACGAGACCGGAAGATCGGCACGTTGCCACGCCGCGAAGCCGCCGTCGAGGACGCGTACGTCCGTGTGGCCCGCCCACCGCAACGTCCACCACAGCCGGGCGGCCGGCATGCCGTCGCCGTCGTCGTAGACCACGACCGGGCGACCGGCCCGTACCCCTGCGGTGCGCAGCGCGCTCTCCAGGGCGGCGATGTCGGGCAGCGGGTGCCGGCCGCCGCCACCGGGCGGCCCACACACGTCGGCGTCGAGATCCATGAACACCGCGCCGGGAATGTGACCGCTCAGGTAGTCGGCGCGGCCGGGTGGACCAGCAAGGCGCCACCGCACGTCGATCACGGTGACCGGTCGGCCGGCGCGGTCGACTGCGGCCGGCCGGTCATCCGCGGCCGGCCGGTCGGCGGCGGACGGCAGAATGCGCGTGGCGAGGCTCGCCGCGTCGATCAACGGAGACGGAGAATTCACGTTACACAGTCTGCCCCGCCCGGCGGGTACCATCGGCGCACGGGAGGAGCCCCACGTGAACGATCTCGTCGACACGACGGAGATGTATCTGCGCACGATCCTCGAGCTAGAAGAGGAAGGCGTGACGCCGCTGCGCGCCCGGATCGCCGAGCGGCTGCACCAGAGCGGGCCGACGGTCAGCCAGACCGTCAACCGGATGGAGCGCGACGGGCTCCTGACCGTCGAGGGCGACCGCCACCTGCATCTCACCGATCTCGGTCGGGCACATGCGGTCGCCGTGATGCGCAAGCACCGGCTCGCCGAGGTGCTGCTCGTGAACGTGATCGGGCTGCCCTACGAGGACGCTCACGACGAGGCGTGCCGCTGGGAACACGTGATGAGCGAGGCGGTCGAGCAGCGGGTCTACGAGCTGCTCGGCAAGCCGTCCCGGTCGCCCTACGGCAATCCGATCCCGGGGCTCGACCAGATCGACCCGGCCAAGCGCACGCCGGCGGTGCCGGACAACGACGAGCACAACCTCGCGGCGCCCGGCGTCGTGGGCGATGTCGTGGTGCGCCGCATCACGGAGAGCGTCCAGACCGACATCGAGGTGCTGCGGCGTCTGCACCAGGCGGGCGTCGATCCGGGTGCCACGATCACCGTGGCACAGGAACGCGACGACGTGGTGATCGACCGCTCGGGCTCGCGCGTCCGCTTGCCCCGCGATCTGGCGTCCCGCGTCTTCGTTGCGCAGGCGGTCTAGTCGCTCCGGTCCGCGACGTCGCCGCCAATTGCTACATCGTCGTCTGGTCGACGATCTTGGAGAGGCTCACCATCTTCGGGATCAGCGCGGCCGCGGTCGCGGTCGGGGTACCCGCCGCGCACACGTACCGGAAGTCGATCAGCCGGTTGTTGCCGGACAGCCAGCCGACGTCGATCGCGGGTCCGGCGCTCTTGGTGGCCGGCATCTGGATCTCGTAAGCGATCTTGCCCAACTCCGCCACCGGCTTGGCGCCGTCCGGCGCAACTTGCGCCGTGAAATCCGACGTCGAGAGGTCGGTCGCGGTGATGGTCAGCGTCAGACTCGGGTACGACCCCGACGTGCCCTGCAAGACACAGGTGAAGGAACCGCTGGAGTCGGCCGCCGCCGAGACGGTGAACGCGGTGCCCAGTTCCGTGCGTACCGTGTCGAAGTTCATGAGCAGGCACGCACCGCCGGCCAATGCCGCCGCGCTCGGTGGCGTGGTAGCCGAGTCGCTGCCCGGCGGCCCACCGGCTGGCGACGGACCGTCGCCCGACGTGGCCCCGGCCGAGTTCGCGTTGGTCAGCGAACACCCGGTGAGCGCGACAAACGCGGTGACCGCCGCGATGGCAACTGCGCCGCGGCGCCCACGCATGAACAACGTCTACCTCCCGGTTGGTGCCGTCCCACCCTACGGCGTGACCGCCCGACCGGCGAGGCCCGTCGCGACGCGTCGCGCCAATCGTGCGACACACACGGGGCAGGGCTGCGAGGCACGACACGGGTGCGACATCATGTGAGGTATGGGTGGTCTCCTCACACTCGTCCTACTCATCGACCTGGCCGTGATGGTCGCCGCGTTCTACGACTGCATCTCGACCGACCCGGCCGCGGTTCGCAACCTGCCGAAGGTCGTGTGGGTCCTGGTCATCTTGTTGCTGACCGGCATCGGCGGCCTGATCTGGTTCAGCGCCGGCCGCCCGGTGCATACGCCTGGTCCGATCGACTCAAACCATCCGGCTGGCCGCGCGCTGCGCTCGGAGCTTTCCGCGGACACCGAGGAAATGCCTCGG
Organism: Micromonosporaceae bacterium; assembly: GCA_035263025.1. Taxonomy (GTDB): domain Bacteria; phylum Actinomycetota; class Actinomycetes; order Mycobacteriales; family Micromonosporaceae; genus DASQPR01. Next base: position 5,342 of record DATFRR010000140.1, read on the forward strand.
CAGTCGGAGATGTCCGGCGGGCCTCGGCGCCCGATCGCGCCCGACGACGACCCGGAGTTCCTGCGCAGCTTGGGCGAGCAGACGCGCCGCGCGACCGAGGAACGACTGCGACGGTGGGAGGCCGACCTGCGGTTGCGCGAGGAGCGGCTGCGGGAACGCGAGGACCCGCCGAGCGAGTCGGAGTGAGCTGAACCCGCCGCAGCGGTCGTCATTTGGCGCCGGCGCCCGCGGCCAGGGTCAGTCCCGCGTCGTCGGCGCCCATCGAGTCGACGTACTTCCTGATCCGCGCGACGGCGGCGGCGTACGTGCCGCGACTTGAGCTCGACGTCGCCGCCGTGTCGAGCAGGTCGACGACGCGGATGTTTGGTGTCAGCGTGACCCACGTCGGGATCGCGATCGCCTTCGTCACGACCCAATGACCGGGACTGGTCTCGGAGAACGTGAACTCCGGCATGATGCCTTCGCGGTTGTCGTTGATCGGGTTGGCGTGCCGCGCGAGCTGGTTGCCCATGCCGTAGACGACCCACTTGTCGCCGATGCGCTGGATCGGCTGCACCACGTGCTCATGGCAGCCGAGGATCAGGTCGATGTCCGGCGACGCCAGTAACTTGCGCGCGAGCGCTTTCTGATCGGCGTTCGGCGTGTGCGAATACTCCACACCCCAGTGGATCGACAGGACCACGATCTGCGCGCCGGCCTGCTTCGCGGCGTGCGCGGCGGCCAGGATCGCGGTCGGATCGGTCAAGTTCGCGACCCAGTCCTCGCCGGCCGGTCGGCGCAGGCCATTGAACCCGAAGGTGTACGACAACTGCGCGACCTTCACCGGCGCACCGCCGCCGTTCGGGGTGACCTCGATGATGTCCGGCACCTTCGAGTCCGCCTCGGTCCGGTAGCTGCCGGTGTGCTTGACGCCGGCCGCGTCGAGTGCGTCGAGGGTACGTTTGATGCCCGCCGTGCCCTGGTCGAGTGTGTGGTTCGACGCCGTCGAGCAGGTGTCGTAGCCGACGTCGTGCATCGTCGTGGCGATCTGCGGAGGCACGCTGAAGCGCGGGTATCCGTCAAACGGCCCGTTCGCCGGCGCGAGCGGCGTCTCCATGTGGCAGATCGCGAGGCTGGCGGCGCTGACCTCCGGCTTCACGTCCGCGAAGATCGGATCGAAGTCGAGCCCGGATCGTCCGGCCGCGTTCGCGTCCTTCTCGGCCTGCGCCCACACCTGCGGATGCAGCAACTCGTCGCCGGCGCCGAGAATCGTGAGCGTCCGGGCCGACGTCGTGCCGGGCGTCGCGCCCGCCGAGGAAGTGGTGCGCGGCGCGCCGGCGGGTCCGTCGTGGAATCTTGCGGCGGTACGCGGCGAGGTTGTGCAGCCGCCCAGGCACACGATCGCGACGCCGACTGCCGCAACACGCTCGCCCCACCGTCGTACGAACACGTGAGCACTGTGCAGACCGGCCGCCGTGACCGCAACCCGGCACGCCCGGTTTGATGCTCTTTGTCGCGATGGGACGTTACGTCCACGCCTCGGGATCGGCGACCAGTTCCCGTACCCGCGCCGGCAGGTCGGCGCCGGCCACGTC
>DATFRR010000141.1:0-9331 GCA_035263025.1 Micromonosporaceae bacterium
CGACCTCATCCAGGAAGGCAACCTCGGCCTGATCCGCGCGGTGGAAAAGTTCGACTACACCAAGGGCTACAAGTTCTCCACGTACGCCACCTGGTGGATCCGCCAAGCGATCACCCGCGCCATGGCCGACCAGGCTCGCACCATTCGCATCCCGGTACACATGGTCGAGGTCATCAACAAGCTCGGCCGCATCCAGCGCGAGCTGCTCCAGGACCTGGGTCGCGAGCCGACCCCGGAGGAGCTCGCGAAGGAGATGGACATTACGCCGGAGAAGGTCCTCGAGATCCAGCAGTACGCGCGGGAGCCGATATCACTCGACCAGACGATCGGCGACGAGGGTGATAGTCAGCTCGGCGACTTCATCGAGGACTCGGAGGCGGTCGTCGCCGTCGACGCAGTGTCGTTCTCGCTCCTGCAGGATCAGCTTCAGCAGGTGCTGCAGACGTTGTCCGAGCGCGAGGCCGGCGTCGTACGGCTTCGCTTCGGCCTCACCGACGGACAGCCCCGCACCCTCGACGAGATCGGTCAGGTGTACGGCGTGACGCGCGAGCGCATCCGCCAGATCGAGTCGAAGACGATGTCCAAGCTCCGCCACCCGTCCCGCTCCCAGGTGCTGCGCGACTACCTCGACTGACCGGCGTAGCTCACCGTGGCCGACACGCCACCTGCTGCGACACGCCCGACATTCATCTGTCCGCGAAATCGCCTGGAAGCTCGCCCTGTTATGGGTGGCTTCAGGTCGTTATCCGGCCGTTGCCCGGTCGTGATCGTTGGCGTCGCAGGATGGTCCCAAGGCAGACTGTTGCAGGCTAGGTGCGATGGCCGGCCAGACGGGCGAGCGTGCAGAGCGCAGTTGGTCCAAGCAGGGCCAATGCCGGGACGCGAGTCCGGTTCGAACCGGTGGAGGACGTTCGAGGCAACCCTACGCCGGTGCGATCGGAACGACCCGGGCGGCGAGCTTGGTCGGCTGAGCCGGGCGGGCGAGCCCAGGGCACCGGCGGCGGGCCGGCGCCGGCAAGGCATGGCAAGGCCCCATCGGCACTGGCCGTCGATGTGACCTCGGCGACGCCGAGGGCGGGAGGGGAACGCACGGCTGCGGCCGGGCGTTGGAGGTTTACGTGGTTAGCGATGTGAGGTATTCGTTCGTCAGTGACGACCTGGAGGAGGCGCTGTGACCCCCACTCTCACTCCGCCGCCGGAGACGGTGGCCGCACCAGCTGCTGATGAACGCTGCGACCGCTGCGGGGCGGCCGGAAAGATCCGCTTCGTGCTTGCCGGCGGCGGTGAGCTGATCTTCTGCGGGCATCACGCGAACAAGTACGCGGCCGACCTGACCAAGATCGCCGTACAGGTGGGTGCCGATCCTGAGTTCGAATGGCGAAGCAAGGACGACTCGGCCAATTGACGCACGAGCATAGGTGACGGCGAGGAGCCGACAGGTCGAAAGAGACGATATAGCGCCGAGTGGGGCGCCACCGGACATCCGGTGGCGCCCCACTATCGCTCGGCTGGGCGCAGTCAGCTGGGATCGGGCGTGTACGAGAGATCGTCGTTCTCGTAGATCTCCTTGCACGCTTGGCACACCGGTGAGCCGGGCTTGGCCACCTTCGTCACCGGGAACTTGAATCCGCACAGCGCCTCGACGTACGTGCCGAGCACGGCGCTCTCGGTCATCTTCGTCTTGTCGACGTAGTGGAACATCTCCGGACCGGTGTCGGCCTCCCGAACCTCCGGCCGCTCCTGGACTTCGGTAGTCATCCGCGGGCACCTCCAGCGTTCCAGTGTGCCAGAGCGCGCCGGCTCATCCGAGCGCCGACCGAGGCGCCGCCGGGGCCGTCTGGAACGACCCAGCGCACTGCTGGGTGAGGACACTGCTCGGGCGCCCGTCCGGCGTCAGCTTGAAGTCGTAGTCGCCTTGGGCGGTCGACACGAGGATGTCCGAGTTGCCGGAAAACTTCACACTGTAGAGCTCGCAGGGTGCGCCGAGATTGCCGGTGATCTTGGCGCCGAGCCCACTGCCGGTGAAGACCTGCAGCTCCCGGTACGTGCCGATGTTGACGGACGCGACGTGACGCGTGCCATCGGGCGACGACGCAATGATGGTCGGCTGGTAGATGAAGAAGTCGAACCCGTGCGTGAGCCCGGCGCCGACGAACAGCAGCGCGGCCAGCGCCATCAGCAGGAAGCGCGTCATCATGCGTCGGTTTTGTGCCGCGGAGTTGCGCACCGGCGTCAACACGATCAGCGCCACGACACCGAGCACGATGATGCCGCCGAGGCCCGTCAGGTAGTTCTCGAAGTGACTGCGGAGGAATACCGAGTCGCGCGCGACGCGATCCAGTGCGAACAAGACAAGAGCGATCAACCCCGTGAGACAGACCACGGCACCGATCACCCGGCGGGTCCACGACAGACGTTGCCGTGGCGGCGAGTATTCGACGGTCGTCATGCTGTGTATCTTCGCAACTGATGGCCGGTTCCTGTCGACCCCGGTACCGTAACGATCATGTCCGGCTACCCGACTGCGTACCCCATCCGGGTGCACCCTCGCGTGTCCGACGTGCTGCACGCGGGTGGCCCGGTCGTCGCACTCGAGTCGACGATCGTCGCGCACGGCCTACCTCGTCCGGACAACCTGACCGTGGCCCGCGACGTCGAGCAGGAGGTTCGCGCCCATGGTGCGGAGCCCGCAACGATCGGCATGGTCGACGGTCAGCTGTGGGTCGGGCTCGACGACGATCAGCTCACGATGTTGGCGACTGCGGACAGTGTTGCCAAGCTCTCGGTGCGTGATCTGTCGATCGCCGGTGCGCAGCGGATCAACGGGGCCACGACGGTGGCCAGCACGGCTGCGATCGCTGCCTCGGTGGGGATTCCCGTCTTCGCGACCGGCGGACTCGGCGGCGTGCACCGGAACGCGGCGCAGTCATACGACGAATCTGCCGACCTGACCACGCTCGCCGGCACGCCTGTCACCGTGGTGTGCGCCGGCGTCAAGTCGATCCTCGACGTGCCCGCCACGCTGGAACGGCTGGAGACGCTCGGTGTGACGGTCGTCGGCTACCGCACTCGGCAGTTTCCCGGGTTCTTCGTAGCCGACAGCGGCTACCAGGTCGACTGGTCGGTAGACGGGCCGGAACAGGCCGCCGAGGCGATGCGCGCGGCACGGGAGCAGGAGCTGACCGACGCCGCCCTGATCGTTGCGAACCCGCTACCCGCGGACGAGCAACTCGATCCGGAGCTACACGACCGTACGCTCGCCGACGGACTGTCCATCATGGAGCGCGACGGCGTCAGCGGGAAGGCAGTCACGCCGTTCCTGCTGGCGCACTTTCACGATGCGACGCATGGACAGAGCCTCGCCGTCAACGTACGGATCATCCTCCGCAACGCCGCGCTCGCCGCGCGGATCGCCGTTGCGTGGGCCACGCTGGCTCGTCCGACCGCGGCTCCGCTGTTCTCCGACGACGCTTCGACGCTCTACGCCGACAGCACACCTGCCACGCCGGCATGACAGGCCGCGTCATCGTCATCGGTGATGTGGTCACCGATGTCGTCGGCGTGGTCGAGGCGGCCATCGTCGAGGGATCCGATACGCCGGCACGGATCACCGTGACCGGCGGAGGCGGCGGCGCGAACACCGCCGCCTGGCTCGCACACGCGGGCGCGCCGGTGACGCTGTGCGCGGCAGTCGGCACGGACGCGGCCGGCACCGCGCGCATCGACGAACTTCTCTCCGCCGGTGTCACGTGCGTGGCCGCCCGGCATGCGGACGCCGTGACCGGCAGCGTCATCGTGCTGTCGCGTGCGCGCTCCGGTGTGGCGGAACGCACCATGATCAGCGACCGCGGCGCTAACGACCTACTCACGTCCGCCGACGTGGATGCCGCGTTCGCCGCCGCGCCGGAAGCCGTACACCTGCATCTGTCTGGGTACACGCTGTTGCATTCGGGATCCAACGCGGCCGGGCGTCACGCGCTCGAGATCGCCCATGAGCGCGGCCTCACGGCGAGCGTGGATGCGGGGTCCGCCGCGCCGCTGCGGGAGGTCGGTGGTCCTGCGTTCATTTCGTGGGTACGCCGTGCCGACGTGCTGCTCGCCAACGGCGACGAGGCGGCCGTACTGATCGGAGACGCGGGATCAGGCACACCGCCGCTCGGTCCGAACGAAATGGCGGCGGCACTGGCGACGCGTCTGGCGGGCGGGACGGAGGCCGGCGGCATCGTGGTCGTCAAACTGGGCGCAGCGGGCGCGGTGGCGGCGACGGGCCGAGGCGCGGTGCTCCGCGTACCCGCGTCTGCCGCATCGGCCGCCGACGTCACCGGCGCCGGCGACGCATTTGCCGCTGGCTTTCTCATCGCGTGGCTGGGAAGCGGGGATGTTGGCGCGGCGCTGGCCGCGGGTGCGGAGCTTGGCGCGGTCGCGGTGACCACAATTGGCGGGCGACCGGTCGGCCGAGGCGGGTGATGGCGGTTCGTCGCCGGTCGAGTCCCGCGCCGGCCAGACGTCAGGGATCGAGATCGATGACGCGGTGCGGCTCCTCGGGTGAGCTGGGGGTCAAGGCACGTTGATCCGGTGGCTGGACGTTTGTGGCCTGGTAGCGGCGCTTAGGCATCCGATCGTTCGCCAGAATGACGGCGAGCCAGGGGACGATGAACATGCCGAAGAGCAGGATCGGCACCCATAGCCACACCAACGGCGCGTGAATCTTGACAAGCAGCACGATCACCACGAGGCAGACCGCGCGGATGGACATCATCACGACGTAGCGAACTTCCCGGTGGTGCAACTGTTCGGCCTGGCTCGGGGACGCATCGGTGATGCGCATCGGGCGAGGGCTTCGGGCCACGCCATCTCCTCCCAGCGGACCACGTCGTGCTCGACCGGCGCCGAGCGCAGCGTCTTTTACGAATCCATCCTTGCACCGTGCCCACAGACCCGTCCAAGGTGCTGCCATCGCATCGGGTTCCGGTCGCATGGAGGTCGTGGCGACGTTTCTGGCGGCGGTGTACGCGCTCGATCATTCGCCGCCGCTGTCGTGCGGTGATCGGCGGGCGACAGGGCACCCGGCGCCGCCGTTTATGATCAACTACCAGGGCTCGAATCCGCCTCGCCTGGCGTGCGCCCCAACTCGGCTAGCCTCGCAAGCCGGTCCGGCTCGCTGCCGGCCAACCACTCGTCGGCAGAGAGCACCTCGTGTGCCCGCGCGAAGTGCGGCCGGGCCTCGTCTGGCCGGCCGAGAGCCAGCATGAGCTCGCCCAGCTCTTCCTGCACGTACCCGTCCGAGTCGACCTTCTCCGCCAGCTCCAGTTGAATCGCCAGCGCTTCCTCGTAACGGCCGAGCGAGCGCAATCCGCGCGCGACCGTCCACCGCGCGATGTTGAGCGGGCCGACGTCGCCCTGCTCCTCGCGAAACGCCAGGGCACGCTGCCACACCGCCAGGGCCTCCTCGTTGCGCCCCAAATCATGCAGCGTCCAGCCGAGGTTGTTGCTGACCGAACCGATCCAACGACGGGCACGCGGGTCGTCAGAGGCACCGGCGATGGCGAGCGCGCGCTCGGCCCACGGAATCTGCGCGGCACCCGACTCGACGATGGCCATCATGTGCGCGGCGTCGGCCGCGAGGGCATCCAGCCCAGCCGCCTCCGCCTCGGCCAGCGCGGCCAGAAAATGCGGCCGGGCGGCGTTGGGGTCGCCACTGGAGTTGAGCACCCGGCCACGCTCCAGCTCGGCGTACGTGCGCACGAGCGGGCCCGCGTCGTCCAGCGACAGCGCATCGAGTTCGGCGGTGGCCTCGGCGAACCGGCGCTGCAGCCCGAGCGCGCGGGCTAACTGGGTGCGCAGCACCAGCGCGTCGGTGTCGGTCGCGGTGGCCAAAGCGGCCCGGAACCGCTGCTCGCTGACGCCCGGTCGGTCGTAGTCCCACAGCTCGGCGAGATCCATCGGCCAATCCTCCGGTACGTCCGCCCGCATCACAACGTGATCCGGACGTTCTAACACTGGCGCCCCGGGACCACGACACGACTTCCCGTGCGGCGTACCTCGATCGGCGGCAGCTGGGTAACCGCGCAAGCGGCAGATTAACCGGCCTTGGCAGCCTTGGCCGCGGTCTTCATCTGTTTCTTATATGACCGCACCTCGGCCAGGCTCGAGGCGTCGGTGATGTCGGCGACCGACTTGCGTGCGCCGTCCACGCCGAACTCGCCGGCCGCTTCCCGCCAACCCTCCGGCTGCACATCGAATTGCTTACCCAGCAAAGCCGTGAAGATCTGGGCCTTCTGCTTGCCGAAGCCGGGCAGCGTGCCGATCCGCTTGACCAGGTCGGCGCCGTCGACGGCACCGGTCCAGACCGATGCCGCATCGCCGTCGAAGTCATCCGCGATCACGCGGCACAGCTTCTGCGTCCGCTCCGCCATCGCGGCCGGAAACCGGTGAATCGCCGGCGGCTTGGCGAACTTGGCCGAAAAGTCTGCCGGATCATGGTCAGCCAGGGCGCGCGCGTCCAGCGTCTTGACGTCCAGGCGCTCGGCCAGGACAAACGGTCCATTGAACGCTTTCTCCAGCGGGATCTGCTGGTCGAGAAGCATCGCGATGAGCAGCGCGAGTGGATCCTGCCGCAGCATTTCGTCGGCGGCCGGCTCCTGCGCGAGAAACAACTCGGACATGTTCGTCAGCATGGCAGACGCCTCCGACGAAGGCAGCCACCGGTTCGGCGCATGCCGGGTCTGCGGTCGCCTACGCAACTCCGGCCGGTTGCGGTTCCGGGTACCGGCGAAGTCGTCGACGGGCCGGAGGTGCGCGACGGCCGCGACCATCGATGCGGCGAAGTCGCCGGTCTTACGACCGCGATGCACCCAGCGCGACCTGGCACTTGGTGAGTTCGCAATCCTCTTGTGGATAACGGATTTGTAGGGTGGAAGAAACCGATGAGCTTCGATATGGTGTCCGGCGGATGTGAGGGTGCTGTGGTCGGTCAATGACGTTCGGGGAGGTGCTGTGACACCCGACGGGGACGCATCGCCGCCGCTCGCGATCGACGTCGACCCGAACAAGGTCGCCGGATTCGCCGACACGCTAAAGGTGAATGTGCAGGGAACGATCGCACCAACGGCACCCGGGCTGACCAACACCCTCAGCACTGGAGTCACGTTCGGCCACGACAGTCCGAGCATCGCGCTCCAGGCAATGCTCGACACGTACGCAAATTGTCTGATCACGATGACTGAACAGCTCAAGAACGTCGGAACATGTGTCGACATATTGGTCAACGTCGCGAACCAGATCAGCGCGAATTACTCGTCCAGCGACCAACTCGTCGAAGCCTCCATCGGCGACATCAACAGTGTCGTCCTCGGCGCGGTCGCAACCGTGGTCGCCAAGCAGATCCCGCCCACGCCGACCGGCGGCGGTCGCAATGAGCCCCGGTACGCATGAGCGGACAGACGAACTGGGCGGCGTACGACGTTCCGCTACTCGCCGGCATCCTCGACGAGGATTTGTCCGGAGCATGGGAACAGGTCGGCGCATGGTTCAGCGCACAGGCGATGCTCGATGACGCGTCGTCGAGGCTCCAGGACGCCCGCGATGGACTGGCTGTGGTGTGGCCTCCGGAGAAGAGCCCGACCGCAACCGTGTTCTTCAGGCTCGTCGACCGTCTCACAGAGAGTATGAAAACGACGTCGTTGGCCTCGAACGCCAACGGGAACGCCCTCTACCACGTGCTGACCAACCAGGACGCTACGAAGACCGAGGTGGATCGCCTTCACTCGACATGGTCGACGTACCAGCGACTCGGCTCGGCCAATCGACAGGACCTCCCGGATGCGACCGAGTGGCAGAGTGCGCTCAATCAGCAGGCTCAACAGCACATGGCGACCGCAGACGAGGTCATCAACGAGTACGCCGCCACGCTTGTGGTTCCTCAGGTCGTTCCCGTTGTGGACACGCTTCAACCACAGACGTTGATTCCTGACGATGACGGGCCCCAAACGCCAGTGAGCACAGGGCGTGGTTCGAGCGGCGCGGGCACGCGTCTGCCGGCACGCGTTAACAACCGCCCCGCGCGGCACAACTCCCCAGTATCGCCCGTTGATGGTCGCGAGCCGCCGATCTTGAGCGGGGGCGAAGTGACGTCCCCCGCCCATCACCAATTGCCGGATGGCGCCGCAAATGCGATGCCGTTGGCCCCTCTTGATGACTCTCAGTCTGGTCACGTGGCTACGAGTCTCACTCCCGCCAGCGCCGCCATACTCCCGGGTGCCTTTGACGGGCGATCTTCTGCGTCGCCCGGTGTCGAGCACCGTGGCGGTGTCGCGCGACCGCCGTCCGCTGAAGGTGGCGTCAATGTCGCTAATGGCGCGGAGTCGGCAGCTCCAGGGCCAAGTGCCAACACAGCATCGGGCGAAGCTCGCACGGGGTATGTAGGCGCGGTTCCGACCTCGAGCGCACCTGCCTCACGAGAGCGCGGGACGTCGATCGGGCGCCAAGGTCCTACGATCTCTGCTGCGCGACTCCGCTATCGCGCGCCCGGAACCGTCCTGTCATCAGAACTTGTTCTCGGCGCCGACGGAACAATACGGCCAATGCCAAGCCAACTGGGAGCGCAGTTTCCGTACGCGCTTTCGACCGTCATGTCTCACGAACGTTCGCGCTCCGTTCGCTCGGCGCAGGAAGCGATTGGACCGTGCGACATAGGCATTCCGATCCACCCATCTGGGGCACGGCGCCCTTCCGACTCGCCGTGGCGTGTACCCACCGGGGGTCCGACGGTGCTGGTTCCGGTCATCTGTGCCGACCTGCACGACCCCGGTCCCGGTGTGTTTGGGATCGATCGATGATGATGCACTCAAGAACGCTTGGCGGTGTCGGCGCAATCTGCGCAGTCCTGCTGATGTCCCCGCTGCCTGCGTCTGCGGACTCGGTACGTGATCGCGAGTGGATTATCTCCGCACTCAACCTGGCTTCGGCCCACAGGCTAAGCGAGGGGAAGGGTGTTGTTGTCGCAGTAATCGACAGCGGCGTCGATGCTTCGCATCACGATCTCTCGGGAAACGTGCTTTCGGGTGCGGACTTTTCATCGGGCGACGTTTCATCCGGAGATGGTCATACCGACACCCTAGGGCACGGTACGGGAGTCGCCGGAATTATCGCTGCCCACGGCCATGGACCACGCGACGAGAGCGGGGTTCTAGGGATTGCCCCAAAGGCCAAGATCCTTCCTGTGCGAGACGGCGCGATTTTCGGCGATGAGATCACGGTGGCAGTGCAGTGGGCCACCGCTCATGGAGCGAGCGTCATGTGCATTGCGCAGGGCGACGTTCTTGGTGGCGCG
>DATFRR010000142.1:0-6690 GCA_035263025.1 Micromonosporaceae bacterium
GACTGTTTCGGTGTGCCGGTCGGCACCGAGCTTGTGGTCCGTCGGCACGTCGTACGCACACCGGACGCGACGGCCGAGGTTGGCGCGTCGTGGCTGCGGCCGGAAGACGCGGACGGCACCTCGCTGGCGCGCATGGAGTCCTTCGGGCGGCCGCTCTACCAGGAGGTCGAGGACGTCACCGGCCGCGTCTACGCGACCGCCACCGACCAGCTCACGGCACGACTGCCGACCCGGGAGGAGTGCGAGATCCTGGGCATCCGACCGGACACGCCGGTGCTGCACCTCGTGCACGTCGCGTACGACCGGTCGCATCGGCCGATCGAGGTCGCCGTGGCGACATGGCCCGGCCCGATGACCGTACTGACCGAGCAGTACGCGATCCCGCCGCGACGCGACGCCCCGATCGACACGGATCCCGACTTCTTCGTTGGCTAGCACCCGCGGTTGCCCCGTCAATCGCGTGACCTCACGCCCTGCCGACACCTGTCAGACTGACGTCGTGAAGTTCCTCGGTGAGGTGATCCTGGCCGGCAAGACGGCGACCGGCATCCGGGTGCCGGACGAGGTCGTCGACGCGCTCGGTGCTGGCAAGCGGCCAGCGGTACGCGTGACGCTGCATGGCTACACGTACCGCACGACGATCGCGCCGATGGGCGGTGCGTTCTGGATCGGGGTGAGCGCCGAGCACCGCGGCAACGCCGGTGTCGCGGCGGGCGACGTGCTGGACGTCGCCGTAGAGGTGGACAACGCGCCCCGGACCGTGGCGGTGCCCGACGATCTCGCCGTCGCACTGAGCGCCGAACCCGCCGCGCGAGCGTTCTTCGAGTCGCTGTCCTACACCAACCAGAACACGTACGCACAGTGGATAAACGATGCGAAGAAGGCGGAAACGCGAGCCGACCGCGTCGCGAAGTCGATCGAGGCGCTGCGTGCCGCGAAGAAGCGCCGCTAAGCACCGCAATCTCGCGGCGCGCTGTCCGGCCGCGCGGGCGTCTACTTGCGCGGCAAGGACCGGCCCGGCAATGTGAGCCGGTGAGTCGCCGACCATCGATACCCGCCACCGGCGACCGATCCCCCGCCGGGAGCAGCGCATGTTCGAACCGTTCCAGTCACATCCGGTCGACCCGCGTCCGGACGACACCATGCAGTTGCCGGCCGCTCCGTCCTCGCGGCGACCGGTCCTGCTCATGATCGCTGCCGGCGCGGTCGCGGTGGCCGTGCTGGTCGGCATCGGCTTCCTAGCGTTCGGCACGCTCGGCAGCGGACCCGGAGGCGGCGGCATCCAACAGCCCGGCCTGTTGCCGGCGTTGCCACCGAGCACCGACGCGACGGCAGCGGCACCCTCCGACACGCCGACCGCACAACCGACCACAACAACGGTCGGCGCGCCGCCCGCCATCAAGCTGACGATCGCGAAGACCTCCATGCAGCCGCCGTCCTACCAGGGTGCGGATTGCCCCGGCAGCACGACCGCCTTCGCGACTGTCGTGGTCAAGGCACCAGTCACCATCACGTACCAGTGGGCCGTCGCCGCGCTCCCGGGGCAGGCCGGCGGTCCGGCGACGTACACGTTTCCGACGGCCGGCTCGCACGTGTTCAGCCTGCCGCTGACGAACATCAAGCTACCGGCCGGACAGGTCCAGGCGACGTTTATCGTCAGTGCGCCGGTCGCCCGCAGCGCCTCGACGCGGTACACGCAGAAGTGCGGCGCCAGCGTCTCCGCGATCACCCCGATCCGCCAGGCTCCGCTCGCGTGCCCGGTCGGACTGACCGCGACGCTGACCGCGGGCGTCGGACCGATGACCGTCCGGTATCACTGGGTGATCAACGGAACGAACCGGGAAGGCAATCCCCCATCACCGTGGCGCGTGCCGGCCGGCGGCGGCAAGCTCGTGGTCAACATCAACATCAAAGACGCCTTAGGCTCGGTCCCAACGAAGATCAATGCGGATCTGGTCGTCGAGTCGCCGGTACACACCAAGACCAAATCTCTGACCGTGACCTGCACAAAGTAATCGCGAAGGTCGGTGCTGGCGCTCGGTGCTGGCGGACGGTGAGCGGCTACAGCGCGACGCCGAGCAGCGCGTCCACCGTGGCGGCCATCAAGGCGGGCGCGGCAGTGTCGGTCCGGTCGCCGGCGAGCGTGGCTTCCGCCCAGTCGTCCACGGCGGCGAGCGCGCCGGGCGTATTGAGGCCGTCGGCGAGGCGGGCTCGGACCGCGGCGAGCAGGTCGTCGCCGCGCGGACCGGCCGCCGCGGCGGCCGCCTCACGCCATCGGGCAAGCCGCTGCTCCGCGGTTTTGAGCAGGTCGTCGGTCCATTCGCGGTCGCAACGGTAGTGATCGGCGAGCAAGGCCAGTCGAACCGCCATGGAGTCCACGTGATCGGCGCGCAGCCGTGACACGAAGACCAGGTTGCCGCGGCTCTTGCTCATCTTCTCGCCGTCCAGGCCGATCATGCCCGCGTGCACGTAGTGCGATGCGAACGGTGCCTCCCCGGTCAGTGTCTCGGCATGCGCGGCCGACATCTCGTGGTGCGGGAAGACCAGATCGTTGCCGCCGCCCTGGATGTCGATGCGCGCGCCGAGCAGGTTGAGCGCGATGACCGCGCATTCGATGTGCCAGCCCGGCCGGCCAGGCCCGAGCGCGCCGCCCGACCACGCCGGCTCGCCGTCGCGAGCGCCGCGCCACAACAGCGCGTCGAGCGCGTCGCGTTTGCCGGCACGATCCGGATCGCCGCCGCGCTCGGCAAAATACGCCAGCATCTGCGCGCGGTCGAGATGTGACTCGTACCCGAACCGGTCGGCCACGGCGACGTCGAAATACACATCGCCGGTGCCGTCGTCGACGCGGTACGCCACGTCCGCGTCCAGCAGGTCGACGACCTGGTCGGCGATCGCCGGGATGGACTCAACGGCGCCAACGTAGTGCGCGGGCGCAAGGATCCGCAGCGCCTCCATGTCCTCTCGGAACAGCGCGGTTTCCCGCATCGCGAGCACGATCCAGTCCTCGCCGTCCCGCGCCGCCCGCTCCAGCAACGGGTCGTCGACGTCGGTCACGTTCTGCACGTAGGTGACGGCGAGCCGGTTGTCTCGCCACACGCGGTTGATCACGTCGAAGGTGATCATGGTGGCCGCGTGACCGAGGTGCGTCGCGTCGTACGGTGTGATGCCGCACACGTACATCGTGGCCCGACCGCCCTGTCCGCTAGCGGTGAAGACGCCCTGGCGCGCGGAGTCGTACAGCTTGAGCGCTACGCCGGCGCCCGGCAACACGGGCAGGTCGGGGGATGACCACGAATCCATATGGCAGAGAGTAACGAGCCACCGGCGCCGGCACACATCGGCAGGGCGCCCGCTCGCGATATCGCGGGTGTCAGTTCGTGGGTCTCAGATCGTGGGTCTCAGATGGGCGGCCACGGCACGGCCGGCCATGCGCCGGTCGGTGTCGGAAAGCAACCGTTGCGCAGCAGCATGTCGATGCGCGCGCCGACCTCGGCGACCTCGGCGATCGTGAGGTGCTCGTGCAGCGCCTCGCCGAGCGTGCCGTCCAGGTCGGCGTGGAGCTTGCGCAACACCTCCGCGATGTCGTCGGGCAGCGGCTCGCCGACGAAGCCCCACAACACGGTCCGCAACTTCGGATCGACGTGGAAACACACGCCATGATCGACGCCGTACACGTGATCGTCGGCGACCAGGACGTGTCCGCCCTTCCGGTCGGCGTTGTTGATCACCACGTCGAGTGCGGCGAGACGTGCGAGGCGCGGATCGTCGGCGTGCGCGAGAACGTATGGGCGGTCGTTCTCGTCGCGCGCCGACGCGATCCGGCGCCACCCCTTGGGTACCCGCCGGGCCGGTACGAAGCCGAGCAGTGCCACCGCGTCCTCGTCGTCGTCGGTCTCGTCGATCCACAGCTGGCAGGCGCCCGGGCCGTAGGGACCGTCCCGCAGCACCGTGGGCGGAACCGGCGACCAACCGGTCGCGTCGCCGACCAGGAATGCGCTCACCTCACGACCGGCCAGTGTCCCGTCCGGGAAGTCCCACAGTGGACGCTCGCCACGCACCGGCTTATACACGCATCGCGCGGTCACGCCGTCGCAGCTGACGGTTGCCCGGAGCGTGGTATTCGACGCGTCCACAAGCCGGCCCTCGATGTCGAGCTCACCGCGGCTGAGCAGGTCCAGCGCCTCGGTAGTGGCAAGCGTCGCCATCGGCTACCGGTGGTAGCCGTTGTGGCGCGGGCACAGGTGACCGGTCGGGTCCAATGGTTGGCCGCACAATGGGCACGGCGGTCGGCCGGCCGCGACAACTCGCTTCGCGCGTTCGATGAACGCGCGCGTTTCGGACGGAGTGAGCCGGACGCGGAGCCGGTCGAGATCGGACGTCGACGCCTCGAAGTCCTCCACCTCGATCTCGTCCTCGTCGACCGCTTCCTCGGTCTCCTCGTCCTCGTTCTCGCCCACCGCGATCGCTTCGATCACCACGGTTGCCGTGTCGACGTCGTACGCAAGGCCAAGGGTTCCGACCCGGAACTCCTCGTCGACCGGGCTGTCGAGCGGCTCGTTGTCGGACAGCGTGCTCGCGTCGATATCGGGGATCTCCAGACCGAACCGGCGATTCGCCTCGACCAACAACTCGTCGAGCTTCTCGGCCAACAAGCTGACCTGGACCTTCTCGAGTGCAACGCTGATCAGCCGGCCGGCGCCGCGGGCCTGTAGATAGAACGTACGCTCGCCGGGCGCACCCACCGTTCCGACCACGAACCGCTCCGGCGGCTCGAACTCGTACACCTGATGGGTCATGTCTTCGACACTATCCGGTCGGCGGGCGCGTCGCTTCCACGCCCGGGTCGCGTGGCACGTGTGGCCGGTGGGACGGCCGGTCCGTCCGCACCAGCGCCGCCGCCGACCTCCGCGTCGGACGTCGCGCGTCGGCCCCGGCGCCCACGCCGCTTCGGCGGCTTGAGGCCGGCGAGGTCGCCGCCGACATCGTTGAGGCGCAAGAGAAACGGCCGCACCGGCGTGTAGCGGATCGCGGTCAGCGACGCGGGATCGACCGACAACCGCTGGAACAGGTCGAGGTGCAGGCCCAACGCATCGGCGACGATCGCTTTGATGACGTCACCGTGGCTGCACGCGAGCACCAGGGCCTCCGGGCCGTACGCCTGCGTGGCCCGCGCGTCGGCATCGCGGATCGCGGCGATCGCCCGTGCCGACATCGCCGCCATCGACTCGCCGCCGGGGAATGTCGCGGCCGACGGATGCGCCTGTACGACCTGCCACAGCGGCTGTTTCGCGAGGTTCTTGAGCGGCTGGCCGGACCAGTCGCCGTAGTCGCACTCGACGAGCCGGGCATCGTCCACGTACGTCGTGCCCGGCAACGCCGCCTCGACAGTCTGCCGGCACCGCACCAACGGGCTGGACACCACGAGGTGCGGCACGAGCCCGGCGGCGCTTAGACGTGCACCGACTGCCGCCGCCTGCGCCCGGCCGACGTCGTCCAGCTCGGTGGGCTGGTGTCCGGCAAGCGTCCCGCCCGCGTTCGCGGTGGTACGACCGTGCCGCAGCAGGAGAACGGTGGCCACGACTGCCTACGTTACTGGCAACGCGCGGGCTCAAAGGTCATGAGCTCAACGACGTCCCGCCGATCACGAGCGCGGCGATGATCACGGCGCCGAGCGCGAGCCGGTACGGCACGAACCACACGATCGAGTGGCGCGCTACGAACCGCAGCAGCCAAGCGATCGAGATGTACCCGACGATGAAGCTCACCACGAGCCCGACCGCGGTGGGTGCCCAGCCGACGGTGTCGGCGATCTGATGACTGTCGCTGATCGCCTCCAGTCCACCGGCCGCGGCGAGCGCCGGGATGCCGAGCAGGAAGGACATGCGCGTTGCCGTGACCCGGTCGATGTCGCGCAGCAGGCCACCGCTGATCGTGGCGCCCGACCGGGACACGCCGGGAATCAGCGAGAACACCTGGAAGACGCCGAGCACGATGGCGTCGGAGTTGGTGAGGCGATCCTCGTGCCGGGTCTGCGTGGCGGCGTGCTCCGCGAAGACCATCACGGCGCTCCACGCGATCAGCCCGACCGCCACCACCCAAAGGCTGCGCAGGTCGTTTTCGATGAAGTGCTTCAGCGCGAGACCGACGATCGCGATCGGGATCGTACCGATGATGACGAAGATGGCCAGCCGCCAGTCCGGCGAGCGCCGAGCCTCCGCGCTGAAGAGACCCGCGACGAAACCGCGGATGATGCGCCAGATGTCGCGCCGGAAATAGATGATCGCGGCGATGATCGCGCCGACCTGGATGATCGCCGTGAACGCGGTCGGACCGGCTCCGGAGATGTCCATGTGCAACAGCTTCTCGGCGATCGTGAGATGACCGGTCGAGCTCACCGGCAGGAATTCGGTGAGGCCCTCGACGATGCCCAGGACGATGGCCTTCCACAACGCGAGTGGCACGGACTACTCCCCTACTCCGGACATGTCGAGCGCGTCGGATGCGGCGCGCAGCGCGCGTACGCCATCCTCGACATCGCCGACGAACAGCGCGATGGACAACGTCGTGACACCCGCGGCGGCGTAGTCGCGCATGCGTGCCGCGATCCGCTCCACGGGGCCGAGCAGGCTCGTCCGGTCGAGGAACTCGAACGGTACGGCGGCGGCCGCGTCGGCTTGCCGCTTCGCG
>DATFRR010000143.1:0-8209 GCA_035263025.1 Micromonosporaceae bacterium
TGAACCTGCCGCCCGGCGACGAGGCCGCGACGAAGCAGGCGCTGGTCGACGCGGGGGAGCGCTACAACGCCGCGGGCAGCCAACTTGAGCGCGCGGAGACTGTCGCGCAATACCTTGGCGCGCGGGAGACCGCGCTGGAAGGTCTCGCCTATGTGCGCGCCGCCCGCATCAACATGAACCTCGATCCGGGTCCGCCGCTGCCGATGCTCGCCGGACAACGCGAGGCGGGCGCCATTCGCCAGGATCGCGAGGTGCAGGTGCAGGGTCGCGACTATCGCGCGTCGGCGAACCCCGGCGACGCCACGCCGTACTACTACCCGGGCGGTCGAGTCTCCGGACGTCCGGTGCCGGCCGGTTGGTATTCCGAGCCGTGGTGGCGCACCGCGCTGACCGCTGGCGCGTGGGGCATCGGCAGCGTGTTGGTCTTCGATGCGCTGCTCAGCCCAGCGTTCGGCGATTACGGCTACGACGCCGGTTACAACGCCGGTGATCAGCAGGGTTACGAGCAGGGCTACGACCAGGGGTATGACCAGGGGTACGACCAAGGTCAGCAGGCCGATGACGGCGGTCAGGGCGGATACGACCAGGGCGGCGGATACGACCAGGGCGGCGGGTACGACCAGGGCGGCGGGTACGACGGTGGTGGCGGGTTCGACGGTGGGGCCGGCGGGTTCGACGTCGGCGGTGGCGACTTCGGCTTCTAGCGCGCCGGAACGGCGGCATCACGCACCCGGCACGGCGGCACGACGCGCGCGGATCAGACCAGGCTGTCCTGCCACTGCTCGTGCAAGGTTGCGTAGCGGCCGCCGGACGAGATGAGTTCGGCCGGGGATCCGTCCTCGACGATGCGCCCGTCGTCGACGACCAGGACTCGGTCCGCGATCTCGACGGTCGACAGCCGGTGTGCGATCACGATCGCGGTCCGGTCGCGGAGGATCGTACGCAGTGCCCGCTGTACGAGTCGCTCGGACGGGATGTCGAGCGACGACGTCGCTTCGTCGAGGATCAGCACCTGCGGGTCGGCGAGGAACGCGCGGGCGAACGCCACCAGTTGACGCTGGCCGGCGGAGAGGCGGCCGCCGCGCTTGCGTACGTCGGTCTGGTATCCGTCCGGCAGCGCGGAGATGAACGTGTCGGCGCCGATTGCGTGCGCGGCCGCCTCGACGGCTTCGTCACTCGCGTCCGGACGACCGAACCGGATGTTGTCGGCGATCGTGCCGGCGAAGAGGAAATTCTCCTGCGCCACCATGACCACGGTGCGACGCAGGTCGTCATCGCTCATCTCGCGTACGTCGACGCCATCAATGCGGACCTCGCCGCCGGTGGGGTCGTAGAAGCGCGCCACCAGCTTCGCGATCGTGGACTTGCCGGCGCCCGTCGCGCCGACCAGTGCCACCGTCTGTCCGGCCGGGATCCGGAGGTCGAACTCGTCGAGTACGGTGCGGTCCTCCCGGTAGCCGAAGTGCGTACCCGTGAACGTGATCTCACCGCGGCGTTCCGGTAGGGCGACCGGCTCGACCGGCTCGGGCACGGCGGGCTTCTCGCTCAGCACGCCGGCGAGCTTCTCCAGGGCGGCGCTCGCGGACTGCAGCGTGTTGTAGAACATCGACAGATCCTGCATCGGCTCGAAGAACCGGCGTAGGTAGAGCAGGAAGGCGGCGAGGACGCCGATCTCGGCGTGGCCGTTGAGCACCAGGTAACCGCCGAACGTCAGCACTACCGCGATCGTGATGTTGCCGATCACCTTGATCGCCGGCGAGAACTTCGCGATCAGCTGGAACGCGACTGTGTTGGCCGCCTTGTAGTCGTTGTTGACGCGCTCGAAGATCTCCTGATTGCGGCGCTCGCGACGGAACGTCTGTACGGCGCGGATGCCGCCCATCGACTCGACGAACTGGACGATGACCAGCGCCACCGTCTCGCGGGTTCGGCGATAGGCCCGCGCCGACGATTGCTGGAACCAGCGCGACACCCAGATCAGGAACGGGAACGACAGCAGCGTGACCAGCGCGAGTTCGACGTTGAGCACGAGCAGGATGACGGCGACCGAGAACACGGACAGCAGCGCGAGCGTGACCTCCTCGATGCCGCCGTCGATCAACTCCGAGATGGAGTCCATGTCCGACGTCATGCGGGACACCACGCGGCCGGACGTGTAGCGCTCGTGGAAGCTGATCGACAGCCGCTGGAAGTGGTCGAAGACACGGCCGCGGAGATCGAGCAGGACCGCCTGACCGATGCGCCCGCTCAGCGTGAGGAAGCCGCGCTTGGCGACGTACGCCACGATGATCGACACGGCGAACGCGACCGCGATCTGGATCATCACGGTCGCGTTGTGGTCGCGCACCAGCGGGCCGATGCCGTTGTCGATGCCGAGCATCACCAGATAGGGGCCGGCCATCTCGGCGACGCTCTGGAGAAGCAGCAGCGCGATCAACACCACGATCGCGCGGTGGTGCGGCCGGAGCAACGAGCGCAGCAGTGCGCGGCTGTCCGCGCGGAGTCGCAGCGCGGTCTTCTCGCCGCCGAACTCCGCGGCGGTGAGCTCCGCGTCGTCCTCGGTCGCGATGCCCCGCCACGCGAGCGCGTCGCTTGGCCGCTGTGCCGTCGTCGTTGCGGCACCGCCCGGGCCGTTGTGGTTGACGTCGCCGGTCTCGTCGTCGACGGCGATCTGCTGGTCAGTGGACATGAACAGCACGCTCCTGGTCGGTCGCCGCCGCGCCGTTCGGCGTGGTCCGCCACGGCGGCGGTCCACCGAGCGTGGGCCCGTCGTCGAGCTCGGCCTCCGCGGACAGCACTGCGCGATATGCCGGTACGGTGGCCAGCAGCTCCGAATGCGTACCCACGTGCGTGATGACGCCGTTTTCGAGCAGCGCGACCCGGTCGGCCAGCGCCACCGTCGACGGCCGGTGCACGACCACCAGCGCAGTGCTGCCGGCAAGCACGCGAGCGAGCGCCTCCTCGACCAGCGCCTCGGTGTGCACGTCCAGCGCGGACAGCGGGTCGTCCAGCACCAGCACGCGTGGCCGACCGAGGACCGCGCGGGCGAGCGCGAGACGCTGCCGCTGACCGCCGGACAGCGACAGACCCTGCTCGCCGACGCGCGTGTCGAGGCCCCACGGCAGCTCGTAGACGAAGCCGGCCTGCGCGATGGCGATCGCCTCGGCGACCTGCTCATCGGTCGCGTTCGGCCGGCCGAGCGTGAGGTTCTCGCGGACCGACATGGAGAACAGCGTCGGCTCCTCGAACGCGACGCCGATCAGGTCGCGCAGATTGTCCAGTGGCAGGTCGCGGATGTCGTGACCGTCGATCGTGATGCGGCCGCCGGTCACGTCGTGCAGGCGCGGTACGAGCGAGATCAACGCGGACTTGCCGCTGCCGGTGACCCCGACCAGCGCCATCGTCTCGCCGTGGCGGATGTGCAGGTTGATGCCGCGCAGCACCGGGTCGGCGGCGTCCGGGAACGTGAACCGTACGTCGTCGAAGCGCACCTCGCCCGCGACGTCGGCGGCGTTGAGCGCGACAGCTCCGGGCCGGTCCTTGATCGTCACCTCGCTGTCGAACACCTCGTAGATGCGGTCCGCGGCGGTCATCGACTCCTGCAGGTTCGAGATGATCCAGCCAAGTGCGTCGACCGGCCAGATCAGCATCAGCTCGAGCGTCACGAACGCGACCAGGCCACCGATCGTCATCTCGTCCTTGGCCACCGCGTATGCGCCGCCCACCAGCACGATCGCGAGCGTGATGTTCGGGACCAGGTCGAATCGGGACCACGTCCGGGCCACCATGCGCGCCTTCCGTACGCCGGTGTCGTGGACGAGCCGAGCCGCGGTGCGGTACTTGGTGCCGACCTCACCACGGCGGCCGTACGCCTTGATCGTTCGTACCCCCTGCGCGGCCTCCTCGGCGAGCGTGGCCAGGTCACCCTGCTGGTCCTGCATAAGTCGGGCGGCCGCGAAGTATTGCTTGGTGAAGTCACGGCTGATCATGAACAGCGGGACCGAGCCGGCGGTGACCACCACGGCGAGCGGCCAGTAGAGGTGGAACAACAGCGCGACCACGGTGATGTACGTGCCGATGTTGACGATCAGGAAGATCAGCCCGAACGACATGAACCGCCGGATGGTGGACAGGTCGCTGGTCGCGCGGGACAGCAGCTGTCCGGACTGCCAGCCCTCGTGGAACGCGACCGGCAGGCGCTGCAGGTGGCGGTACAAGTCGTTGCGTTGCGTGGTTTCCATGCCGAGCGCGCAGACGGTCTGTGTCCAGCGACGGATGAAGATGAGCACCGCCTCGAGCAACCCGAGCAGCATCGCGAGTGCGCCCAACATAATGAGCGCGCCGGGTTGGTGATGCCGGACCGGACCGTCGACGACCCGCTGGACGACGAGCGGAACGATGATGCTGGCCCCGGTGGCGCCGCCCGCCGCGACCAGCATCCAGATCATGTGCGGGACGTACGGCCGAAGATAGGTCCGGGTCCGCAGCAGATTGTGAATCTGTCGACGACTGGGGGGTTTCGATTCATGCTGTGTTGTCTCCGCCGCCACCTAACGAAAATAACCGGACGAACGTACTGATCACGAGTGAGTTTCTCCATCAGCGGAGGAGATATTCGCCTCGAATGACCGGAGCCACTCCTTGATCTCCAGGCCGTACCGGTAGCCGCCGAGGCCACCGTCGGAGCGGACGATCCGGTGGCAGGGTACGAACAGCGCGGCGGCGTTGCGAGCGCACGCGGACGCAGCGGCCCGGATCGCCGTCGGGCGACCGGCGCGAGCGGCAAATTCCCGGTACGTGACGGTTTGGCCGGGGGGTACCTCGCGCAGCACCTCCCACGCACGGTCCAGAAACGCGCCGGCGCCGTGTTGCTCGACCTCGATCGCGTCGATGGCCGCGACGTCACCGTCGAAATATGCGCGTGCCGCGTCGACAGCGGGCGTCAGGTCGGTCGCGCCGTCGTTCTCCTCGGCCATCTCGGCGTGCTTCGTGGCCGGCATAATCAACGAGATCAGATCCTCGGCGTCGGCCGTGAAACCCGACGCCAGCACCGCCTTGCCGCGCCCGACGATGGTGAACGGGCCGACCGGGGTGTCGATGGTCGTGCTGTGCATGTCACATCCTCCAGAGTCTGACCACCGCGTACGAGCGCCACGGCGCCCAACGCTTGGCATGTGCGATCAATCGGGTCGGTGTCTCGGGCAGCCCGGCGGCCGCTGCAGCCCGCAGAACGCCGAGGTCCGAGCCGAGGAAGACGTCCGGGTCGCCGAGTGCGCGCATCGCCACATAGTTGGCGGTCCACGGACCGATGCCAGGGATCTCCTCGAGGGCCGCGCGCGTCTCGTCACGGTCGACGCTGCCGTCCAGCACGATCTGGTCGCTGGCGACCGCCTCGGCGAGTGCCCGGATCGTCGCGATCCGTGTCTTGGGCATCGGGAACGCGCCGTCCGGAAGCTTCGCGACGGTTGCGGCATCCGGGAACGGTCGGAGGCCGCGACCGGTGTGCGGTGCGTCGTCGCCGGGTGCGGAGTCCGTGTCGTCGGGTGCCGCGTCGGTGCTTGCGGCGCCGTCGGGCGTGGTCGGAATGGCGTCGCCGGTGGGCGCGGCCGCGACGAGGCGACCCAGCACGGTGATCGCGCCGGCTACCGAGATCTGTTGGTTGATGATCGCTCGGACGGCGACCTCGAATCCGTCGACCGCGCGCGGCACCCGCACGCCCGGCTCGGCCGCCACGGCGGTGGCGAGCGCCGGGTCGGCGCCCAGCACACCATCGATCGCGGTCGGGTCGGCATCGAGATCGAATAGGCGACGGCACCGTGCTACCGCCGGCGACAGGTCTCGTACGTCGGCGAGCCGCAGCGTGGCAGCGATGTGGCCGTCCGCCGGCACCATGCGTACGTGTGCCGTGCCGTACGGCAGCCGCATCGCGCGCGTATACGACTCGCTCGTTACGATCTCGACGCCTGGAATTGCGCGCAGTGCCAGGAATTCGAGCATCGAGGCGGCGTGGAACGGCGCTCGGTGCGCCAGCCGTACGGTGATCGTGCCGCTCCCGACCGGCTTTTGCCGACGCGCCGCCTGCCGCAACTCGGACGGTTGGGTCGCGTAGACCTCTCGTACCGTGTCGTTGAATTGCCGGACCGAGCCGAAGCCGGCGGCGAACGCGATGTCCGCGAGCCCCAGATCGGTCGTCTCGATCAGCGTGCGCGCGGTCTGCGCGCGCTGGGCACGGGCCAGCGCCAGCGGCCCGGCGCCGACCTCGGCGACGAGCATGCGGTGCAGGTGACGTGTCGTATATCCAAGCCGCGTCGCGAGGCCGTCGACACCGTCCCGGTCCACGACACCGTCGGATATCAGGCGCATCGCACGGCCGACGACGTCGGCTCGGACGTCCCAGTCCGGCGAGCCGGGCGCCGCATCCGGTCGGCAGCGCCGACAGGCGCGAAAGCCGAGGCGGTGCGCGGCAGCAGCGGTCGGGTAGAACGCGACGTTCTCGCGGCGCGGTCGGATCGCCGGGCACGACGGCCGGCAGTAGATGCCAGTCGACGACACGGCGGTCACGAACCAGCCGTCGAACCGCTGATCGCGGCTGTCCACCGCGCGGTAGCAGCGGTCGAAGTCGAGTTCCACGGGGTCAATGGTGCCCGCCGAGACCGACATTCACTGGCGGGTTTCGGACATGACATTTCCCACTCGCGCGGCGCTAGTTGCCGGCGCATCGTGCTCGTCGTTGTCGGCGGCGGAGTACGGTCGCGAGAGCGGGTCCGGAGTAGCCCAGGCCGTGTGGGCGCGAAGTCTAGGTATGCGGTCCTGGAAGGGACTGGCGATGGCAGACACACGCGTGCTCGTTACCGGAGCGACCGGCAAGATCGGCGGCGCGGTCGCCGCTCAGCTGATCGAGAAGGACGTGCCGACCAGGGTTCTGGTGCATCGGGACGACGAGCGCAGCGCACGACTCCGGGCCGCCGGCGCGGAGGTGGTCGTCGCCGACATGTTCGACTATCGACAGGTCGAGACGGCGATGGCCGGCGTCGACCGGGTGTTTTTCAATGCTCCGTACCACCCTCACGCCCTAGATAGCGCCGTTGCGTTCGCAGTCGCCGCCCGCCGTTCGGGCGTGGCGGCGGTGGTCGCGTTGGGGCAATGGTTGGCGAGCCCCGAGCACCCGTCCCTGATGACGAGGCAGCATTGGCTTACCGCCAAAATGTTCGACTTCCTGCCGGACACCGCCCACGTCGCGATCGATCCAGGGTTCTTCGCGGACAACTACCTGCAACTCATGCCGACCGCCGCGTTGCTTGGGGTCTTCCCGATGCCAGCCGGAGCGGGCCGCAACGCGCCGCCCTCCAACGAGGACATCGCCCGTGTCGGGGTCGGTGCCCTGCTCGATCCGCATCGGCACGACGGCAGGGCCTACCGCCCGACCGGACCGACATTGTTGTCGGCGCCCGAGATTGCCGAAGCGATCGGTGAGGCCGTCGGACGGCCGGTGCGACACGTCGACGTCCCGCCGTCGATGTTCATGCGCGCGGTTCGAATGGATGCCAGGCGTTTGAACGCCGACATGTTCTTCGAGTCCAGCCTGCGCCAGTATCTTCCGGAGCATGCCTTGGGGACCTGGGAGGTCGGCGGTCCAACGACCCACGTCCGTGACGTTGCCGGCGTCGAGCCGGAAGACTTCCTCACCATCGCCCGTCGGTACGCCGCCGATCCCGCCGCTCGGCGCACCGCCGGAAACGTCGCCCGCGCGCTTACTAGGTCACTGCTAATGGCAGTCATACCGGCGCATCGGCTGGACCGGTTCGATCGCCGGCAGCAGCATCCTCGTCCAGCGCATCCGAGGCTGTCGGGCCGGTCGGCGTTCTGGCATGCCGAGCACCCTGCGTCCGCCGACCGCGAAACCGCCGCGGTCGGCGGCGACCGACCATCGTCGTAGTCCTAGCCAAGTTTCACGTACACGTTTGGCTGGACAACGCCTCACACCTGGTCGTGGGGGCGCAGGCGGTGCAGCAGGGCATCGCGGATCACCGGTCGCGATCCGAACACCATCGTGAACGTCGCCTCTCGGACCAAGCGCTGTGCCTGGTTCGCCGCCAGCACTGCGCGGGCGCCCTGCCACGCCGTCAACGTCGCGGCGGCCCGCCAGGCCAGCTCGGATACCGCCGCGCGAGCGTCCGGTGCGCTGTCCGAATCGGCGGTGATCAACGCG
>DATFRR010000144.1:0-19834 GCA_035263025.1 Micromonosporaceae bacterium
CGTCCGACCCGGCGTCCGGCTCGCTCGAGCAGAACGCGGCAACCTTCGGATCGGCCGCGTCGCCGAAACATTGCGGTACCCACTCGAGGAACTGCTCCGGCGTCCCGGACCCGTAGATCGCCGCGACCGCGAGACCGGTGCCCATGATGGACATCGCGATGCCGGCGTCGCCCCAGAACAGTTCCTCGGTCGCGATCGGCAACGAGAGTCCGGTCGGATCCGCGTATGCGTTGACGAGGAACTCGTAGCCATAGAGCCCGATCTTCGCGGCCTCAGCGATGATCGGCCACGGCGTCGCCTCGCGCTCGTCCCACTCCGCGCCGGCCGGCCGGATCACCTCGGCCGCGAAGCCGTGCGCCCAGTCTCGAAGGTCGCGCTGCTCCTCGTTGAGGTCGAGGGAAAAGTCCGGCACGCTCACGCCTTCGGGATGTCGAAGAGATCGCCGATCTTTGCGGCCAGGCCGAGGTCGCCCTTTGCCTTGAGCTTGCCGGTCATGAACAGCATCACCGGGTTCGCGTTGCCGGAGACGACCTTGAGGAAGTCGACGCCGCCGAGCATCAGCGCGAGCTTCGGTTCGTGGGCCGGCGACGGCGACACGACGCAGCCGCCGTCCGCGATCACCAACTCGTACGTGTCGCTGCCGCCGTCCGGGCCGTCGCCGACCGTCCAGTGGACCACCGCGTTGGTGGTGCCGGCGCGATCGGCGCGGAACAGCGTCGGCATGCGATCGAAGACCTCGTCGAGCACCCGCTGTCGAAGCTCGCCGGTCATCACCGCGTTGAGCTGGTCATTGGACGCGGCCTTCACGAGCTGCGCGAACTGCTTGGGATCGGCGTTGGCGAAGGTGGACACGTCGATGTCGGCCATCAGAATCCTCTCGAGACAGCAAGTTACTCGTGCGTAACTTTACGGGTGCCGGGCATGCGCTGACAACCGCGGTCGCCGCGCAGCACGGCCGGCGACCGAATCCTTGGCTAACCCACAGCCGCACCCCGGATCGCTCCCAGCTTGGTCTGCGACGCTGTGCGATGCGACCGTCCAGGCCGGCGGTTTCGCAGGTGGTGCGAGCACAGCACCGGTGGGCAACTACGGACTGCCGGCCGTGTCAGGAGGCCACCATGACCGAACCGCCCGCGAGCGCGACGCCAGCCGAGCCGCCGCGCGACGACGCCACACCAAACGGCGAAACGGTGCCACTGCCGCCGTCCGAAGCGGCACCGGCACCCGGCGCCTCCACGCCCGATCCGACTCGCATCATGCCGACACCGGCAGACGCCGCCTCACCGGCCGGCAGCGCGACACCGGCAGACACCGTGACACCGGCAGACAGCGTCACGTCCGCGGCCGCGCCCGCCCCGCCGCCCGCGGCGACCGGCACCGCGACGCCGCCCGGCACTGTGCCACCGCCCGGCACCGTGCCACCAGCGCCGCCCGGTCCGCCGGCCGGCGGGCCGCCGCCCGGTTGGACACCCGGACCGGGGTGGACGTGGACCGGCACCGCGGCGCCCGTGACGCCGGCCGGGGCACCGCCCTCGGCGGCGAGTGGCCGCCGGACGTGGCGGTCGTGGCCGGGCTGGCGTCGATTCCTCGTACCCGGTCTCATTGGCCTCATCATCGGCGGCCTGCTCGGCTCTGGCATCACGGCACTTGCGACGTCCGGCCATGACCAGCAGCGCCGCGTGCCGTTCAGCCGATTTGGGCCAGGCCACGGTTTCGGTCCTGGATTCGGACCTGGATTCGGCCATGACGGATTTGGACGTGGCGGACCCGGCAACGGGCCGGGCTTCGGCAACCGCGGCGGCGCACCCGCGCCGACGCCACCGGCGGCCCCGACTCCACAACCGACACAAAGCGGCTGAGGGTGAGCGGCACTCAGGCCGGCGCTATGGAACCGGTCAGGCGTGGCCGATTGGAGTCGGGATCGGTGACGGCGATCGTCCATCCACCGTCGTCGCGACGCGCGCGCCAAGCAACCGTCGACGGCAACAGGATCGGCCGGACGAACGACACGTCGACCGTGTAGGTCTCGCCTAGCCGGCCCTCGAGCGCGGCCACCGCACGGGCCATCGTCCACATCCCGTGTGCGATGGGATGCCGGAAACCGAACGCGCGCGCACCGACGCGTGACACGTGGATCGGATTATGGTCGCCGGACACCGCGGCGTACGCCCGACCGGTGTCCGCGGCGACGTGCCACAGCCCGGTGGGCGGTGGTTGATCCGCGCCGGTGGCGACGGAGTCGGTGGCGCACGCCACGTTCAGCGCCGAATCGTCAACACCGGAGGCAGTTGGGGCGCCGTCGGTCGGAGCGCGGCGCAGGTAGGTGGAGATCCCGTGCCACACCTCGCGGCCGTCGATCGTGGCGGTGGCTCCGACGTCAAACTGCAGCCCGCGTTCGTGCGGCCGCAGCGCCGCTGCGCGCACCGTGAGGTCGAGCCGTTCGTCGAGATGGATAGTGCGGGCCTGAGTCACCCGGTTCGCAACATGGATGAGCCCGACGACGGGCAACGGAAAGCCCGGCTCGCTCATCACTTGCATGGCCAGCGGGAACGCCAACACATGGGGATAGGTCACCGGCAGCGCATCGGAGAGCCGAAAACCGCAGACCCGGTTGTACGCCGCGACGCGGTCCAGCGTGATGTCGACGCCACGGAGCACCAGCTCGGTGGCGGGCAGCCCGGTGCCGGTCGCCTCGTCGGGCCGGCGGCGCAGTGAACTGCGGATCGCGCGCCGGTAGATCGTGGTGGCTCGCGGCGCCTTCGCGATCTCGGTCACCAACGCGCTTTCGGTGTCATTTGCGGCCACTGTTCACCGGCCGGTCAACGATCGTGTCACCGTCCAAGAATCGCATGCATCCCGCTATTTCGCTCGAACGCGACAATTTGCGCAACCATCGGCGGGTTGGTTAGGTCCTCGAGCCCGGCATTGGATTGGGCGTGCGAACGCTATCGGGTGTGAAAGATCGCGTCAGTCAGTACTGATGCATTTACGAAACGTTACGTTCATCTTCTGTAGCGGTGCTGTTCGCGGGCTGTTTGCCGCTTGGACCCGTCGATGCTAGGCTCAGCGCGGCCACAGGCCGAGGTAAATGTCCGATATGGACGTTGCAGGGAATGGTGAGCGTCCTATCACGGGCAATGACGGCTCGCCGGATAGCTCGGAACGAGGAGAAAATGGCGCTGATCACCATTGTGGTGCCAGTTTACAAGGTTCAGCCGTACCTTCGAGAATGCCTTGATTCAATTCTTGAGCAGCCATTTTCCGATATAGAAGTCATCGCAGTCGACGATTGCACGCCGGATGACTGCGGCCGGATCCTCGACGAGTACGCGGCCCGTGACCAGCGAGTTACCGCTATCCATTTGCCGAAAAACGTCGGCCTCGGCGGCGCCCGAAACGCCGGCCTCACTCGCGCGACCGGCGATTATGTCTGGTTCGTCGATAGCGACGATGTGGTCGCTTCGGGCGCATTGGAACGAATTGCGAAACGGCTGAGCGATACGTCTCCGGATGTGCTGATCGTCGACTACGCACGCAGATATTGGTCGGGCAAGACGACCCGAAACAAGTTGCACAAGTTGCTCTCCGAATCAAATGCTCCGAGCGTCTTCCGAATTACCGAACGAATGGATCTACTGCGCATCTTCCCGTGCGCGTGGAACAAGGTCGTGCGCCGCGAGTTCATGATCGACGCGGGCCTGACGTTCCCGTCCGGTTGGTACGAGGACCTCCCGTTCACGTACCCGTTGCTGGCGAAGGCCGAGCGGGTCAGCGTGCTCGACCGAGTCTGCTACTACTACCGGCAGCGTCGCCACGGCGCGATCCTCGGCACGACCAGCGAGCGTCACACCGAACTCGTCGCGCAATACGACCTCGCGTTCGAGCGACTTCGGAACATGGGCGCGCGGGGCGCCGCGATCGAGCCGACCGTCTTCGGCATCGCGATGCACCATCTGATGGTCGTGCTCGACCACCGCCGCCGCCTTCCTCGGCGCGAGCGACCGAAGTTCTTCCGCGAGATCGTCGATTTTCGGCGACGCCACCTGCCCGCGCGCGGATATGCGCTGCCGCCGAATGCGTCCCGCCTCCGGCAACGGTTCTTGGCGTGGGGCATTTGGCCGGCCTATGCCGCGGTGTACGCCATGCGGACGGCCCGTTCCAAGATCCGAAAGGCGGTCAAAGTATCCCGCCGCTTTGCTCGAAAGGTCTATCGACGGCTCAATCGCACCGCGCATTTGGCCTACTACGCGGTCCAGCGCCGACTGCCGATCGACCGGGACCTCGCCGTGTACGGCGCTTACTGGGGCATCGGGTACGCCTGCAATCCGGCCGCCATCTACGAGAGTGCTAAACAGCTCGCTCCCTCGGTCCACGGAGTGTGGAGCGTCAAGGGTGCGTACGCGCACCGGATGCCGGCCGACGTCGACTACGTGGTCGAAGGTTCGTGGCGCTACTTCAAGGTGCTGGCGCGCGGGAACTGGTTCGTCAACAACGTCAACTTCGGCGATCACATGGTCAAGCGGCCGTCCACGATCCACGTGCAGACCCACCACGGCACCACGCTCAAGTCCATGGGGGTGGACAACCTCCCGTACCCGCTGGCCTCGCACGGCATGGACTACGACCGGCTGCTGAGCCGATGCGATCGGTGGGATTTTTGCCTCTCGTCGAACTCATACTCGACCGAGATCTGGGCCCGCGCCTACCCGTGCTCGTTCGAGACGCTGGAATACGGCTATCCGCGAAACGACGTGCTGGTAAACGCGACGCCAGCCGAGATCCAGAAGATCCGGGCGTCCCTCGGCCTCAAGCCCGACCAGTTTGTCGTGCTCTATGCCCCAACGCATCGCGACTATTCGCTCGGCTACCGCGACCTGCTCGACCTCGATGCGTTCGCCGACCACATCGGTCGCGACGCGGTGGTTCTGAAGCGGGCCCACTACTTCTACCTCGACGAGCACGCCAGCGCGGGCGAGTCCGCCCGGGTCATTGATGTCTCTGAATATCCTCGTGTCGAGGACCTGTATCTCGCCGCGGATGTGCTGATCACCGACTATTCGTCGGTCATGTTCGACTACGCGACTCTCGACCGGCCGATCGTCATCTACGCCCCGGACTGGGAAGCGTATCGGTCGACCCGCGGCACGTACTTTGATCTGCTGGCCGAGCCGCCGGGTGCGGTGGCCAGAAGCGCGGACGACTTGTTCCGGCTGTTCAACGACGGGCGAGTCGACACACCCGAGACCACGGCCATGCGCGCGGTCTTCCGACAAAAGTTCTGCTCCTTCGACGACGGTCGCGCTGCGCAGCGCGTCGTGCGTCGGGTCATGCTGAAGGAGGCCGCATAAATGTCGTCCACAGTTGAGCTGTCCTCGATGGCCGGGCCGGAGCGGACGGAGAGTTCCGCGGTCCCGAACGTCGTCATCCTCGCTGCTGGGCTCGGCACGCGCCTGGCCCGGCCGCACCCGAAGCCACTGACGCCGCTGGCCGACGGTCGGACGATTTTGCATCGCCAGCTTGACCACGTGCGCGGGGCATTCGGCGCAGACGTGCGCGTGTGCGTCGTCGTTGGTTTCAAGATGGACGCGGTCATGGAGGCCGTGCCCAACGACGCAACCTTCGTCTACAACGAACTGTTCGACCAGACCAACACCGCCAAGAGCCTCTTGAAGGCACTGCGCCTGGCGCCGCCCGGCGGTGTGCTGTGGCTGAACGGCGACGTGGTCTTCGCGCCGGGTCTGTTGGAGTCGCTGCGCCCCCACATCGAGCGCGGCGTCTCATTCGTGGCAGTCAATCGATTGTCGGTCGGCGAGGAGGAGATCAAGTACACCCTCGACGCCGACGGGTTTGTCGTTGAACTCTCCAAGCGTGTCGTTGGTGGGCTCGGAGAGGCGGTCGGGATCAACTACATCTCGGCCGCGCACCGTCCGCTGCTCATCAAGCACCTCGCCGCATGTGCGGACAACGACTACTTCGAACGCGGCCTAGAGATGGCCATCGCCACGGACCGGCTACGCCTCAACGCGGTCGACATTTCGGCGTTCGACTGTGTCGAGGTCGACTTCGCGGACGACCTGGAGCGGGCACGCCGCATGGCGCTAAAGGCTGGTGTGGCCAATGTGGCCGGCGCCGGGAATGGGATCGCCAAGCGTGTCGCCGTGCCGTCCCAGGTGACGTTGTCAGCCTGACGACAGCGGTCCTGCTGCGGCAGCCTGCGCTACGGCGGCCGTCAGGCACCGAGCTGCCGGCAGGTGGCCGTCAGGGGGACGTGGCCGTCAGGCACCGAGCAGGCTCTGGCCGCACACCCGCACGACATTGCCGGTCAGACCGTCGGAGGCCGGCGACGCAATCCAAGCAACCGTTTCTGCGACGTCGATCGGCAGGCCGCCCTGCGCCATGCTGTTCAACCGGCGGCCGGCCTCCCGCAGCATCAGTGGCATCGAGGCGGTCATCGCCGTCTCGATGAACCCTGGCGCCACAGCGTTGATCGTGACTCCGCGTGCCGTCAGTGCGCCCGCCGACGCCTCGACGAGACCGATGACACCGGCCTTGGACGTCGCGTAGTTGGTCTGACCACGGTTGCCGGCGATGCCCGCGACCGACGAGATGCCGATGATGCGACTGCCGGGCGGCAACAGATCCGCGTCGACAAGCGCGTCGTCAACCCGCTTCGGCGCGATCAGGTTCACGGCGATGACGGTCTGCCACTTGTCCGAGGTCATGTTCGCGAGCGTCTTGTCGCGCGTCACGCCGGCGTTGTGCACGACGATGTCGACGCGGCCGTACCGGTCGCGAAGGAACGTGACGAGCCGCGTGGGTGCGTCGGCATCGGTGAGGTCGAGTTGGCACGCGACGCCGCCGAGCCGGTTCGCCACCTCGCCGAGCGCATCGCCGGACCCTGGGACATCGAGACACACCACGGTCGCGCCGTCGCGCGCCAGGACCTCCGCGATCGCCGCGCCGATGCCGCGCGCCGCGCCGGTCACCAGCGCCACCTTGCCGAACAGCGGCTGGTCCCAGTTCCACAACTCCGGGTCGGTCGCCGGCTTGCCGGCCGCGCCGATGTGGATCACCTGACCGGACACGTACGCGGACTTGCCGGACAGCAGGAACCGCAGCGTTGACTCGATGCGTGACTCGGCACCCGGTGCGACGTAGACGAGTTGCGCCGTCGTGCCGTGCCCGAACTCCTTACCGATCGAGCGAGTGAGACCTTCCAACGCGCGCTGGGCGATGGCCTCGTCGGACGACGTGATCGCGTCGGGTGGCGTACCGAACACGATGACGCGCCCGCACGCCACGAGCGACCTCGCGTACGGGTGGAAGAACGCGTACGCCTCGAGCAGCTGGTCCGGTGACCGGATGTCGGTGGCGTCGAAGATGAGCGCGCCGAACCGGCCGGCCATCGCGGGTTCGGGCTCGCCGTCGGCGGCCGTGGCAGCGGAGCCAGCCGTCGGAGGTGCCATCACGCCGTTCGCGGGCGCAGCCGGCAGGTCGTCCATGACCGCCGTACCGACCGTTGCCGGTGACTCCGACACCGCGGCGCGGCCCACGACCCGGGTGGCGTGACTGGGGCCGGCGGCCGTGCTGTCCGGTAGTCCGGCCGTGACCGGTGCGGCCGTTTCCTGCGCGCCCGGTGCGGTCACCGTCGGGCGTCGTACGTCGGCGTCGAGACGGGCGAGCACCGCGGCGATCGGCTCGGTGAGTCGCCCACCGCCACCGAGCAGTACGGCGCCGGCGAGCTGCCGTGCCCCCTCGTGGTGACGCCGCAGCCGTGGCGGATCCGGCAGCCCGAGTCGCTTCACGACGAAGCGGCCCGCCCCGGAGGCGGCGAAGCTCGCATAGCGGTCGATCACGGCAGGCTCCCTTCGCGCGCGCGAAATCACCACGAACGCATACCCCACGCGCCAGGATTGATTCGACCACAATCAGTGGTCATCCGGACGATATCGCGCGACTCTCATCAATTCACCAGGGTCGCTGCGAGCGGCCGGTCGATCGGACCCGGCGGCGCCGGCTCGGCGAGGGAGAACGCATGGAAACACGTCGCGTCGCGATCGTCGGCGGCAACCGCATCCCGTTCGCGCGTTCGAACAGCCGCTACGCCAACGCGTCCAACCAGGACATGTTGACCGCCACACTGGATGGTCTCGTGGCTCGGTTCGGGCTGGCCGGCGAAGTGATTGGTGAGGTGGTCGCGGGCGCCGTGCTCAAGCACAGCCGCGACTTCAACCTGACGCGCGAGTGCGTGCTCGGATCGCGGCTGGACTCGCGTACCCCGGCCTTTGACGTACAGCAGGCGTGCGACACCGGGCTCGAGGCAACCATCCTGGTCGCGAACAAGATCGCTCTCGGTCAGATTGACTCGGGCATCGCCGGTGGCGTGGACACCACGTCGGACGCGCCGCTCGGCGTGAACGAGCAGATGCGGCGTACCCTCCTCGATCTGAACCGCGCGCGGACGCTGGGCGCACGCGCGAAGGCCTTGGCGCGACTGCGTCCTGCCGCGGCGTTCCGCCCGGAACAACCACGCAATGCCGAGCCTCGCACGGGCCTGTCGATGGGCGAGCATGCCGCGATCACCGCACGCCAGTGGCGCATCGGTCGAGCCGAGCAGGACGAACTCGCGCTCGCGTCGCACCGCAACCTGGCGGCCGCATATCAACGCGGCTTCTTCGACGATCTGATGACGCCCTACCTCGGCCTGACCCGGGACGAGAACCTGCGCGAGGACACCTCGCTCGAGAAGCTGGCGGGGCTCAAGCCGGTCTACGGGACACGCGACCCGGAGCCGACGATGACCGCGGGCAACTCGACGCCGCTGACCGACGGCGCCTCGCTCGTGCTGCTCGCCACCGACGAATGGGCCGCCGCGCATCGTTTGCCAGTGCTGGCCTACCTGACGTACGCACAGGCCGCGGCCGTCGACTTCGTGCACGGTGACGACACCACCGACGGCGTGCCGGACGGCCTGCTGATGGCGCCGGTGTTCGCGGTGCCGACATTGCTCGCCCGAGCCGGTCTCAAGCTCGGTGACTTCGACTTCTATGAGATCCACGAGGCTTTCGCGTCGCAGGTGCTCGCGACGCTCGCCGCCTGGCGCGATCCGATGTTCGCGTCGAAGCGGCTGGGCCTTCACGAACCGCTCGGCGAGATCGATCGGGCCAAGCTGAACGTGAACGGATCGTCGCTCGCCGCCGGCCATCCGTTCGCCGCGACCGGCGGCCGCATCGTCGCCACGCTCGCGAAGTTGTTGGCCGAGAAGGGCTCCGGGCGCGGGCTCATCTCGATCTGCGCCGCCGGCGGCCAAGGCCTGACCGCGATCCTCGAGCGGTAGGCGGTCCTGCCGCGGCGGTGAGC
Organism: Micromonosporaceae bacterium; assembly: GCA_035263025.1. Lineage (GTDB taxonomy): Bacteria > Actinomycetota > Actinomycetes > Mycobacteriales > Micromonosporaceae > DASQPR01. The sequence goes on from DATFRR010000144.1 coordinate 9,361, forward strand.
CAGGCGGGCCGGCGTAGCCTACGCCGCGTGGAGACGGTCAGCGTCCAGTCGGTCGAGCCGGTCACGCGCGAGGCAACGCGGACCCCGCGCCGTCGCCTGCTCACTCAGGAGTGGCGCGACCTGACGTTCGTACATTGGCGGGTCTCGGCGGACGACGTCGCGCCACTGCTGCCGGCCGAAACCACTCCCGACGTCTTCGACGGCTCGAGCTGGGTCGGACTGGTCGCGTTCCGCATGTGGCGCATCGGGTTCGGCGGCATGCCGGGGCTGCCGTACCTCGGGACGTTCCCGGAGACGAACGTACGGCTCTACTCGGTCGACTCGGCCGGCCGGCGTGGCGTCGTATTCCGGTCGCTGGAGGCGAGCCGGCTCGTGCCGGTGCTGGTGGCACGCGCCGCGTTCGGGTTGCCGTACATGTGGTCGCGCATGTCGATCGACCGCGACGGCGACGTGATCCACTACCGCACGCGCCGCCGATGGCCGCATTCACCGCCCAGACCCGCGTCGCGGTTGTCGGCACGGATCGGTCCGCGCATCGATCACCCGACGCCGCTCGACGACTTCCTCACCGCTCGTTGGGGATTGCACAATCACTGGTACGGCCGGACGCGCTACCTGCCGAACGTGCATCCGGCTTGGTCACTGCATAGCTCGGAGGTGCTCGAACTCGACGACGAACTCGTCGTGGCCGCCGGACTTCCCGCCTCGCTCGGCGCACCGGCCAGCGTGCTGTATTCGCCAGGCGTACCGGTCTGGTTTGGAGGGCCAGTGACCTCCCCTCGGTTCAGCGAGCGGCCGGGGTCGGCGTCGCAGTCGGTGGCGCCGCGGTCGTGACGTCGACCTTGCGAGAGACGAGGCCGCACATGGCGAGGATGGCGATGCCGCAGAGCGCGTGCAGCACGCCCCAGAACACGTTGTCGTTCTTGCCCGCCTCGGCCAGGATCGGCTGAATCGGTCCGGCGAGCACGAAGAGCACGGTCGCGCCGATCAGGTGTCGCCGACCCGGCCGAGCCACGATCGCGGCGATGAGTACGGCCAGCGTGAAGCCACCGATGACACTGCCGAGCGTCTCGTGCGCTCCCCAGTCGCGCTGCTTGTGGAACGAGCCGAACGCGCCGTAGCCGGCGAGCGCGAACTGCGCCACGGCAAGCGTGCCTGTCGTCATCGCGAGGATGCGCATGATCTGAGCGGACACCGTCCGATAGCCGGCCGGGAGTCCCTTCACGGAGTCAGACATGACCCACACCCTAGGACGCGATCTTGATACGCCACCATACGACCCTCGGCGGCGCGGCACCCGACGGTGTACCACGCTCGGCGCACGAGCCGACAGCACGTACCACGCTCGGCGTAGTTCGGCCCCGCGTTGCTGTGGCCCGGTCCGGCCGACGACGGCCGCGTCGCGGTCGAGGCGCGGTTACGGCCGCGGTCATGGCTGCCGTCATGGCTGCGGTCATGGCTGCGGTCACGGCCTGCCCGAGCCGCGCGGCTGCGACAATGGCCGGGTGACGAAGGCGCGCGTACCCAACGTCCTAGCCGCCCGCTACGCCAGCGACGAGCTCGTGACGATCTGGTCGCCGGAGGAGAAGGTCGCAGTCGAGCGGCGGCTGTGGATCGCGGTGTTGCGTGCACAGCGCGACCTCGGCGTACCCCTGCCGGACGGCGTCATCGAGGCGTACGAGGCGGTCGTCGACAACGTCGACCTGTCCAGCATCGCGGAGCGGGAACGCGTCAGCCGCCACGACGTGAAGGCGCGCATCGACGAGTTCTCGGCGCTGGCCGGTCACGAGCAGATCCACAAGGGCATGACGTCTCGCGATCTCACCGAGAACGTCGAGCAGCTGCAAATCCGAGCGTCCCTCACACTCATCCGGCTGCGTATCGTGACCACGCTCGCACGGCTCGCCGCCCGGGCCGTCGAGTACGAGTCGACGGTGATGGTCGGCCGGTCGCATAACGTACCCGCACAGGCCACCACGCTCGGCAAGCGCTTCGCGACCGCGGCCGAGGAGCTGTTCATCGCGTACGAACGGATCGATGATCTGATTCGCCGCTACCCACTGCGCGGTATCAAGGGCCCGGTCGGCACCGCCGCGGATCAGCTCGACCTCTTCGACGGGGACGAGGCGGCGGTCGCCGCGCTGGAGCAGCGGATCGCCGAGCATCTCGGCTTCGCGCGCGTGCTGACCAGCGTCGGCCAGGTCTACCCGCGGTCACTCGACTTCGACGTCGTCGCTGCGCTGGTGCAGGCCGCCGCCGCGCCGTCCAACCTCGCCACCACGATCCGTCTGATGGCCGGGCAGGAGCTGGTCACCGAGGGCTTCAAGGCCGGCCAGGTCGGATCCAGCGCGATGCCGCACAAGATGAACACACGGTCGTGCGAGCGGGTGACCGGCCTCGCCGTCGTGGTTCGCGGATACCTCTCCATGGTCAGCGAACTGGCCGGCGACCAGTGGAACGAGGGTGACGTGTCGTGCTCCGTCGTGCGGCGGGTGGCGCTGCCGGACGCGTTCTTCGCACTCGACGGGTTGTTCCAGACCTTCCTCACCGTGCTCGACGAGTTCGGCGCCTACCCCGCGGTGATCGCTCGTGAGCTGGACCGCTACCTACCCTTCCTGTCCACCACGAAGGTGCTCGTCGCGGCGGTGCGCCGCGGCGTCGGTCGCGAGGTTGCCCACGAGGCGATCAAGGAGCACGCGGTAGCGGTCGCGCTCGCGATGCGAGAGAAGGCGGCCACCGACAACGACCTCTTTGACCGTCTCGCCGCGGACGCCCGCCTCGGGCTTACCCGCGCCGAGATCGACGAGCTGGTGGCGGATCGGTCCAGCTTCGCCGGGGCGGCGTCCGCGCAGGTCGAGGCCGTCGCCGCGCGCGTGGCCGAGGTGGTTGCGCACTACCCCGACGCGGGTACGTACCTGCCAGCGCCCATCCTGTGAGCTCGACCGCCTCGGCACGTGAGCCGTGGCACGTGAGCCTCGGCACGTGAGTCGTGGCACGTGAGTCGTGGCACGGCGAGCGCCACTGCGTTACCGCTGTGGGCCGGCATGCTGAAAGACTATGAGGGTGATCAGCCAGCCCCGTGCTGCACTGCCCCCGCCCACGTATCAGGGCAAGGTCCGCGATCTCTACGACATCATTGCTCCGGCCGGGTCCAGCGACGGTCGGCTGCTGATGGTCGCGAGCGACCGGATCAGCGCGTTCGACGTGGTGTTGCCGACCGAGATCCCGGACAAGGGAAAGATCCTCACGCAGCTCAGCCTGTGGTGGTTCGAGCAACTCGCCGACATGATCGACAACCACGTCATCGCGTCCGACGTGGCCGACTATCCGGCGCCGTTCACCGGGCGGCCCGAGTTGGTCGGGCGCTCGATGCTGGTACGCCGACTCGACATGGTGATGGTCGAGTGCGTCGCGCGGGCGTACTTGTCCGGCAGCGGCACGGTCCAGTACGACGCCACTCGCTCGATCTCCGGCGTAGCGCTGCCGGACGGCCTGGTGGAAGGTTCGAAGCTTTCCGAAACGATCTTTACGCCCACCACGAAGGGCGGTCCGGCCGGTCATGACGAGCCGATGACGTACGACGAGATGGTCGCCGAGGTCGGAGCCGACCGAGCGGCCGAGCTTCGTACGTTGACCGTCGAGGTGCTCGACCGCGGCCGGGCGATCTGTGAACCGCGCGGCATCCTGCTCGCCGACACCAAGGTGGAGTTCGGTGTGACGGACGAGGGTCGCGTGATCCTCGCCGACGAGGTGCTCACGCCCGACTCATCGCGGTTCTGGCCGGCCGATCGTTGGCGGCCCGGCCAGGCCCAACCGAGCTTCGACAAGCAGCCCCTGCGCGACTGGCTCGGTACCCTCGATTGGGACCGCACCCCGCCCGGTCCGGAACTGCCCGACGAGGTCGTCGAGGCGACCCGAAACCGGTACGTGACGGCGTACCAGAAAATCACCGGGAACGAGTGGCGATGATCGAATTCCTCGCCGCGGCAGGCACCGCGTTCCTGCTCATCGTGCCGGTCGAACTGCCGGACAAGACGTTCATCGCGACACTGATCCTGACCACGAAATATCGCCCGCTGTCGGTGTGGCTTGGCGTGGTCGCGGCGTTCTTCGTCCAATGTGTCGTCGCGGTCGCGTTCGGTCGGCTGATCAACCTGCTGCCCCATGACTTGGTCAAGTGGCTGGTCGTGGCACTGTTCGTGGTCGGCGCGATTCTGCTGTTCCGGTCCGCGCGGCACGGCGACGAGGACGAGGCGGACGCGGATGCTGCGCCGACCAACGTACGGGCCGGGTTGCGCGCGGTCGGTGCGAGCTTCCTCGTGCTGTTCGCTGCCGAGTGGGGAGATCTGTCACAGCTGCTGACCGCCGGCCTCGTCGCGAAGGGCAACAACCCCTACGGCACATTCCTCGGATCGTGGCTCGGCCTTGCCGCGGTATCGGGTGTGGCCGTCGTGCTCGGGCACTGGCTGCTCAAACGAGTGCGGCTCGAGCTCGTCCGCTATGTGGCCGCCGGGATCTGCGCGGCGCTCGCCATCGTGACCGCGATTACCGGGTGAATTGCGACGCTGCTACCGGCCCTGAGCGGAGGCGCGCAGCGGCTGCCCCGATGGGGCTACATCTGGACACGCTGACGCACCACCCGCGGCCCCACCCCGCCTTCCTCACGCTGCGGCGGCGCGTCGCGCGCCGCGACGTGCGACCGCCGGGACGCGCACGGTGACGTCGTCTCACGTTCCACGCGGCGGATATGGCACAGTCTGACGCGCTGTCGCTCAACCAAGCGGTGGCGTCTTGCTCGGGTAGGCTGGGCTCGCCCGTCCGGAGCGACGACGGGGTGGCAAACCGGACAACCCACAGGCTGGAGACATCCGTGGCTCGCGTCGTGGTCGACGTCATGCTGAAGCCGGAGATCCTCGATCCGCAGGGTCAGGCGGTGGCGAACGCGCTGCCGGGACTGGGCCTCGACGGCGTCACGTCGGTTCGCATCGGCAAACACATCGAGATCGAGTTCGCAGACGGCAGCGCTGACGACACTCTCGAACGCGCGCACGCGATCGCCGACCGATTGCTGGCGAATCCCGTGATCGAGGACTTTACGATCCGCGCCGATGATCTCGAGGGCGCGGACCGGTGAAAATCGGCGTCGTCACGTTCCCGGGCTCGCTCGACGACGGCGACGCCCGCCGGGCGGCTCGGATCGCCGGAGCCGAATCGATCGTCCTCTGGCACGCCGACCCGAACCTGCATGGCGTCGACGCGGTCGTGTTGCCCGGTGGCTTCTCATACGGCGACTACCTCCGATGCGGCGCGATCGCGCGGTTCGCTCCGGTGATGTCCACGATCGTCGAGGCCGCCCGAGTCGGGCTCCCGGTGCTGGGGATCTGCAACGGTTTCCAGGTGCTGTGTGAAGCGCACCTGTTGCCGGGTGCGCTTGCCCGCAACGCTCATCTGCACTTCCGCAACCGCGATCAACGCCTACGCATCGGATCGACGGCATCGCCGTGGTTGCGCGACTACGCGGACGGCCAGGAGGTCGTCATCCCGGTCAAGAACGGTGAAGGCCGGTACGTCGCCGACGAAGCCACGCTCGACATGCTCGAAGCGGAGGGTCGGATCGTCGCGCGCTACGTCGGCGAGAACCCGAACGGGTCGATGCGTGAGATTGCCGCCATCCGCAACGAGGCCGGCAACGTGGTGGGCATCATGCCGCATCCGGAACACGCGGTCGACGCTCTTACCGGGCCGTCTGTCGATGGGATCGGTTTCTTCACGTCCATCATCAAGGCGGCCGTGGCGCTCCGACCGGCGAGCCTGACTGGAGCACGCGCATGACCATCGCGGACCACGAGAAGCCGGATGCCGCGCGCGGTGCGGATGCCGCGCCGACGTCTGCGAACGGCTCGGCACCGGAGGAGCCGAAGCAGACGCCCGACAAGGCCAGTGCACCGCAGAAGGCGCCCGGCAAGACCGCGTCCGGCAAGGCGTCCACGCCGAAGTCCGACAAGACCGTGGCCTCTGACAAGAGCGCCGCCTCCGACAAGAGCGCCGTTTCCGACAAGAGCGCCGCCTCCGAGAAGACGGCGCCTCCTGCAAAGACGGCGCCGCTTGGGAAGGATGCTGCCGCGAAATCGGCACCGCCGAAGGACGCCCCCGCGAAGGCGGCACCCGCTAAGGCATCACCGACCGCGAGCAAGTCCGCGCCCGACAAGGCGGCCGACTCCGCAAAGAATCCAGGATCCGCGAAACCACCGGCCGCGCAGCAGGTCGGTGCCGGCAAACCGGCCGCAGTCGGTAAGGACGCGTCGAGCGAGGTGCCGGCTGCGCGGAGTGCGGAGTCGACCGACTCGGCAGCCGCCATGTCCGATGCCGCGACCGCCGTCCGGCCGCACCGTCCAAGCCCGACACCGAGGCGCCCGGCAAAACCGACGCCCGGTCCGGCGCGGGCCGCGAGCGCGTCGACGGCCGCACCGACGCTCGCCGCCCAGGAGCCGGCCGGCGCATCGTCGGGTGGCACGCCCGCCCCACGGTCGGGGCGGGCCACCATGGTCGGCGAATCGGCGTCGGCGCCTATCGAGCCGGCCCCGGACGGAAGCAGCGCGGAGCCGTGGCAGGCGGGGGGACGGGGCAATACGCCGCCACCCACGCGTGAGGGGTTTGCTGGCACGGACACGGTCGCCCGGGCGTTGTCCACCCCTAACGAGCCGCAGCCGTACCGTGAGCTGGGCCTTGCCGACGACGAGTACGAGCAGATCCGCTCGATCCTCGGTCGCCGGCCGACCGACTCCGAGCTCTATATGTATTCGATCATGTGGAGCGAACACTGCTCGTACAAGTCGAGCAAGGTCCACTTGCGACAGTTCGCCGAGAAGGCGCCGCGATCGGACCGGCTGCTCGCCGGCATGGGCGAGAACGCCGGTGTCATCGCGGTCAGCGATCGGCTCGCCGTGACCTTCAAGGTCGAGTCACACAACCATCCGAGCTTCGTCGAGCCCTATCAGGGCGCGGCGACCGGTGTCGGCGGCATCGTCCGGGACATCCTCGCCATGGGGGCGCGCCCGATCGCCGTGATGGATCCGTTGCGCTTCGGCGCGATCGATCATCCGGATACCGCGCGACTGGTTGCCGGCATCGTCGGCGGTGTCGGCGGCTACGGCAACTGCCTCGGCCTGCCCAACATCGGCGGGGAGCTCGTCTTCGACCCGTGCTACCAAGCCAATCCGTTGCTCAACGCGCTGTGCCTCGGCGTCCTGCCGACCGACGGACTGCAGAGCAAGAATGCCACCGGTCCCGGCAACGTTGTTGTTCTGCTCGGCGCGAAGACCGGCCGCGACGGCATCGGCGGTGCGTCGGTGCTAGCCAGCGCGACGTTCGACGCGAACAGTGCCGCGCGTCGGCCATCCGTACAGGTCGGCGACCCGTTCACCGAGAAGCTGCTGATCGAGGCGTGTCTCGAGTTGTACGCGGCGAATCTCGTGGTCGGCATCCAGGACCTCGGCGCCGCCGGCATCAGTTGTGCACTCAGCGAGACGGCGGCCGGCGCGGGTACGGGCATGCGGGCCAATCTCGACCGCGTGCCGCTGCGCGAGCCTTCGATGGCGGCGCACGAGATCCTGGCGAGCGAGTCACAGGAGCGGATGCTCCTGATCGTGACGCCGGAGAATCTCAAGGCGGTGTTCGCGATCGCGGAGAAGTGGGGCATCCTCGCGACCGACATCGGCGAGGTTACCGACGACGGACGTCTCGTGGTGTGGTGGCACGGCGAGGTCGTCGTGGACGTACCACCCGGGTCGCTTGCCGACGACGGGCCGGTCTTCGCGAGGCCGATGCGCGAGCCGGCGGACCTGCCGTTGCTGCGCGTCGACCGCGCGGAGACGCTGCCGCGGCCGAAGACCGCCGAGGAGTTGCGCGCCACGTTGCTCCGGATGGTGGCCAGCCCCAACCTGTGCGACAAGTCGTACGTCACCGAGCAGTACGACCGATACGTGCTCGGCAATACGGTGCTCGCGCAGCCGGAAGACGCCGGCGTGATCCGAATCGACGAGCGAACTGGGCTCGGCGTCGCACTGTCGGTGGACGGCAATGGCCGGTTCGCGCGACTCGACCCGTACGTCGGTGCCCAGCTTGCGCTCGCGGAGGCGTACCGCAACGTGGCGATGACCGGCGCGGAACCGGTCGCGGTCACGAACTGCCTGAATTTCGGCTCGCCCGAGGACCCCACCGTGATGTGGCAGTTCGCCGAAGCGGTGCGCGGGCTCGCCGACGGCTGCGCGGCGCTCGGCATCCCGGTGACCGGTGGCAACGTCAGCTTCTACAACCAGACCGGCCCCATTCCGATCAACCCGACGCCGGTCGTGGGCGTGCTCGGCGTGCTCGCCAACGTCGCGGAACGCGTACCCATCGGGTTCCAGAACGACGGCGATCTGCTCTACCTGCTCGGCACGACACGCGACGAGCTGTGCGGCTCGGAGTGGGCCTGGGTCGAACACGGGCATCTCGGCGGTGAGCCGCCACGTGTCGACTTCGCCGCCGAGCGGTCGCTCGCGATGACGATCGCGGCGGCCGCGGTGCGCGGGCAGGTAACCAGCGCCCACGACCTGTCCGACGGCGGGCTCGCGCAGGCACTCGTCGAGTCGTGCTTGCGTCGCGGCCTCGGCGCGATGATCGGCCTGCCGAACACGGTGTCGCCGTTCATGGCGTTGTTCAGCGAGTCCAGCGCACGCGCGCTGGTCGCCGTGCCACGCGGCCAGGAGATCGCGTTCACGGCGCTCTGCGAGGAATTGGGCCAGGCGCATACCGCGATCGGCACGATCCACGCGTCGAGCGAGAACCTGGAGATCATCGACCAATTCACGGTGTCGCTGGACGAGCTGCGTGCCGCGCACACCGGCGTGCTGGAACGTCACTTCGGCGGCGTCGCGGCGTCACCCACTGCATAGCCGATCGTCCCGTGCCACCGTCCTTGAGCGCCAACGCCACGACGCAGCCCGGCAGCGGTGCGCGTTTCGAGTGGGGTCTGGCCGGCGCGGCCGAGCTTGGTCGAACATGCGCCGTCCTGGTCGTGGTCGACGTGCTGTCGTTCACCACCGCGCTCGATGTCGCGGTGGGGCGCGGCATCCGCGTACATCCGTTCCCGTGGGATGGTCAAGCGTCCGCCTACGCGGAGCGCATCGGTGCCGCCGTCGCGGTCCGCCGCCACGCGCTGAGCGACACGCAGCCATGGTCGCTGTCGCCCGCGTCGATGATGACCGCGCCGGTGGTGGAGGACCTGGTGCTCCCGTCGCCCAATGGCGCTGCGATCTGCGCCGCCGCGGGCGCTACCGGCCTGCCGGTGGTCGCGGCGTGCCTGCGCAACACCGGCGCCGTCGTGGGCTGGCTTGGCCAGCAGGGGTACGGCCAACCGGACCGTCCGATCGGTGTCATCGCCGCCGGTGAGCGTTGGGCGGATGGCACCTTGCGCCCCTGCGTGGAGGATCTGGTCGGCGCCGCCGTCGTGCTGGACGGGCTGTCGCATGTGTCCGGTGGACTGTCCGTCGAGGCGGCGGTCACGTTGGCGGCGCTGGCCGCGCTACCCGATCCGGTCGCGGCGGTACGCGGCTGCGTATCGGCCCGCATCCTCGCCGCGCGAGGGTTCGACGACGATGTCGAGGTCGCGGTCGACGTAGATGTTTCGACGACGGTACCCGTGCTGGACAACGGCGCGTTCGTCGGCGCGACGTAACGAGGCCCTAGTCGTCGAGCCAATCGACGGACCCGCGCTGGTCCGGCGGGACGTATCCGCCGCGATATCCACCGGACGCGCTCGGACGCGATGCCGGCCGCACCGGCGCGCCGCGGTAGTCGTCCTCTTCGTCGCCGTACGCGCCGCCGGAGTGGTCGCCGGAGGCGTGCGAGCCGCGACCGTTATAGCCGCCGTTGGCGCCGTAGCTGTAACCGTTGTCGGCCGCGTAGCCGCCGTTGGCCTGGCCACCGTTGGCATAGCCGCCGTTGTTCGAGTAGCCGTCCGTCTCGTACCCGTAGCCGGCCTGGTATCCCTCGTCGCCGTAGGACTGCTGGCCGCCGTATCCGCCGTAGCCGCCACTCGAGCCGTAGCCTGCGTCGGAGCCGTACCCGGCATCCGCGCCGTATCCGGACGTCGAACCGTAGCCCGCGTCGGCAGCGTACCCACCGCCATAACCATCGCCGTACGGCTGGCCGTAACCCTGCCCGTTGTCGGCCGCGGGGTATCCGCCGGATCCGTAACCGTCACCGGATCCGTAGCCACCGCTGGAACCGTAGCCACCGCTCGAGCCGTAGCCGCCACTGGAACCGTAGCCACCGCTAGATCCGTAGCCGCCACTCGAGCCGTACCCGGCCGGTTGCTGCTGATAGTCCGGGCGGTAGGCCTGCGTGTCCGGCCCGTAGTCGTTGCGGTTCGGCGCGCCATACCCCGGCGGACCGGAGTAGGGCTGACGGTCGGCGCCGTAAGCCGCGCCAG
>DATFRR010000145.1:0-15381 GCA_035263025.1 Micromonosporaceae bacterium
CCGGTGCTGCCGGTCGTCGGGGTGCCCGTGCCGCCGCCGGTCGTCGGGGTCGCGCCGCCGGTGCCCCCGGTGCCCGTCGACCCGGTGACCGAGGCGCCGGGCGAGGCCGAGCCGAGCGTGCCGGTGCCCGAGGACGAGCTCGCGCAACCGGACACCGCCGCCACGACGGCCAGGGCGAGGACGGACGATCTGATCAGGGCCTTCCGCACGACAGACCTCCCGCGGGGGACAGGGTGACCCGGATGCTACCGACCGTGAGTGAGAAGTCCCAGCGTCCTGACCTCCTCCGAACGGTCGGATGGGTGACTTTCGCCGCGCCCGTTGGCACTCTCCTTGACGGAGTGCCAGCCGCGGACTAACGTCCGATTAGCACTCTCACCTGTAGGGTGCCAATACTCCCGCGCGATTCCGGGCGGGGGGCTATTGCACTGCCAGGCGGTCCGGCACCCGCGACGACGGCGCCGCCCGGTGGTCTGAGGCAGATGACGACTCCAAGTACCCGGGAGGGTATGCCCGTGACTACCGCGACGAAGGTTGCGATCAAGCCGCTCGAGGACCGCATCGTGGTCCAGGCGAACGAGGCCGAGACGACCACCGCGTCGGGCCTCGTGATTCCCGACACCGCCAAGGAGAAGCCGCAGGAGGGCACCGTGCTCGCCGTCGGCGCCGGCCGGTTCGACGACAAGGGCAACCGGATCCCGGTTGACGTGAAGGTCGGCGACACGGTGATCTACTCCAAGTACGGCGGCACCGAGGTGAAGTACAACGGCGAGGAGTACCTAGTGCTCTCCGCTCGTGACGTACTCGCCGTCATCGAGAAGTGATCTAGACAGCGTGGCCCCGTGTGCCCGGCGTAGCCGCGCACACGGGGCCACGCTGCTGCGCGAAACATTCACCCGTACGGCCGCCTAGCGACCCACCCGGGTACGCCCACCGCACCGCCCCAAGACCATGCCCCGCGGCACGTGAGTCAGAGCCGCTGGCAATGCCTGGCCGGTGGTGGGCGCACCGATCGCGATGCTGGCCGGCGTAGAAAGGGATACCTGAACTCATGGCGAAGACTCTGAGCTTCTCCGACGACGCACGGCACCTGCTGGAGCACGGCGTCAACGCGCTCGCCGACGCGGTCAAGGTGACGCTCGGCCCGAAGGGCCGCAACGTGGTGCTGGACAAGAAGTTCGGCGCCCCGACGATCACCAACGACGGCGTGACGATCGCGAAGGAGATCGAGCTCCCGGACTCGTACCAGAACCTCGGCGCGCAGCTCGTCAAGGAAGTCGCGACGAAGACGAACGACGTGGCGGGCGACGGAACCACGACCGCGACCGTCCTAGCGCAGGCGATGGTGCGCGACGGGCTTCGCAACGTGGCCGCTGGCGCAAACCCGACGTCTCTCAAGCGGGGCATGGACGCCGCGGTGGCCGCGGTCAACGACGCTCTGCTGGCCAAGGCGATCGAGGTGGCCGGCACCGCGGAGATCGCGCACGTCGCGACCGTGTCGGGGCAGGACGCGCAGATCGGCAAGCTGATCGCGGAGGCGATGGACGCCGTCGGTCGCGAGGGCGTGATCACTGTCGAGGACAGCTCGACGATGGCGACCGAGCTCGAGATCACCGAAGGCATGCAATTTGACAAGGGCTTCATCTCGCCCTACTTCATGACCGACCCGGAGGCCGGCGAGGCCGCGCTCGACGAGCCCTACGTGCTGGTGACGACGCAGAAGATCAGCGCCTTCGAGGACCTGCTGCCGCTGCTCGAGAAGGTGCTGCAGACCGGCAAGCCGCTTCTGGTGATCGCGGAGGACGTGGACGGCCAAGCGCTCGCCGCACTGACCGTTAACGCGATCCGAAAGACGATCAAGGTCGCCGCGGTGAAGGCACCGGCATTCGGCGACCGCCGGAAGGCCCAGTTGCAGGACATCGCGATCCTGACCGGCGCCGAGCTGATCAACCCGGAACTCGGCTACAAGCTCGACCTCGCGACGATCGACATGCTTGGCACGGCACGTCGCGCGGTCATCACTAAGGACGACACGCTGCTCGTCGACGGCGGCGGCAAGGCGTCCGACGTTGCGGCCCGCGTCGAGCAGATCCGCAAGGAGATCGAGGCGTCCGACTCCGACTGGGACAAGGAGAAGCTGAACGAGCGCCTCGCGAAGCTCTCCGGTGGCATCGCGGTCATCAAGGTCGGCGCCGCGACCGAGGTGGAGCTGAAGGAGCGCAAGCACCGCATCGAGGACGCCATCTCGGCGACGAAGGCAGCCGTCGAGGAGGGCATCATCCCCGGCGGCGGCGTCGCGCTGGTGCACATCGCGGCCATGCTCGACGGGCTGGACCGCACCGGCGACGAGGCGACCGGCGTCGGCATCGTGCGCGGCGCGCTCGTCGAACCGCTGCGCTGGATCGCGCACAACGCCGGACACGACGGCTACGTGGTGGTGGAGAAGGTCCGTACGCTCCCGTGGGGTCAGGGCCTCGACGCCGAGACCGGGACCTACGGCGACCTGGTGGCGGCCGGCATCGTCGACCCGGTCAAGGTGACGCGCAACGCGGTGGCCAACGCCGCGTCGATCGCCGGTCTGCTGCTCACCACGGAGAGCATCGTCGTGGAGAAGAAGGAGCCGCCGAAACCGGCAGCGGGTGGTCACGGACACGGGCACGGGCATTCGCACGGGCCTGGGTTCTGACTTGGTTGCCCTTTAGATCCCGGGACCCGCTTGCCCACTCCGGGCGGCTCAAGCTTGATCCCTACGTGGGCAAGCGGTCCCGGGATCCCGTCGTAGTCGGCCGCCGCCGGTGAGCTTTAAGAGCTTTCGGGGGTACGTGGTACCGAGAGCGGTTGCGTGGTGGCCGGGACGTTTGGGGGTACGTGGTACCGAAAGCGGTTACGTGATGGTGGCGACGGTCGGGCGCGCAGTGGCAATCGCGATCCTTACGAGTCGCCGAGAAGATTCTTAAAGGTCGCTTACGCGTCTTGTTTGTGTGAGCGCAGCGGCCAGACTTGACCGTGTGGCATTCGTGCGCAAGCCCGCGCGTTGGTTCGGCGCGCTAGCCGGCGTCGCCGCGGCTGGCGTCGCCATCGGCCTCGCCGAACTGATCGCCGCATTTTCCGGGCCGCAAAGCGCGCCCGTCATCGCGGTCGGCGATGTCGTCGTCGACGCGGTTCCGCTGCCCGTCAAGGAGTTCGCCACCAGCACGTTTGGCACGCACGACAAGACCGCGCTAATCACCGGAACGTTCATCCTGCTCGGCATCATTGCGGCCGTCATCGGGGCGTGGGCGGTGCACGACATCCGCATCGGGTATGCCGGGATCGGCCTGTTCGGTGTGCTTGGCGCGGTGGCGGCAGTGACTCGGCACGACGCCGGCGTCGGCGCCGTGTTTCCGTCGCTGATCGGTGCGCTCGCCGGCGCGGCAGTGCTCTACCAGATCCTGCGCGGTCCACGGGTCCGACGTCCCGACCTGGACACGGCTCGAGGTCGCCGTACCGTGCTCATCGGCTCGGCGGTCGCGCTGGTCGGCGCGTTGATCGCCGAGGTGGTGGGTCGACAACTTGGGGAGCGCCGCAATGTGACCGCGGCGCGTGAGTCCGTCGTGTTGCCGACGCCGACCGAGGCGCCGCCGTCGCTGCCGCCCGACCAGGCGCTGCCCGGGCAGACCGCGTTCGTGACGCCGAACGCCCAGTTCTATCGGATCGACACGGCGCTCGTCGTGCCGCAGGTCGATCCGACGACCTGGACGTTGCGCATCCACGGCCGGGTGCAAAAAGAGATCACCATGACGTACCAGCAGCTGCTGGCCCGTCCGATGGTCGAGCGTTACATCACGCTGTGCTGCGTGTCGAACCCGGTCGGCGGCAACCTGATCAGCAATGCGCTCTTCCAAGGTGTTCTGCTGCGTGATGTCCTCGCCGAGGCCGGTCCGATGCCCGGTGCGGACCAGATGGTCGGGCGATCGGTGGACGGGTTTACGGCAGGCTCGCCGACCGCGGTCGTGATGGACGGTCGTGACGCGATGCTGGCGGTGGGTATGAACGGCGAGCCATTGCCGGTCGAGCATGGGTTTCCGGTGCGTACCGTGGTGCCGGGGTTGTACGGCTACGTGTCCGGTACAAAGTGGATCACCGAGATCGAGCTCACCAGCTTCGCAGACTTCGACGCGTATTGGGTGCCGCGCGGTTGGTCTGCGATGGGTCCGATCAAGACGGAGTCGCGCATCGACACGCCGATCGACGGCAAGTCGGTGTCCGCTGGGCGGGTGGCGATCGCTGGCGTGGCATGGGCGCAACACAAAGGCATCAGCAAGGTCGAGGTACGGGTCGACAACGACGCATGGCGAGTCGCGACCATCGATCCCGTTCCGTCCGTCGACACGTGGCGCCAGTGGTTCCTCAATTGGGACGCCACGTCGGGCGACCACCAGCTTCAGGTGCGTGCCACCGACAACACCGGGCAGACGCAGACCAGTGAGATCGCCGACGAGGCGCCCAACGGCGCGAGCGGCTACCACACCATCAACGTGACGGTCCGCTAGCAGTCGCGGTTGCCGGGAATCGTGACACCGAGCCACCATGACACCGGAGGTGGCCGTGGCCGGCGTACCGATTCTGACGTCGCGATCGACCGGTCGACGGCCGTCCATCGCCACGATCGCACTGCTCGTCGGCCTCGCGTCGTACGTCGCCGTGATCCTGCTGGCCGGCTGTGCGCCGGATCGCCTGCAGTTGCCCGGCCATCCCGAGCCGTCCGCGGAATTCACCGTCGTCAACCCGCCAACGCCAACGTCGCATCCGGTGGTCTGCAACGGAGCTGCCGGTGAGGCGCTGTTGCGTGGGCTGTTCGCCGACGTGAGCGAAGGGCGCGAACCGTCGGTGGCGAAATACTTCACCGAGTCGGGCGACTTCGGCGGCTGGCGCGATCCGAGCGTGTCCTACGCGATCGGCCTGGACGTCCAACTCGGCAACCACGTCACGCTGCAAGCGCATCTCGACGATTTGGCCGCGCAGCACGCCGAGTTGGTGTTGACGCGCTTCTCGGTGCAGGCCTACAGCCGTCCGGGTACGGCCGCGGCCGGCGGCTCGTTTACGTTCGGGCTGCAAGCTCGACCCGATGCGGCCACCGCGCTGGCCGTCGGCGAAGGCGAAGGCACGATCGACTGCTATACGGGGAAGATCAAAACGTTGGTGATCGGCCGGTGGTGAATGCCGGTTTCAGGCCGCGCCGACCGGCTCGCGCTGCCGCGGCGGCGCCACCACGTCGGGCGACACGTCGGAGCGGCGCGCAAAGGTCTTGGCGAGTTCGCGGCTGAGCTTCGCCTCGAGCTTGCCGACGTCGACTCGGCGACGATAGCGCTGGAAAGTGTCCTGCCAGCCGATCGCGAGCAGGCGAAGCCGCTCAGTCTCGGTGAAACCACCCCATACACCGTACGGCTCACGAGCGGAGAGGGACTGCGCAGCACATTCAGGACGTACAGGACACATGCGGCACAACGCCTTGGCTTGCGTCTCCCGACGCGTACGCGCCGAGCCGCGTTCGCCGTCTGGGTGGAAGAACTGTCCGCTGTCGCGACCACGGCACAGGCCTTCTCGCTGCCAGTCCCACACGTCGGCGTTCGGCCCGGGCAGCCTGTGAATGTTGCTCATCGCGAACCTCTCTCGTGAGCCGTGGGTGGTGCTCGCACGGGATACCCAGGGCTTGCCGGTTCTATGCACTCGCAGATCGGAGCCTTGGACTCGCACTCTGTGTGCGCTTTTTGACGCCACATCCGTAGAAAGTGGTCGTAGACCGGTTCATTTCGTGTTGTGCTCTCCTTCAGGAACACACTCAAACGCCCAACTGAACCGCCCGTTTCAACCGCTGGAACACTCAACCGCCGGAACACTCAACCGCCCGAACGAAGGGGATGCGCGTGCTGACGGTCCTTGCCTGCGTACGGACGCCAGATGCGGCTCGGGCGGTGGCGGTGTGCGCCGACCGACTCGGCGTGAGCGGCTCAGTGCGCACCGCGGTCACGTCGGTCGAGGCACTCGCGCGTCTCGCTGAGCGCCCTGCCGACCTGGTGTTCGTCGACGGGCCGCTGACGCGTCCCGATCCAGTCGGCTTCGTACGCCGTGCGATGGCCTACGCCCCGCGTGCCACGCTGGTCGTCTACGGCCTTCCGGAGCCAACCGTCGCGAGCGCTCTGATCTCCGCGGGAGCGCGCGGCGTCATTCGCGGCGGCGACACTGATCTCGTCACGGCGGTCACGAAGACCGTCTTGCTGCTCGGGCTGACCGACGCCGGAGCGCCCGCCGTGGAACGGCTGGGCCGGACCGACAACGGCCGCGTCGCGCGCGTCGACGCGGCAGTCAATGCCAACGGCGCGAGTGGTCACGCAGTCGCCGCGGCGGCCGCCGCCCGGCGCGACCGACCGAACGTCGCGGTAGCGCCGACCGCCGATCGCACCACACATCCGCTCGACGTACGCAACGGTGGCCCTGGCTTCACGGCGGCACGGGCGGTGTCCCCGACCACGCCGGTCGACATGACGACCGTTGCGATGCGCGGCACGCTTGCATCGGTTGGTGCGGCCGCTCGCGGTGCAGCGGCCGCGACGCTCGTCCCGCAGCAGCGCATGGACCTCGCCACTGGTGGTCCGCGGCCGCCCGCGCTGACCGAGCGTGAGTTGCAGGTGCTGCGCGGCATGGCGGACGGCAAGAGCAACGCCGAGATCGGACGCGAGCTGTTCGTCTCCGAGGACACCGTCAAGACACACGCCCGGCGACTGTTCCGGAAGCTGGGCGCACGCGACCGCGCACATGCAGTCGCGTCCGGGTTCCGTACTGGCCTGGTGGGTTAGGCCGACCCGCCGCGGACCCTTCGCCGCGGGTTGATCAGGACGTCTCTGGCTCGGTCAGCGTGTCGTGCACGCCGTCCGCGTAGCCGCGCGCGTATTCCCAGGTCACGTAGTGCTCGGGATCGGGGTCGTAGGCCGGTTCGTGCACGCGCGGACGGCCCGACTCCAGTAGGTGACGCAGGTTGCTGCCGAGCAGGTCCCAGTCGAAGTAGTGCGGCTCGCGGCAGTCTTCACACTCAATGACCAGCCCTCGCACCCCGATCGGCGCGAGCAGCGCCTGGTAGATCTCCAGATCGGCGAGATCCTCGAGGACGTCTTCGCGCTCGGCGTCGCCCAGATGCTCGGGGTCGACCGGGTCGGCGTCCGCCGGGTCATCGAATCCGGCCAGCTCATCGGTCGGATCCGTGGGATCGCCGGCAAATGGGTCGATGGGCTCGTCGTGCACCCCTCAACGGTAGACCGCTGGGGCGGAGCGGGACAGTGCGCCACGTGGATGGTGCGCGCTCCCGCGGGCCGCCCGTCGCAGGCCGGACGCGCCGAGGCCGCCGACGGTTCCGCGGCCGCCCGGCCCGTGCCGCTTGGATGACTCGTTCGGACGACTCGGTACGATAGTTGCACCGCAGCCGAGGGGAAGCCGCCGTGGATCTTTCGTACCCAGATCGCCCCGACCGCCTCGATGCCGACCGCCCCGACGCGGACAGCTTCGATGGTGACCGCCTGGACGATGTCGACCGGTTCGATGCCGGCAGCCTCGCTGGCCACGCGCGGTTCGGGGAGGACCGCAGCCAGCCGGACCGCGACGCCTCGGAGACGCTGGCCGACGACCACCTACCGCTCGCGCTGACGTTCGATGACGTCCTGCTACTGCCCGCACATTGCGATCTCGATCCGAGCCAGGCGTCCACTACGACGCGGCTGACCCGGTCGATCGAGCTGTCCATCCCGCTGCTGTCCAGTGCCATGGACACGGTCACCGAGGCGCGTATGGCGATCGCGATGGCACGGCTCGGTGGGCTCGGTGTGCTGCACCGGAACATGTCGATCGAAGACCAGGCGGCCCAGGTGGACCTCGTGAAGCGGTCCGAGGCCGGCATGATTACCAATCCCGTGACGTGTTCGCCGGACGACACGATCCGTGACGTGGATGCGCTGTGCGGCAAATACCGGATCTCCGGCGTACCGGTGATCGACACCGCTGGCCGCCTGATGGGCATCGTGACCAACCGTGACATGCGGTTTGTGGCCGACAAGTCGGCGCTGGTGCGCGACGTGATGACGCGGATGCCACTAGTGACGGCGCGGGTCGGCGTGACCAAACAGGACGCGCTGGCGCTGCTGCAGCGGCACAAGGTCGAGAAGTTGCCGCTCGTCGACGACGATGACCGGCTGCGTGGGCTGATCACCGTCAAAGACTTCGCGAAGAGCGAGCAGTTCCCGAATGCGACGAAGGATCCGGCCGGACGGTTGCGCGTCGGCGCCGCGATCGGCGTCGGCGAGGACGCATACAAGCGTGCCCGCGCGCTGGTCGACGCCGGCGTTGACGTGCTGATGGTCGATCTCGCACACGGGCACAACAGTGCCGTCACGCAGATGATCGGGCGGCTCAAGCGCGACACGAACGTCGACATCGTGGGCGGCAACATCGCGACGTACGCGGGTGCCAAGGCACTCGTGGATGCCGGCGCCGACGCGATCAAGGTCGGTGTCGGACCGGGCTCGATCTGCACCACGCGGGTGGTGGCCGGCGTCGGCGTACCCCAGGTCTCGGCGATCATGGAGGCGGCGCGCGCGGCTCGCCCGGCCGGCGTACCCGTGATCGGCGACGGCGGGATGCAATATTCCGGGGACATCGCGAAGGCGATCGTGGCCGGTGCCGACGTGGTGATGCTGGGCTCGCTGCTGGCCGGCTGCGAGGAGTCGCCCGGCGACCTGATCTTCATTAACGGCAAGCAGTTCAAGTCCTACCGCGGGATGGGATCGCTCGGCGCGCTGGCCGGGCTGCGCGGCGGCCAGCGCGGCGCGTCCTACTCGAAGGACCGCTACTTCCAGGCCGACGTGACCGCGGAAGACAAGCTGATCCCGGAGGGCATCGAGGGGCAGGTGCCGTTCCGCGGGCCGCTCGCCGCGGTCGCGCATCAGCTCGTCGGCGGCCTGCGCCAAGCCATGTATTACACCGGCGCGGCGAACATCGAGGAGTTGCAGCGGCGCGGCCGGCTGGTCCGGATCACGTCGGCCGGACTCAAGGAGAGCCACCCGCACGACATCCAGATGACGGTGGAAGCACCGAACTACCACTCGCGCTGAGGGCTTCGACGCCGCGACCGAGCCCCGACCCGCGCTCGCGTTTCGGGGTCATGCGGTCAGATCCCGAGGTCTGCGCGACGGACGCCACCGTCGTGTTCGACAATGGAGCACTCCACGACTGATGGAACGGCGTGACTGATGACGGCGAGGACCGGCATGCGTGACGTGGTCGAGATTGGGCTCGGCAAGAACGCCCAGCGCGGCTACCACCTAGACGACATCGCGATCGTGCCGAGCCGGCGCACCCGGGACGTGGACGACGTGTCGACGACGTGGCAGCTGGATGCGTACCCGTTCCGGATCCCGTGTGTCGCACACCCGTCGGACGCGACAATGAGCCCAAGCACGGCGGTGACCCTCGGTCAGCTCGGTGGCCTCGGCGTGTTGAACGCCGAGGGACTCTGGACGCGCTACGAGGATCCGTCCAAGGTGCTCGACGAACTGGCCGGGCTCGAGGAGCAGGGGCACGCCACGCGCCGGCTGCAGGAGGCGTACGCGGAGCCGATCCGGCCGGAGTTGATCGCGGAGCGGGTACGGGTGATCCGTGAGGGTGGCGTGACCGTGGCGGTACGCGTGAGCCCGCAGCACACCCTGTCGCTCGCGCCCGTGGTGCTCGACGCCGGCGTGGACATCCTCGTCATCCAGGGCACCCTGGTGTCCGCCGAGCACGTGTCCACAGTGGATGAACCGCTGAACCTCAAGGAGTTCATCGCCGACCTCGACCTGCCGTGCATCGTCGGCGGCTGTACGAACTACCAGACCGCCCTGCATCTCATGCGCACCGGCGCGGCCGGCGTGATCATCGGGGTAGGTGCCGACGAGTGGTCGACGACCGACCGGGTGCTCGGCATTCGCGTACCCATGGCGAGCGCGATCGCGGACGCCGCCGCGGCACGGCGCGACTATCTCGACGAGACCGGCGGACGGTACGTGCACCTGATCGCCGACGGTGGAGTACGGACATCGGGCGACATCGCGAAGGCGCTCGGGTGCGGTGCGGACGCCGTGATGCTGGGCGAGCCGCTGTCGGTGTGCGTCGACGCACCGGCCGGCGGCGCATGGTGGCACAGCGCGGCGAGCCATCCGAACCTCCCGCGCGGCGCGTTCGCGGCGGCGGACGGCGCCGAGCCGCTCGGTTCGATGGAACGGTTGCTCTTCGGTCCGTCCGACGATCCAGACGGGGGCCTGAATCTATTCGGCGGACTGCGTCGCGCGATGGCCAAGTGCGGATACCGCGACTTGAAGGAGTTCCAGAAGGTCGGGTTGGTGCTCGACCGGTGACGCGGTGGCCGGTCGCTTGACCACCATGATCCACTGGGCGGTGGAATCGAAGTCGCCATCTGGTCGAGATGCCACCTTGTAGCGGATCATGGAGGGGGCGCGCGCCCACGGCGCTGCGGGAACGCCGCGTCGCGCGCCACGGCGCGAGCGCCTAGACGCCAAGCAGCTTGCGCAGCTGTGCGGCGTTGCGTTGGGCGAAGTCGTCGCGGCAGTTGTTCATCAGAACGTGCACCGCCGCCGCCTCGCGCGAAAGCCGCTCCAGCTTGGGTACCCAGCCTTCGAGCTCCTTCTCGGAGTATTCGTAGCCGAACTTCTCGTAGATGTTCCTGCTCGTCCACTTGTCGCTGTGGCCGTGGAACCGCACGACAGCGAGATCGCTCGTCGCGACTAACACGGGCGGGATCGACGATCGGTGGCCCTGCGGCATGTCGACGCTCACGAACGGCAATCGGTGGCGCGTGAGGAAGTCGATCGTTTCGGTCTGGTTGTCGCCGTCGAACCAGCTTGCGTTGCGCAACTCGACGACGGCACGCAGTGGAGCGCACCGCTTCGCGACCTCGACTAGATAGCTCTTGTTGTCGCGGCGAATGCCGAACCACGGTGGGAACTGGAACAGGATCGCCCCGAGCTTGCCGGCCTCCACGAGCGGATCGAGCGCGGACAAGAACCGCGTCCACACATCTTCGTACGCCTGCGGGGTGAGGTCGCCCGGGTAGATGTTCGCCTTGTCGGTCTCGGGTCGAAGGTCCTTGTAGAGCGCACTGGGCCGGGTCGGGTGACCGGTCAGCATGCTGAATGCCTTGATATTGAACGTAAAGTCCTCGGGTGTCCGCTCCGCCCAGCGCGCCGCGGTCGCCTCGGCCGGTGGTGAGTAATACGTCGAGTCCACCTCGACGAGCGGGAACTGCTTCGCGTAGTAGTTCAGCCGCTTCTCCGGCGTGTCGGCAGTCTGCGGATACCACCCCGATTCGAGCAGCGTCTTGTCGGTCCAGGACGCGGTGCCGACCAGGATGTCTCCCATAACAGTATTGTCCACCGGGTACCGACAAGATCAACACGTGCGGCGCCGAGCCGCGGGCGAAACGCGCGCGCGGCGGCGAAGGCGTGCCCGGCGCGCCGACTACGCTAGGGCGATGAGCCAGCCGCGTCCGGTTCTCGTCATCGACTTCGGCGCCCAGTACGCCCAACTCATCGCGCGACGGGTCCGTGAGGCGCGGGTCTACTCCGAGGTCGTACCGCACACGATGCCGGTGCCGGAGATGCTGGCGCGCAACCCGGCGGCGATCATCCTGTCCGGCGGACCGGCCAGCGTGTACGAACCCGGCGTTCCCGATGTCGATCCATCGCTCTACCGGACCGACGTGCCGCTGTTCGGCATCTGCTACGGCTTTCAATTGATGGCGCGCGCGCTCGGCGGAACGGTCGCGAAGACCGGACTCCGCGAGTTCGGCGGCACGCCGCTGACCGTGACGCGTCGCGGCGTGCTGTTCGACGGCCTACCGGAGCGGCAGGACGTTTGGATGAGCCACGGTGACGCGGTCACCGTCGCACCGGCCGGTTTCATGGTCACCGCCACGTCCGCGGGTGCCGCGGTCGCCGGATTCGAGGACGTTACTCAACGACAGGCCGGTGTGCAGTTCCATCCCGAGGTCGCGCACACCAGCCACGGCCAAGCCGTACTCGAACACTTCCTCTACGAGGTGGCCGGCATCGCGCCGACGTGGACTCCGGAGTCCATCGTCGAGGAGCAGGTTGCCGCTATTCGCGCACAGGTCGGCACGAAGGAAGTCATCTGCGGCCTGTCCGGTGGCGTCGACTCGGCCGTCGCGGCGGCGCTCGTCCACAAGGCGGTCGGCGATCAGCTCACGTGTGTATTCGTCGACCACGGTCTGTTGCGCGCCGGCGAGGCGGAGCAGGTCGAGAAGGACTACGTCGCGGCCACCGGCATCCGGCTGAAGGTCGTCGACGCGTCGGAGCAGTTTCTCGCCGCGCTCGCCGGAGTGTCGGATCCAGAGCGGAAGCGCAAGATCATCGGACGTGAGTTCATCCGGGTCTTCGAGCGCGCCGCGCGCGAGGTCGCTGCCGCCGGCGACGTGGAGTTTCTGGTGCAGGGCACCCTCTATCCGGACGTGGTGGAGTCCGGCGGCGGTGCCGGGACGGCAAACATCAAGTCGCACCACAACGTCGGCGGGTTGCCCGATGATCTGCGGTTCGAGCTCGTCGAGCCGTTGCGGAAGCTGTTCAAGGACGAGGTGCGCGCGATCGGCACGGAACTCGGATTGCCCGAGGCGATGGTGTGGCGGCATCCGTTCCCGGGACCGGGGCTCGCGATCCGGATCATCGGTGAGGTCACCCGCGACCGCCTCGCGGTGCTGCGCGCCGCCGATCAGATCGCACGCGACGAGTTGCTCGCGTCCGGGCGTGACCGCGACGTGTGGCAGTTCCCCGTCGTACTGCTCGCGGACGTACGCAGCGTCGGCGTACAGGGCGACGGCCGCTCGTACGGTCATCCGGTAGTCCTCCGCCCAGTGTCAAGCGAGGATGCCATGACGGCGGACTGGTCACGATTGCCCTACGACCTCGTGGCCCGCATCTCCACGCGCATCACCAACGAAGTGGCCGAGGTCAATCGCGTCGTACTCGATGTGACGAGCAAGCCACCCGGCACCATCGAATGGGAGTGATGGATCGCGCCGCCGATCCGCCGATCAGGCTGACCGGATCGGTCCGCCCCGCCACATGGGCACCGGGGACCGCCCGATCGCGACCTCGAACGCGGCATGCGCGAGCAGTCGTGTCGAGTCCAGTGTCGGCAGCGGCGAAACATCCGGCGTGATCAGCAACGGAATCTCGGTGCAGACCAGCGCGACCGCGTCGCAACCACGTGCGGCGAGTCGCTCGATGATGCCGATGTAGGCGGTGCGGGACGCGTTGGTGACGATGCCGTCGGTGAGTTCGTCGAAGATGACCCGGTTGACGATCGCCCGATCGTCGGCGCTCGGCAGCACGGCTTCGATTCCTCGACTGGCGAACGCACGGGGGTAGACGGGGCCATCGGTGAGATAGCGGGTCCCGAGGATCCCGACCCGCTGGCGCCCGTCACGCGCCGCCCGGTCTGCCACGATCTCCGCGATGTGCAGCCCCGGCAACGCGAAATCCGGGCCGGGCAACTCGAACGCGGTGTGCACGGTGTTGTCCGGGCAGACGAAGAATTCCGCGCCAGCACCGGCGAGCCGGGCGATGCTCGTCGCCATGATCTGTCGGATCGCCGCGTGGTCACCGCTGTCCCACGACGGCAGGCTCCGAGCCAGGGCGATGGCGTCCATCGTGACGTCGGGATGGTCATTGGGACCGAGTTCGGCGAAGCCTTCATGGCAGAACTCGCGGAAGCAGAGACTCGCGCCCTCGATGCTGTGGGCGGCGATGCCGACATGACGCATGCCAGCCACCCTAGGTGCCGGCGCCGTCGGGTCCCGGCACGGCGTACCCGCGAACTCGGCGCGGCGTACCCGCAAATCATCGTGGAGCCCGGCCGGCGCGGGCCCCACGAACCGTGAATCGGCTTAGCTCTGCGGCCGGTCGGCCGGTGACGTCGGCGTGCCCGGCCAACCGGGGAACTGCTCGCCCTGCGGCGTGCGGCCGTCCCAGCCCACCGGACCAGGCTGAGTCGGCTGGCCTGGCTGGGCAGGCTGGTTCGCCGGTGGATTCCACACCGGCGCCGGCTTTGGCGAATCCGGCATGACCACGATTGCGATGACGTACGCGAGGATGAACGCGCCGCCGGTGATGATGGTCAGCGCGATCGCCGCGAGTCGGACGATATTCGGGTCAACGTTGAGATATTCGGCGATGCCGCCGCACACGCCGCTGATCTTGCGATCGGTCTGCGAGCGCCGCAGCTCCCGGTACGAAGGCGTTTGTGTCATGCCTCTACGGTCTCGCATCCAGGGGCGGTCGCGCCTCGGTGACCGCCCGGATCGGCACCCTGATATCTGACCCTTACGTATCCGCGGCTCTTGATCCGGATGGGGCATCGACCCCGTGCGATCCGCCGGGTGCGATGCCAAGATCGCAGAGGTTCGGCAGGTAGTGTGGCCGCCGGATCATTCACATGTGCGACGGTCGATGGGCGAAGGGCGGTCCGCGTGCGTCAAGGCCGCAAGATCAGCGTGTACGGCATCACGCACGACGATGCCGGCCGGCTTCTGCTGGTCAGGGGCTCGGCGGAGTCGAACTTCCCGGGTCGGTGGAACCTGCCCGGCGGTGGCATCGAACATGCGGAGTCACCGACCGACGCGCTGATCCGTGAATTTGGCGAGGAGACCGGGCTGTCCATCCGGGTCGGCGCGTTGGCTGACGTCCGCTCCGATCTGGTGCGCAATGAGGCGCGAGACCGCTTGATCCACTTCGACCGCATCGTGTACGACGTCGAGGTGACCGGCGGCCAGCTGCGCAACGAGGTCGACGGCAGCACCGACGGAGTCCGGTGGTTCGCGCCGGAGGAGGTGTCCGGCGCACCGCCGATGCCATGGCTCGCGCGGTTTCTCGGCGACCCGACGGCGCCGGAGGTGGACGCCGCCGCCGCGGCATTGGCCGTACCGCATTCGCGCGACCCGAACGCCGTACGGTTCCAGCGATTCAGCGCGTACGGCGTGGTGCGGGATCCGAGTGGCCGCCTGCTGTTGACGCGCGTGTCGGCCGGCTATCCCGGTGCGGGTCACTGGCACTTGCCCGGTGGTGGCACCGACTTCGGGGAGTCCGCCCGCGACGCGCTGGTCCGCGAGATCCGTGAGGAGACCGGTCAGCAAGCCGTCGTCGGGCCACTGCTCGACGTGGTGGACATGCACAACCCGAACGCGTACGGCCCGGAGCGCCGGCCGCTCGACTGGCACACCGTACGGGCGATCTTCGACGTCGAGGTACCCCACCCGACGGAACCCTCCGTACAGGAGGTCGGCGGTTC
>DATFRR010000146.1:0-2895 GCA_035263025.1 Micromonosporaceae bacterium
TCGTCATGGCGGACGTCTACGAGCCGGACTGGTCAACCGAAGACCGGGTCCGCTACACCGGTCGGGTCGCGGACATCCTCGCCGACATTTCGCCGCGATCGGTCGCACCGTCGATCCAGACCGCACCGCTGACGTTCCGACCTAAAGTGCGCGGCCCGCAGGACGTCACCGTGCTGACCGAGAACTTGCTCCGAGCCGTCGCGTATCTCATCGACGTCGAGCGGCGCACCGGACGGCGGGTCAAGCTCGCACTGGAACCCGAGCCGTTCTGCTTCCTCGAGACGACCGAGGAGACGGTGCGCTACTTCGAGACGGAGGTGTGGTCGGGCAGCGGCATCCGACGGTTGATGCGGCTCGCGAGCGTACCCGCGAGCGAGGCGGTCGGTTTGGTACGCCGACACCTTGGCGTGGTATTCGACATCTGCCACCAGTCGGTGCAGTACGAAGACATCGCGGCGTCGCTGCGCCTGTTGCGTGACTCCGGTGTGCCGATCTTCAAGCTTCAGGCGGCGGCGGCGCTCAAGGTTCCGGACGTGACCGCTGAGGCGGTGGCTGGGCTCGAGCCGTTCACCGACACGATCTACCTGAGCCAGACAACGGAGTCGCGCAACGGTCGGCTGACTCGCAGGCTCAACCTCTCCGACGCCATCGACGCCTGGCGCGCCGAACCGAGGCCCGGGCTGGAGTGGCGTACGCATTTCCACGTGCCGGTGTTCCTCGATGACCTCGGTGCGTTCGGCACCACGCGGGACGGCATCGACGCCGCACTGTCGGTGCACGCCGAGTCACCCCTCTCCGACCACTTGGAGATCGAGACATACACGTGGGATGTGTTGCCGGCGCACCTCAAGACAGGAGACATCGTCGAGTACGTCACGCGGGAGCTGGCCTGGGTACGCGACACGTTGCTGGCACATGCCGTACCCGCCTAAGAAAGCGAAGGGTCCGACCGCGACGTGCGGTCGGACCCATCTCGCGACGGACGATGCTTGTAATGCTCAGACGTCGTAGTACATGGCGAACTCGTGCGGTGTCGGGCGCAGCCGGATCGGGTCGATCTCGTTGGTCTGCTTCATGTCGATCCAGGTCGAGATCACGTCCGGCGTGAAAACACCGCCGTCGAGCAGATAATCGTGGTCGGCCTCCAACGCGGTGAGTACGTCGGGCAGCGTGCCCGGCACTTGCTGGACGTTGGAGAACTCGTCCGGCGGAAGGTCGTAGAGGTCCTTGTCAATCGGCTCGGGCGGCTCGATCTTGTTCTTGACGCCGTCCAGGCCGGCCATCAGCATTGCCGAGAACGCCAGATACGGGTTGCTGGACGGATCGGGCACGCGGAACTCGATGCGCTTAGCCTTCGCATTCGTACCGGTGACCGGGATGCGCGTGCACGCCGACCGGTTGCGCTGCGAGTAGACCAGATTGACCGGCGCCTCGAAGCCTGGCACCAGCCGCCGGTAGGAGTTGACCGTCGGGTTCGTGAACGCGAGCAGCGACGGTGCGTGGTAGAGCAGGCCGCCGACGTACCAGCGCGCGATGTCGGACAGTCCGCCATAACCGGTCTCGTCGTAGAAGAGCGGTTCGCCGCCGAGCCACAGGCTTTGATGGGTATGCATGCCGGATCCGTTGTCGCCGAACAGCGGCTTCGGCATGAACGTGGCGGTCTTGCCGTTCGCCCATGCGGTGTTCTTCACGATGTACTTGAACAGCTGCAGTTGGTCGCCGGCGTGTAGCAGCGTCGAGAAGCGGTAGTTGATCTCCGCTTGGCCGGCCGTACCCACCTCATGGTGCGACCGCTCGACGGTGAAGCCGGCGTCCACGAGCCGGCGAACCATCGCGTCGCGCAGGTCCGAGAAGTGATCGACCGGCGCGACCGGGAAGTATCCGCCCTTGTACGCGATCTTGTGACCGCGGTTTCCGCCCTCCTCCTCGGCGCCGGTGTTCCACCAACCCTCGACCGAATCGATGTAGTAGTAGGCCTTGTTCGACGCGGTCTCGTGCCGGATCGAGTCGAAGACGTAGAACTCCGCCTCCGGGCCGAAATACGCGGTGTCGGCGATGCCGCTCGACGCGAGGAAGGTTTCCGCCTTGCGCGCGATGTTGCGGGGGTCGCGCGAGTAGGCCTCACGGGTGAACGGGTCGTGGATGAAGAAGTTCAGCGCGACCGTCTTCTCCACCCGGAACGGGTCGACGAAAGCGGTGGCCGCGTCCGGCAGCAGAAGCATGTCGGACTCGTGGATCTGCTGGAAGCCGCGGATCGACGAGCCGTCGAACGCGAGGCCATCGGTGAACACCGCCTCGTCGAACGACTCGATCGGTACGTTGAAGTGCTGCATGATGCCGGGAAGATCACAGAATCGGACATCGACGAACTTAACGCCCTCGTTCTTGACGTAGCGAAGAAGTTCCTCGGCGTTGGCGAACAACTTGTCCTCCTGATAGCGCGGCGGTCTGGCGGGATGCTCGAACGCTAGGTCGTGGCGATTGCCCCGGCGTGTCCCCACTGTTTCCGTCGTGTTACACCAAGCGACGAAGCGACGCGTCAGCATCGCTCCGTCGCTTGGTTTCCCCCTGTGACGCTTGGTTTCGCTCTGTGGCGCTGCCAGCAGCCGGTCGCTGTCAGGCGGCCGGCCATTGCGCGGCGCGCAGCCGGCGGTCGGATGCCGCCATGGCGACTGCGAGCGCGTTCAGGACGCAGATCGCCAGGATCGTCGCGGTCGGACCGGCGTACTGCAGGCTCAGGCCGCCGGCGAGCGTACCGAACGGGATCCCGATCGTGAGCACGGTCATCAGCGCCGTGATCGTACGGCCGCGCTGCTCGTCGGGCACCCGGCGCAAGATCAGGACGTCGAGCAACACCCGCAGCGACGGCACGCCGAGCACCCCAACCGCGAGGAC